>JAYOYG010000008.1:33164-42874 GCA_038153445.1 Pseudomonadales bacterium
GCCTTCCAAGGTGCCCTCGCGGAGCAGGGGGAAGCCGCCCTCGCGAGCTACGGCCTCGCCCCCGCCAGCGGCGGCGCCGGCCTGGAAATCAACAATCAGGTGCCCGCGGCCGCCCTAGCCCAAGTGGGCCTGCGCCCCGGGGATCGCATCCTCTCGGTCAATGGCCAAGGCGTTGACGGCCTGGCGCAAAACCCCCAACAAATTGATGCGGTGCTCGCCTCGGGCAGCGCACGCCTTGAAATTCAACGCGGCCAGCGAACCTTCTTCGTCACCGCCCCCATTCCTGAGTGAGCCGCCCATGTCGAATCCTCTCCTGATGCTGCGTTGCCTTCTCGCCCGAAGCGGTCGGCGCGTGCTTGCCACGGCGATGTTCCTGACCCTGGCCCTCGGCGCCCAGGGGGAAACGGGCAGCTGGCAGATCAATCTCAAGGACGCCGAACTGGACGCCTTTATTTCTGAAGTCGCCCGCATCACGGGCAAGAACTTCGTCATCGATCCGCGGGTGCAGGGGCGCATCACCATCGTGTCGTCCACGGCCCTCGATGAGGACGGCGTCTATGAGCTCTTCCAGTCGGTCCTTCGCGTGCATGGCTTCGCCGCCATCCCCGCCGGTGGGGTCATCAAAATTGTCCAGCAAACGCTGGCGAAGCAGTCGAGCGCGCCCCTGGACTTCACCGAGGGGGCCAATGGCGAAGCCATTGTGACCCGGGTCATCAAGGCCGAAAACGTTCCCTCGAACGAACTGGTCAAGATTCTCCGCCCCCTCATTCCCCAATACGGCCACGTCGCCTCCGTCGATAAGCCCAACGTCATCATTCTTTCGGACCATGCAGAAAACATCGCGCGCATGGAGAAAATCATTCAGGAAATCGACGTCGCCAATGACGAGCAGGTCGTGGTGGTGCCCCTGAAGGAGGCCTACGTCGACACCATGGTGGCCCTCTTGGCCGAACTTGCGCCCGATGCCCTGGGAGAAAGCGGGAATAACCCTCAGGCGGTGCAGGTGGTGGCGAACGCCCGAAACAATTCCCTTGTGCTTCGGGGCCAGGCCGAACCCCTGGCGCGGCTTCAGCGCCTCATTGAGCAGCTCGACCAGCCCGCCACGCGCCAAGGCTCTACGCGAGTGTTTCGCCTGAGCCATGCCGATGCGGAAGAGGTAGCGGGGCTTCTCCAGGGGATCGTTACCGGAAAGGACGGAAATAAAGGCGGTGCTTCCGCCACGACCATTGCCGCAGACCCGTCCCTCAATGCGGTGGTGGTACGAAGCGATCCTTCAACCTTGGCGGAGGTCTCCAATCTTCTCGAAAGCCTCGACGTCCGCCGCACCCAGGTGCTGATCGAAGCAGCTATCGTGGAGGTCGCGGTGCAGGACCGGCGAGATCTGGGCGTGGATTTGGCCGTGATCGACCGGGAGGGCAGCTCCGCACCCCTCGCCGTGAGCCCCCTCGCCGGGGCCCTCCAAGCCCTACTGGGGAACGCTATCGGCGACGGCACCATCGAAAGCACCCAGGATTTGAACCTCCTCGGTGCCGGCGCCAGCCTCACCAGCCCCTCCGTGGCCGTGGCTAAGCTATCCAATGGCGTCTCCTTCGGGGCGGTCCTTCAAGCCTTAAACAGCAACAGCGACTCGGACCTGCTCTCTACGCCGAGCATTCTTACCCTAGATAACGAGGAAGCCTCCATCGTGGTGGGGCAAAACGTCCCCTTCCGGACGGGGTCCTTCACGACGAACCAGAGCGGCGCGAATAACCCCTTCACCACGATTCAACGGGAAGACGTGGGCATCACGCTGCGCGTGGTTCCGCACATCCACGAAGGGGATTCGGTGCGCCTCGAGGTGGAACAGGTGGTGTCCTCCGTAGCCAACGCCGGGACCATCGGAGCCGGGGGCTTCTCCGACATCGTCACCAACAAGCGCACCATTAATACGGTGATCCTGGCTGAAGATGCGCAAACCATCGTGCTCGGCGGCCTGATCCAGGACGACACACAGGAGTCGGTGCAACGCGTCCCCCTCCTTTCCGCCATTCCCGTGGCCGGAAAGCTGTTCCAAAACACCAGCCGGGAGCGGATCAAGCGTAATCTTCTGGTCTTCCTCCGCCCGACCATCCTGCGAGAAACGGGGGAAGTGGAAGCGGTGACGACGCGGAAGGCGGATGGCATCTGGCGCGTGACGCCCCAGCGCGAGGGGCAGGATGCGCCCCGGACCATCGATGGCTACTACGAGGGCCGGGACCCCAAGACTCCCTAACGCTTTTTCTTTGATGCCCTTGCTACACTGACGCCCAGACCATTGGGAGAGGGACACGCCGTGGCACGGCCGTGGGGGGACAGTCTGGGGTATCGCCTGCTGCGAGGGCTTCTCGGCCGCGCCTTCCGTGCCCGCGCCCTGGATGTTGAAGGGCTCCCGGAAACCCTATGCTCCGCCCCTGTCTACGTCCTTGAGGAGCGCTCCCACCTGGCGCGCCTAGCCCTTGAAAGCGTGTGCCTTCGCCAGGGCCTACCCCTTGCTCAAGGCGAGCTCGCTGGGCCCAGCACGGAGCCAGGGCTAGTGTTTTTACGCCGCCGGGAAGGCCACTGGCTGTTCGGTCGGCGCAGCGCCCGGCGCTTTTCCGAAGCCCTGCCCGCGCTCGCGGAGCAGCTGGGTAGTGACACGCCGCCGCAGCTCTTTGCTGTGTCTGTCTTCTGGGGCCGCGCCCCCCAGCGCCAGGGCGCCCTCCTTCCCTGGCTATTCAGTGAGCGATGGTCCACCACGGGCCGGCTCCGGCGCTGGCTTGCCTTCGCGCTCAACCGACATCACATCTTTCTGCGCTTTGCCCCGGCCATCGAACCGGGGGCCTTCCCTCGGGGTTGCCCCCCGGCCATCGCCGAGCGGCGCCTCCTCCGGCTACTGCGGCAGCACTTTCGGGGGCACCGGGAAGCGCTTCTGGGCCCGGACCTGTCCCACCGTCGCACCCTCCTGGGGGAGGTGCTTCAGGATCCTCGGGTGCGCGCGGCCATCGACGCCGCTGACCAGCCCCGGGAGCGGGCCTGGCGCGACGCCCGAGCCATGGCTGAGGAGATCGTTTCGGACATTTCCTATCCGACGGTACGCTTTTTCGACTGGCTGCTGAGCTGGCTCTGGAATCGCCTCTACGACGGGGTAACGGTTAAGCATCTCGATCGCGCCCGGGAGCTCGCCGGGGACCACACCCTGGTTTACGTGCCCTGCCATCGTAGCCACATCGACTATCTTCTGCTCAGCTACGTGCTCTTCTATGGGGGCGTCATGCTGCCCCACATCGCCGCCGGCAATAATCTGAACCTGCCCGTAGCCGGCCCGCTGCTACGGCGCGGCGGGGCGTTTTTCATGCGCCGTAAATTTGCCGGGGACCCCCTCTACACCGCAGTCTTTGAGAGCTACGTGGATCATCTCTTTACCCACGGCTTCGCCATGGAGTACTTCGTGGAGGGGGGGCGCAGTCGGAGCGGCCGCATGCTGAGCGCGCGCTGGGGCATGCTGCGCATGACCCTTGGGGCGCATCACCGCGGGCTCCGCCGGCCCCTCGCCTTTGTACCGGTGCACTTCAGCTACGAGCGCATTATCGAAGGGGGTAGCTACCTGAAGGAACTCCGCGGCGGTGAGAAGGAGCGGGAAAGCCTCCTGGGCCTGCTCCGCTCGGCGCGCCAATTCCTGCGCCAGCGCTTTGGGGGCGTGACCGTCACCTTTGGCGAGCCCCTGCCCCTTTCGGCTTTTCTAGCACAGCACCCAACCACCGGCCCGGAGGATAGCGCCACCCTACGGACCCTGGGTGCGACGCTGCTCGGTCGCATCAACGCCGTTGCGCCGGCCAACGGGATCGGTCGCCTCGCGCTCCTCTTCCTCGCTGCGCCGAAGACACGGCTGCGCGAGCAGCAGGCGCTGGAAAGCCTGCAGACACTGGAGGCCTTACTACAGCGCCTGCCCCTTTCGCCCCTGCAAGCCCATCCGAACCTAGAGGCCAGGCCGCTCCTGGCACGGGGGGAGGAAGATGGGCTTTTAGAGCGCATCGAAGACCCCCTCGGGCCCGTGCTCAGCGCCAAGCGCGCAGCGCCCTATCTGCTTTGGTATCGAAACGGCCTTGCCCACTGCGTGATCCTACCTGCGGTGCTCCTCGCGCTCGTGAATCGCCCGCGAAGCGAGGCCTATCTGGCAGGGGCCATGACCCGCCTCACCCCGCTGCTAACCCACGCCTGGAAGCTCCCCACCGCAAAGGATGGGCTCCCCCCTCTGCAGGCTCAGCTCGCAGCGCTGGAAGAGACAGGACTTCTCCTTCGGGGCCGCTGCCGAGGCTGGCGCCGCAGCCCCCATCCCCTTGCCCCCTTGCTGGCAAAGCTTGGGATCGACCTGCTCCACCGCCTATACCTAGCCGGGCAGCTCCTGAGCGCTCGTCCGGGCCTCGATCCGAAAACCTTTGAAACCCGCTGGGAATCCCTGATCCTGCGCTGGACCTCAGTGCTGGAGGGCGATGAGAAGAGCTTCGCCGCGGAGCGTCACGATCTCGCCCTGGCCCTGGTGGAAGGGCGCTTCGCGACCCTGAGAGACGGCAGCCTCTTTCCCACGGAGCTTCTTAGGGAGACCCTTCGCCTTGGCCGCAGCGCCATAGATCCGGCCCTGCAGAGCCAGTTCGCCGAGCCTCAGGCGCTGTTCGCGGAAGATAGCCAGCCGTAGAAGTTCACCGCCTTACCCCGATGGACGAAGTCGGGCGCTGGAGGCGGCGGCGCGTAGCTTGCCGGCCCCTTCATAACGATGCGCCGAAAGGTTCCGCGCCGGGCCGCGGCGAGCAGCGCCTCGGGCGTACTCGCCTCCGCGCGCTCGCCCCCTTCCGACGCCGCAAACAGCGCATCGAGGACGCGTAGCTCCTGAGCCCCCAGGGCCGCCTTTCTTCGAGGGGGATACATCGGGTCGAGGTAGGCCGCATCGAAGCCCTTGGGAAGGACGTCGCACGCGTTCCCCAGCGCCAGCCGCAACCGATTCCCCCAGGGGGCTTGCCCTTCAGCCTCGGCGCGACGAAGGGCATCCACCACGAGTGCCAGGACAGCGGGGTGGCGCTCGATGAGCAGCACCTCTGCCCCCGCCGCCGCCATGCGCGAGGCATCCCCCGCCAGCCCTCCAGTCATATCCACGACCCGGCGCGGACCGTCCTTTCGCCGCAGGCCCAGGGCGCGCACCAAGGGTTCCTCCGCAGCCCGCAGTAAACGGTGCGCGAGGCGCCCGGCCCCAAAATCCAAGGTGAGCGGCGCTAACGCCAGGACTGCTGGGGGCACGAGGGTCAGGGGTCCGTCCCGACGCCAGCGCCAATCCTCGGGCAGGGCACACTCCGAGAGGCCATCGAAAAGGGAAGCGGACGGCAGCGCCCCAGCCATCATCCGGCGCTGGGGACGGCGGTGCCCGGGGCTGTAGCGGGCTGCCATCGCACGCGCCCCTCGAGATAACGCGGCACCGCCTTTTCCGGGGGGCCTGCCTCGCGCCGGGCCACCAGGGGCAGCAGCGCCCGGGCTCGGACAATGTTGCTGGGCTCCCGGAAACCCACTTCAGCGCCCCGCGGCGCGAGGGCGGGAAGGCTCTGCCCATCCCCGATCAGCCCCCACCGGGAGGAAAGGATCGGCGCCTCCGTCAGGCTCTCGGCCGTGGTGATCTGGTCCTCATCCCGATATTCCAGACCATCGCCGGCGAGGGCAAAGGTCGCTCGATAGAGTTCCCCCATGCGCGCATCCACCAGCACCTCCACGGCGTCGAGCCCCGCGGCCAGCACCGCGGCCTGATGGGTCAGGGCAAGCGCCTCGAGGCTCGAGACGCAAAGCACCGGCGCGGACGCTGCGAAGGCCAGGGCCTGCGCCGCAGAGGTGCCAATGCGCAGCCCCGTAAAGGCGCCAGGGCCCACGGAAAGCACGAGGCAATCCAACGCTCGGGGAGACAGCGCTGCTTCCTTGAAAAGTTCGTCGAGCAGGGCAAGGAGCCGTTCGTTATGAATGCGGGCGCCCGTTTCGTGCCGCTCCAGCACCCCCCCCTCCGTGCTCAAGGCGAGGGAGCAGGCGGGCCCCGAGGTGTCGAGGGCGAGAACGTTCAACGGCGATGTAAGCGATCCCAGCATGGCGTGCCCCTTTCGTCGGGGCGCTAGAATACGGCGTTCCCCTGCAAAGGACGACCCTTGCCATGATCGAGCTCGACGACGCCTGGGCCCAGCTAGAAGCCACGCTCCCCGCCCCGCATTGGGAAGAGCGCCTTCCCCTAAGCGCAGCGCTTGGACGCATCTTGAGCGAAACGCCCCGAGCCACCCACCCCGTTCCGCCCTTCCCTGCCTCCGCCATGGACGGTTATGCCTGCCGGGCCACGGAGCTGGAGGCGCTAAGCAAAGAGGGGCTAGCCGTGGTCGGCACGGCCTGGGCCGGTCAGCCCTGGAACGAAGCCCCACCCCCGGGAAGCTGCGTTCGCATCTTCACCGGCGCGCCGGTGCCCCCCAGCTGCGACAGCGTCCTGCCCCAGGAGGAATGTCGTCGAGAAGGAGATCGCATCTTTACCGAAGAGACCCTGGAGGGCGGGCGCTATGTGCGTCCCGCCGGGGGCGACGTCGCCGAGGGCCAGCCCCTCGGGCATCCTGGCCTTGCCCTTCATGCCCGGCACCTAGGCCTCTTCGCGGCAGCAGGGCTCGACGCCGTGCGCTGCTGGCGCCGCCCCCGGGTCGCCCTGCTCAGCACCGGGGACGAGCTCGCCGAGCCCGGCGCCCCCCTAGCCTGGGGACAGATTCATGACGCCAGCCAAGCCTTGCTGCCCGCGGCCCTCGCGGCCCTTCCCGTCGAAGTGCTGGGATGCTGGCACAGCCGCGACGACACCGCAGCGCTCGAGCACACCCTAGGGAAAATGCTCGAGGCCGGGGCCGACGCGCTGATCTCCACCGGTGGGGTTTCCGTGGGCGACGCGGACGTGCTGAGACCTTGGCTCGAACAGCAGGGCGCCCTCACCTTTCACCGCCTCGCGCTAAAGCCCGGCCGTCCCTTCAGCTACGGCATGCTGCAGGGACAACGCGCCTTCTTTGGTCTTCCGGGAAATCCCGTTTCTGCCTTTGCGACCTTTCATTTGCTCGTCGCCCCGGCCCTGCGCGTGCTGGCCGGGGAAATCCTAACGCCTCCCCTACGCCTCCGGGGAACGCTGACAAAAGGCCTGAAAAAGACCCCCGGGCGTCGTGACTTCCAGCGGGGGATCTTTACGGCCACGGCCCAGGGCTTCTCCGTGGAAGCCTTCGATGCGCAGGATTCCCATCTGCTCAGCGGCCTCGCCGAAGCCAACTGCCTGCTCGATCTTTCCCTTCCCGAGGGAGATCTTCCCGCGGGGGCGGAAGTCCTCTTTTTGCCCCTGGCATAAAAAAACCCCGAGGGTGACGCCCCCGGGGTTTCTTCAACGACGCATCGCCCCCTAGGGGCGAAGAGCGCCTTACTTCGACTTAGCGGCAGTCTTTCTAGCCGGTGCCTTGGGGGCCGGCGCCTTCTTCACAGCGGGCTTCTTCGCCGGTGCTTTTTTCGCAG
Organism: Pseudomonadales bacterium; assembly: GCA_038153445.1. Taxonomy (GTDB): domain Bacteria; phylum Pseudomonadota; class Gammaproteobacteria; order Pseudomonadales; family Azotimanducaceae; genus Salivita. The sequence continues at coordinate 40,707 of JAYOYG010000008.1, forward strand.
CGGCCTTGGGCGCCGCCGACGCCTTCTTTACGACGGGCTTCTTCGCCGGTGCTTTTTTCGCAGTGGCCTTGGGCGCCGCCGGCGCTTTCCCGGCGGGCGTCTTAGCAGCCGGCTTCTTGGCCGCCGGCTTCTTGGCGACGCCTTTTTCTAGCGCCCGCAGCCGGCGCGCGGCAGTCGCAGCTCGAGCGGCGGCGCGGCGCTTCTCAACCCGCGCAAGCGCTGCAGCCTTCTTGCTGCGGAACTGGGCGACGGCCTTCTCGAGGCGCTCAGACATCTTAGCCTGCGCAGCAGCATTGGCCGCTGCGAGCCCCGCTTCAATGGTGACCTTCTGCGCAGCCACCTTGGCCTTGGCCTTCGCCGCCCGCAGGGCTGCCTGCGCCGTAGCCAGGGTGCCGCGGGTTCCACGCACCTTTTCGCTCGCCTTTTGCAGCGCAGCCCGCGCCGCAACCAGCGCGTTTTTGTCGGACTTACGGGCAGAGCCGCGAGCCTTCACCTGAGCGGCTAACACGCGCTTCTTTGCCGCAGCCACCCGGGCACGATCTGCCTCCATGGCCTTTTGCGCCGCAGCCAGCGCCTTTTCCGCGCGTGCCAGCTCGGAATTGACCGGGCTTGCCGGGGCCTTTGCTGCGGTTTTCGCTCGTGGCGCTTTCGCCATGGGATGCTCCTTAGGTTGCTTCAAAAAATGCGGTTGCCCGCAAAACAGCGCCGCATGATACGAGGACATCCGCTAAATTTCATCTTTGCCCTAGCGAGCAGCAAAACACCTTTCCCATGGCGCAAAAAAAAGCGCGCGATTCCCTCGGGAAACGCGCGCTTTTCAGAGCCTTGTTTCACGGCCTTAACGCAACGAAGTCTTACCCCTTCGGCGCATCCAGCGCCGCAAAGATTTTGTCGCGGATCGCCTCCACGGAACCGGAGCCCATAATGCCCGCGTAGCGCAGGGTCGCCCGCTCCGCAGCCAACCCTTGATAAAAGTCTACGAGGGGACGAGTTTGGTCGCGATAAACCTCGAGGCGACGGCGCACCGTTTCCTCCCGGTCATCTTGTCGCTGAATCAGGGGCTCGCCAGTTTGATCGTCCTGCCCCGCAACCTTCGGCGGGTTGTACTCCACGTGATAGATCCGCCCGGATGCTTCGTGCACCCGGCGTCCGGAAAGGCGCTTGACGATTTCCTCGTCGTCCACGTCTAGCGCGACCACCTCGTCGATGGCGACGCCGGCCTCGTCAAGTGCCTGGGCCTGGGGAATGGTGCGGGGAAAACCATCGAGGAGGAACCCGTTCGCACAATCCGGCTGGGCGATACGATCCTTCACGAGCGCAATGATCAGCGCATCGGGAACCAGTTCGCCGGTACTCATGTAACGCTCGGCTTCCTGCCCAAGCTCCGTACCCGCAGCGCGCGCCGCCCGGAGCATGTCCCCGGTAGAGATTTGGGGAATGGAGAACTTATCCATCAGGAACTGGGCCTGCGTTCCTTTTCCAGCGCCGGGGGCACCCAATAAGATTATTCGCATGAACGACTCGCTTCGACTTAACGCGCGGGGGGTTGCGCGGCGCTCTCTTTCCGAAAGCATGAATGACTGGGACCGGGAACCTTACACGGGCCCCTAGGGCCGGACAAGCGTCGCCCCAACCCCATCCCGCGGCGCTCTCCGGGCGTCAATGACGTTCGGAATCTGAGTAATCCGGTCAAGTAAACGCCCCAGAGAGGCAAGGCCATCGAGCTCCACCGTGAGCTCAATGGTGGCCGTAGACACCAAGCGATCAGTGCGCGTGGTGCTCGAAAGCACATCGATGTGTTCCTGGGCAAACACGTGCGTCACATCAAAAAGCAAACCGGCGCGATCGTAGGCCCGCACCTCGATATCGAAGGGGAAGCGACGGGGGATACTGCTACCCCATTCCAACTTAATGAGCTTCCCTGGCGCCTCTCGCTCCAGCGTGAGAATTTGTGGACATTCCCGGCGATGGACGCGCACGGCGCCCTCAAACACTTCGCCTAGAATGCTGTGATGCCCCTCTGGTGTGCAGCATTCGGCCAGGGTGACGGCACGATTACCTGCCCCCAGCACGTCCGGACGCAGGGGCTCCGCTGCCTGGGGCAAAAGGTCGAGCTGGAGATCCTCGCTCTCGCGTTCAGCGACCGCTTGCGCCGCTTCGAGCACCGC
>JAYOYG010000009.1:0-6746 GCA_038153445.1 Pseudomonadales bacterium
CCGCCTTCGACCGCGTAGGAGGCCAGGGTGAAGGGGGCACCGGCAAAGCCAATGAGGGGAATGTTGGCCGGTAGCCCTTCCCGGCAGAAGCGCACCGTATCGCTGATATAAGCCGTGCCTTCCTCCGCGACCAGGGGGCGAAGCGCCGCGATGGCCTCCGGCGTGCGAGCGGGGTTCGCAAAGCGGGGCCCTACGCCCTCGAGATAATCCAGCTCCAGGCCCATGGGCTCGAGCATGGGCAAAAGGTCCGCGAACATGATGGCCGCGTCGACCCCCAGGATGCGCTGCGCGTCCAGCGTGGCCTGGGCGGCCATCTCCGGGTTCTTAAAGAACGCGAGGGAGGGGGTTTTCCCTTTGAGCGCGTGGTACTCCGGCATGTAGCGCCCCGCTTGCCGGTTCAGCCAAACGGGGGTGTGGTCAGTGGCTTCACCCCGGCAGGCGCGAAGGTAGGGCGAATCAAGAAGGCGGGAGTCCATGGCGGCTCAACAGCAGAAGTAAAAATTGACGATAGCCGCGGCAAGGAGAGACGGTCAACCAAAGTTGACGGCTGGACCCGTCGATGCCAGCGCCCGATGCAGCACCCAACGGCGCCGGCGAAGGCCCTTTAAGCGAACCCAGGCCCCTGGCGTTCCCCGGCGCAGGGCCCCGGAAAGGTAAGGGGCGAGGCTCCCGGTGAGGGCTAGCGCCCCCGGGGCCGCCAGCCCCTGAAGACGCTCCGCCTCGACCACCGCAACCCCCACCACGGCAAAGCCTCGCCCCGTAGCCCGGGCGCCTAGGCTCACCGCCCGTAGAGGCCCCGCGCTGAGCCCCTGGCGTAGGCGCGGACCATCGCGCCCATGGGAAAAGGCCCCCAGCACCTGCGCACAGCGCAGGGCCCGGGCCACCGTCGCATAGCGCGGCTCCCCAGGCTGGGGAACGAAATAAGCCAGAAGCCCATCCCCCACAAAGCGGTCAAAAGCCCCTCCGCTCGCCGCCAGGGCACCCCCGGCATGGCCGTAAAACGCGTGAAGCAGTTCGCAGGCCGGCGCCGCGCCCCGGGCCTCCAGCCACCCCGTGTAATTCGACAGATCGGCCATGAGCACAATGCCCCAGGGATCGAGGATGGGGTGGCGCGGCTTTCGAGGCCGACGCCGCAGCGCGCTCGGCAAATAGGCGCGAAGCGCCGCATCGGCCCGGCGCCAGCGGCGGTGGAGGAGCAGAAAGGCAAAGGCCCCCAGGGGCGCGAAGAGCAGCCAGAAGCCCTGGAGCGCCCCCATGCCGCCAGGCGCGCCCAGCCAGGGTCCCCAGAGGGGAAGGGCGAGCAAGGGCAGGGCTGCGAGCAGCCCGGGCGCCCCATGCACCGCCGCCAAACCCAGCAAAGCGAGGGCCGCAGCCAGATAGGCCAGCTCGGACGGAAGGGCGAGGGCGCTGAGGGCCACGGGCAAAGCCAGAGCCTCTAGGCACCAAAGAAGGCAATGGAGCCTCCGAGGCCAGGGCAGCTGCGCCAGCCCTGGGGCCAGCGCGGTATAGCCCAGAAGGGCCCCGGGGGCCTGCTGCTCTGCCAGGAGCCAGGTCAGAAGGCCATAGGCGAAGAGGCGAAAGGCCAAGACATCGCTGCGAAGGGGATGCACCGGGAAGGGCCCTCGGCTGCCCAGGGGGAGGAGGGTTCGAGCATGGCGCCAGGGCGCCCCCTCCGGGGTGCGATAAAGGCGAAAGGAAGCCGGGAAAAACGCGAGCGCAGCAGGTAGACTGATCTCACTTCGAAGCACCCCGGGGCAAGGCGCATCGTGGACACCATCGATATCCAGCTCGACCAGGGCCGCATTCAGGGCACTCTGGACCCTCGTTTTACCCCCGTCCTCGACGCCTTTATCGAGAACTTCAAAGCTCGCGGCGAGCTCGGCGCCTCCGTGGCCCTGAGCCTAGAAGGTCGCCCCTGCGTCGACCTCTGGGGGGGCCACAAGGACAGCGCCCGCAGCCAGGCCTGGGAAGCGGACACGGTCTCCCTCGTGTTCTCCGTCACCAAAGCCGCCACCGCGCTCTGCGCCCACCACCTGATGCACGAAGGCGCCTTCGCCCTCCACGACCCCGTGCGAAACATCTGGCCGGAGTTCGCTCAGGCGGGGAAGGAAGACGCCACGGTGGCCATGATGCTGAACCACTCCGTGGGGGTTCCGGCCTTCCGGGAGGTCCTCAAGCCCGGCGCCTACCTGGACTGGGATTACATGGTGGAGCGCCTCGCCCAGGAAGCCCCCTTCTGGACCCCTGGGGTGCGCAACGGCTACCACATGATGAGCTTCGGCTGGACCGTCGGCGAACTGGTGCGCCGAGCCAGCGGGAAGTCCCTTGGCACCTACTTCAAGGAACATTTCGCCGAGCCCCTGGGCCTCGACTTTGCCATTGGCCTGCCCGCAAAGGACCTCCCCCGGGTGGCCCCCATGGTGCCCTTCAAACCCGGGCCCGATACGCCGGTCACGGATTTCACGAAGGCGCTCCTGAGCGATCCCACCTCCATTTCGGCCCTGTCCCTGCTCAACAGCGGCGGCCACGACTCCAACGCGCCGAAAGCCCTGGCCGCGGAACTCGGCGGGGGCGGCGGGGTGAGCAATGCCCGCTCTGTCGCCAAGCTCTTTGCCCCCCTCGCCGCGGGCGGCGGGGCGCTCTTCACGCGCGATGAGGTCGCCCGCATGGGCGCGGTATCGGCGGCCACGCAGCAGGATGCCACCCTGCTCATCCCCTCGCGCTTTGCGCTGGGCTTTATGAAGAGCATGGACAATCGGGCCCGGCCCCACGGCGCCATCGAAAGCTGCGTGCTCAGCGAAACGGCCTTCGGCCATGTGGGCGCCGGCGGCTCCCTGGGCTTCGCCGATCCAGCCTGCGATCTCGCCTTTGGCTACACCATGAACGCCATGGGCGCGGGGCTCCTGCTGAACGATCGTGGGCAAAGCCTCGTCGATGCGACCTATGAAAGCCTGGGCTATGGGTCCAGCGCGAGCGGCGGCTGGCTCCCCAGCGCCTAAGGAACCCCCTCCATGACCGAAGCGCTATCCGATAAGCTGATCATCGTCGGGAATGCCTCCGACGATCCCTTCGCCATCGACCTGGCCTACGCCATCGGGCAAAGCACGGATATCGCTGACCTCATCAGCATGAAGACCTTCGCCAACGGCGAGTTCTGCCCGCGCTTCATCTCCGACGAAAACGATCTGACTCGTATCGGTCGCCAGCTAACGGGGAAAACGGTGGTGATCGTCTCCACCACCTCCCGGGTGATGAGCCGACAGAATTTGGCCATGCGCACCCTTGTGATGGCCCGGGCCGCCAAGGAAAACGGCGCCAGCGAAGTGATCCTTGTGGAGCCCGACCTGTTCTACAGCGCCCAGGATCGGGGCCCCCACGCGGCCCTGGGGAAAACGGACTTCGACCGTGACGTCAACGACCTCAAAAAATTCGATGGCCAGCCCTTTACGGGGCAACTTTACGCCCAGCTGCTGCGCGTGGCCGGGGTCGATCGGGTCATCACGGTCCATAACCACAGCCGATCCGTGCAGCGGGTCTTCGCCGATAGCTTCGAAGACCGCTTCCACAACCTCATTCCCTACGAGCTCTACGCCGACTACCTGCTGAACGCCAATATCGTGCAGCACGGCGAGCATGGCGAGGGCCTCGTGCTATGCGCCCCGGACAAGGGCGCCCGGCCCTTCGTCACCGAACTCTTTGAGCGCCTCGGCTTAAGTAAAGCGAAGCTCGTGGTGCTGGATAAGGCGCGGTCCGGGGAGCGCAGCGTGGATATCACCCTGCACCCGGATTTTGCCGATGCCGCGGAAGCGGTGGCCGGGCGGGACGTGGTCCTGCTGGACGATATGGTGCGCACGGGCTCTACGGTGGTGAAGGCCTGCCGCTACTTGCGAAGTCTTCAGCCCCGGCGCGTGGTGTTCGGGGTCACCCACTTTTACGCCAGCGACGAAGGCCGGCAGAAGATGGCCGACGGCGCCCTCGACGAAATTTTGACCCTAAACACCCTGCCGACGGTGTTGAACCGGGACGTGCAGGGGCGGCTGCGGCGAAAAATGGTGGTGCTGAAGATTGAGCGCTGGCTGGCCCGCTACCTCGCGGATCTGCTGGGCCTGGAAGGGCGGGCTAAGGCCCTGCGGGAAGACAGCCTCTACCAAATCGATATGTCGTCCAAGAATCCACGTTTTCTGCGCAAGATCTGGTCAAACGAGCAGCTCCCGGAACTCACCGGGCGACGCATGCACATCCACCCCGGGGAGGGCGTCTAGCGCAACGCCGGGGGGGCCATTCATCGTTCGAGGGAGGGGAGCCTGATGAACGATCACAACGAGACCGTGGCCCTGCGCCACTATGGGTTCCTGGCCTTTCTGGCCTTGCTGAACGTCATGAATTTTGTCGATCGGCAGCTGCTGGCCAGCTTCGCCAATTTCATCGTGCCCGATCTTGGCCTGAGTAACGCCCAGTTTGGTCTGCTGACGGGCTTTGCCTTCATCGTTTTCTACGCCGTCATGGGCCTGTTTATGGGCGCCGCCGCCGATCTGCTGCATCGCCCTCGCCTCGTAGCCGCAGGGCTCGCCCTTTGGAGCGCCCTTACGGCCCTCTCTGGCGCCGCCCGGGGCTTCGCGTCCCTGGCTCTGCCGCGCATGTTCATTGGCGTGGGGGAGTCGGTGCTCACGCCGACCTCCATGTCCATGCTCGCCGATCGCTTCCCGCCGGCGCGCCTAGGCTTTGCCGCGGGGGTTTACTACATGGGCGTGCCCATAGGGGTGGGCGCATCCCTGGTGATCGCAGGCACCCTAGGGCCCAGCATCGGCTGGCGAAACTGCTTCTATCTGCTCGGCGCTGTGGGCATTGCCCTGGCTGTGGTGATGCTGTTTGTGAAGGAGACGCCGCGGCGCCACAGCACCGGGGGGACCGCGGAGCGGCCAAAGCTGAAGGAAATCTTCACCACCGCCGCCCAGGCCCTGCGCTCCTCTCCGGCCTTGGCGCTCACCATGGCCGGGGGCGTGGCCCTTCACTTTATTCTCGGGGCGGCGGCCTTCGATCAGCTTTGGTACGTGCAGGAACGGGGCTTTGAACGCGCCTATATCGCCGAAACCACCGGCTGGATCGCCGTCGCCGCGGGGGTGCTCGGGAACCTCTTCGGCGGCATGGGCGGGGACTGGTGGCAGAAACGCACGGGGCAGGGGCGTGCTACGTTCCTGTTTTGGATTCTCCTCGTGCTGGCCCCCTTTAACGTGCTCTATCGCATCGTGGATCCGGACACGATCTGGTTCTGGGTCGGGGTGTTCGTGGGCTACTTCCAGCTGGGCGCCTTCTACGGACCCACCTTCGCCTCCGTGCAGGAGCTCGTACCGCCGCAGATTCGCGCCACGGTCGTGGCCTTTTACATTCTGATGCTGAATCTCGTGGGCCTGGGCTTTGGCATTACGGCGGGAGGCATCTGCATCGACTGGATGCTCGAGGCCGGCGTGGCCCAGCCCTATACCTGGACCCTGGTGGTCTTCACGGTAATCAGCCTGCTGGCCATGCCCCTATTCTTCCTCGCGGGGCGCCGCTTCGCCGCCGACCGGGACCGGCTCTTCGCCCTCCACGGCGCCTAGGCGCCGGGGCTTAGAGCCAGCCCTTGCGCTTAAAGAAGAGGTAGGGGGCGATGCCCGCCAGGACCATGAGGCCCAGGGCAAAGGGATAGCCCCCCTTCCATTGCAGCTCGGGCATGAACGCGAAGTTCATGCCGTAGATGCTCGCCACGAGCGTGGGGGGCAGGAACACCACGGCCGCAATGGAAAAGATCTTGATAATCTGATTCTGCTGAATGCTGATGAAGCCCTGGGCCGCGGCCATGAGGAAGTTCACCTTCTCGAACACGAAGGTGGTGTGGGTGAGCAGGGATTCCGCATCCCGGAGGATCTCCCGGCAGGTGGCCAGGGCGTCGTTGTCATCGCGAATGTGACGCATCAGGAAGGATACGGAGCGCTGCGTATCCAGCAGGCATAAGCGCACCTTGCCGTTCGTATCCTCGATCTCCGCCAGCTCGTCGATATCATCTTCGAGGCTGCGATCGCCGTCCTCGTCTTCCTTGAGCACGGACTGGCTCACGGCTTCGAGGGTGGCATAGAGCTCCTCGAGCTCATCCGCGAGGTGATCCACCTTCTGCTCCAGCAGCGCGAGGAGCACCTGAAGGGGCGATTCCGCCAGCACCCGAGCATTGCGCACGCGCAGGCGCATGAGACGGAAATCGGGCATTTCGTTGTCCCGGGAGGACAGGAGCCGGGCCCGAGTGAGGGTGAAGGCCACGGTGCCATTCCGGGGCCGACCATCGGCGCGGTACATGAAGAGGGAGTGGACGTGAATGCCATCTTCGTCGGTGAAGTAGCGCGAGGAGGCCTCGAGCTCCTCCATATCATCGGCGGTGGGGAGCACTTCCCCGAAGCGCACGTCCACGAGAGCCCGCTCTGCCTCATCGGGGGCGACGAGATCGAGCCAATCGCACTCGGCGTGGAGCGCCGGATCCTCCACCTGCTGGAGGCTGCCCTGCTGGATTCGATAGGCGTACAGCATGTCCGCATCCGCTCCTTAGGAAGACCCGCGCCCCGACGCGGCGAGCCCTAGGCGGAGGCCGGGGGCTCGATGGTGAGAGGGTCCACCGCTTGCTCGTAGTCCACGCCGGGAATGGCGAAGCCAAAGACCTGCAGGAAAGCTCGCCGGAACTCCTCAAGATCCGCGAGCTCCCCTAGGTTCTCCGTGGTCAC
>JAYOYG010000009.1:6846-13973 GCA_038153445.1 Pseudomonadales bacterium
ACCGCCACCCGGGCATCGCCGCCCTTCGCGGCGAGGCGCTGGCGTAGTGCAGCAGCGGCGCGGTCGAGGTCTTCCTTCGCCTTGCCCAGGGTCGCATGCCAGTAGATGGGCCAGGTCAGTTCGCTGCCGATGTAGGTGTAGGCCACGGTTTGGCACCCCGGGGCCAGCAGGTCAGCGTCTGCAAGGGCGGCCACCCAACGCTCCCAGTCTTCCCCCCCCATCACCTTTACCGTGGCAGCCACTTCCTCTTCCGTTGCGGGCTCGAGGTCGAGGTCGTGGACCTCGCCCTTATCCACATTCAGGGTTTTAACGTGGAAGCGCTCCCCCATGGGCTTGATCACGCTGCGCCACAGCACCCCCGTATCCGGATCCTGGCGCACCGGGGAGGCCAGGCTATACACAATCAGATCCACCGGGCCTCGGTCCTTCAAGGACCGCACGACCTCGTCCTTCAGGGCGTCCGAGAACGCGTCCCCCTCCAGCGTTTGGGTCCAGAGGCCGGCCGCCTCCGCGGCGCGCTCGAAGGCGCGGTTGCAGTAGTAGCCCGCGCTGGCCGTTTTGCCTTCCGTGGGCGCCTTTTCAAAGGACACGCCAAGGGTTTCTGCCCCGGCCCCGAAGGCCGCAGAGATGCGCGAAGCAAGACCATAGCCCGCGGAGCAGCCCAGCACGAGCACGCGCTTGGGGCCGTCCTTTAGGGGCGCCTGCCCCTGCACCATCCGCACCTGCGCATCAACGCTTTCGGCGCAGCCCAGGGGGTGGGCCGTGGTGCAGATGAAGCCGCGGATGCGGGGCTTAACGATCATGGGCGTTTCCTTTTCGTTCGATGATCGCCAAGTGTAGCAAGCCGGCCTAGAAGAGGTCCGCCTCGGCGGCGGTATGGAGCACGGCGGAGACATCAATGACCCGAGGCCCCGTGCGCTCCACGTGCAGGCGGGCGCGCTCCCGGTGGCCAAGCTTGATTTCCCGGTCGCCGTCGAGCGCAATCACCCCCGGGCCCTCAAAGAGCACGGTGACGGCGCTGGCCACGCGATGGGCTTCGGCCACGGACACTTCCCAGAAGCGCCCCGGAGACAGGGGCACGGTGAGGCGGCGATCGTTTGGGCTTCGATTGCAGGTCACGAGAACGCCGCCGTCTTCCTGGGCGCTCAGGGGCGCCAGCATGCCCCCGAGGGGTGAGATGCCCACGGACGCTGGAGATGCGACGGTCAACAGCGCGCGATCGATATTTTCCGGTGCCATGGGCAGACGGTTGCCAACGTGATCATTCCGTAGCAGCACCGCATCGATCAGCGCCAAGGTCGCCGGGCCATCGTAGGGACGCACCCGCACCACCTTACTGCGCCGAGAATGGGACGCCAGGGGCACCTTGCCGCTGGCCACGAGCCCCGCGGCCCACCCCGCAAGGGTGGGCTCCACCAGGCTCGGAAAAACGTTATTGGTTCCCGTGGAAACTGCAACCATGGGAGCTTCGGGCCAGACCTGGGCCACGGCCCGGTGCGTTCCGTCGCCCCCCAGGACCACGAGCACGGTGACCCCAAGGTCCTTCATGGCCAGGGCAGCCGCGGCCGTATCTTCGCCCCCATGCTTTAGGGGGCCGGGCTCCACCACCTCCACCCGGGCGCCAAGCTCCATACCCTCGAGGGCTCCGGTGCCAATGCGCCAGGGTTCGGCGTGCACGGCGAGGCATTCCACCCCTGCGGCATCAGCGCCGGCGGCAATGCGAGCCACCATTTCCCGCTTCGCTTGATGGGTGACCTCGGAGGCCCGGGCCGCCAAGCGTCGCACGTCTCGGCCGGCCATGGGGTTCGCAATGATGCCGATGCGTCCACGACGGGCCGTCATCAACTTGCCGCCACCGGGGGCTGCAGGCGAGGATGGGCCTTTCGGCACATGGGACGGGAGCGCAAGATGAATCGGGACACGGGACCCCTTACGGATGAAGCGGCGGGCGTGGCAGGCATCCTGAACCGGATTGAGCGCCTAGGCAACTCGCTGCCCCACCCCGCCACGCTCTTCGCCGCCCTGGCCTTGGGCGTGGTGCTCCTCTCGGGCCTGGCCGGGGCCCTGGGCTGGTCGGCCATCCATCCCATCACCGGCGCCGAGGTGAAGGCCGTTAGCCTGCTCGACGGCCCCGGTATCCGCCGCATGCTCGAGGGGACGGTGAAAAACTTCACCAGCTTCGCGCCCCTCGGGACCGTCCTGGTTGCCATGCTAGGCCTGGGCATTGCGGAGCGCTCCGGGCTTCTCGGGGCGCTCCTGGCTCGCCTAGTGCGGGCGGCCCGCCCCTCTCAGCTGAGCTTCCTCGTGGTGTTTGCGGGCGTGCTCTCGAGCCTCGCCGCGGACGCCGGCTACGTGGTGCTCATCCCCCTGGCTGGCTGGCTCTTCCACGCCGCCGGGCGCCATCCCTTTGCGGGCATCGCCGCCGCCTTCGCAGGGGTCTCCGCGGGCTACTCGGCTAACCTCATGATTGGTTCCCTCGATGCTCTGCTCGGCGGCCTGTCCACGGAGGCCGCGCGGCTCATCGACCCCACCTACGAGGTCACGGCGGCAGGTAACTGGTGGTTCATTATCGCCTCCACGGCGCTGATCGCCGTCGCCGGCACCTGGGTGACGGAGCGCATCACCGCACCCCGCCTTGGAACCTACAATGGAGAGGTTGCGGAGGGCGACGACGACCCCGCCGCCCTGACCGGCTCGGAAAAGGGCCTACGGGCCGCGGGCTGGGTGAGCCTGGCGGGGCTGGGTCTGGTGCTTTGGGGCCTCCTGCCCGCGGACGGCGTCCTTCGGAATCCGGAAACGGGGAGCATCCTCGGCTCCACCGCGATTTCAGCCATTGTGGTTCTCATCGCGCTCTTTGCCGCGGCCGCCGGCATAGCCTACGGCCGGGCCGCAGGGACCCTCCCCTCCACCACGGCGATCATGGAGGCGATGGAAAGCACCATGGCCACCATGGCGGGCTACCTGGTGCTGATGTTCTTCGCCGCCCAGTTCGTCGCCTGGTTTGGCTGGACCCAGCTGGGGGTGATCACGGCCATTCATGGCGCAGCGGTGCTCCAAACCCTCGACCTGGGCACCTTGCCGCTGCTCCTCACCTTCATTGTGATCGCTTCGCTCATCAATCTCGTGATCGGCAGCGCCTCGGCCAAATGGGGGATCATGGCGCCGGTCTTCGTGCCCATGCTCTACCTTCTGGGCATCAGTCCGGAGGCCGCGCAGATGGCCTATCGCATCGGCGATTCCGTCTCCAACGTGCTGACGCCCCTTATGCCCTACTTCGCCCTGGTGGTGGCGTTCATGCAGCGCTACGACCGACGCGCTGGCGTCGGCACGCTCATGGCCACCATGCTGCCCTACAGCCTCACCCTCCTGCTGTGCTGGTCGGCGCTGCTCGGCGTATGGATCGTCTTCGACTGGCCCCTCGGGCCCGGGGCCACGATTGCCCTGCCCTAGGCGGCGGAGCTGCGACGGGTCAGGTAGACAAGGGAATAGGGGAAGCTGTCGTCGCTTTCCCGGGGGGGTCGCAGGCGTCGGCGCTCCTCAAAAACGCCGCTGGGAAGGGGCGGGAAAACGGTGTCCCCCTCCGGCGCCCCGTGGATCTCGGTGAGGTAGAGACGATCCGCCAGGGGCAAGCAGGCCTCATAGATCGTCGCCCCGCCGATCACCATGACCTCGGCGACCCCATCTTCCCGCGCCTTCTCCCGGCCCCGGGCCAAAGCCTCCTCCACGGAGCCCACCACCCAGACCCGCTCCGGGGCGGTGAACGTCGGATCGCGAGTGATCACGATATTGGTGCGCCCAGGCAGAGGCTTGCGCAGCGACGCATAGGTTTTCCGACCCATGATGACAGGCTTGCCTAGGGTCATGGCGCGAAAGTAGGCGAGCTCCCCCGGCAGGCGCCAGGGCAAGCCCCCCTCGGCGCCGATCACCCGGTTCTCTGCCATGGCCCAGATCATGGCCAGGGCCGGGGCCTTACCTTCCACGGTCAAACGGCGATGGGGGCAAGGATGCCCGGATGGCACTGATACCCCTCCAGGCGGAAATCCTCGAAGCGGAAGGCAAAGAGATCTTTCACCTCGGGATTTAAGTGCATGGTGGGCAGGGGATAGGGCGTCCGCTTCAGCTGACGATCGGCCTGCTCCAGATGATTGGCGTAGAGATGCACGTCCCCAAAGGTGTGCACGAAATCGCCGGGCTCAAGATCCAGCACCTGGGCCATCATCATCGTCAGTAGGGCATAGCTCGCGATGTTGAAGGGCACCCCAAGGAAATAGTCCGCGCTGCGCTGGTAAAGCTGGCAGGACAGGCGCCCCTCGGCGACGTAAAACTGGAACAGGGTGTGGCACGGCGGCAGGGCCATGTTGTCCACCTCCGCGGGATTCCAGGCACTGACAATATGGCGCCGGGAATAGGGGCTCGAGCGCAGCCCTTCGAGGAGCCGCGCGATTTGATCAATGCGCTCGCCGTTGGGCGCCGGCCAGGAGCGCCACTGCGCCCCGTACACCGGGCCTAGCTCGCCGTTTTCATCGGCCCATTCGTCCCAAATATGCACCCCCACATCCTGAAGCGTTTTGACGTTCGTATCGCCGGCGAGGAACCACAGCAGCTCGTGAATGATGCCCTTCAGGAACACCTTCTTCGTGGTCACCAGGGGAAAGCCCTCGGCGAGGGGAAAGCGCAGCTGACGGCCAAATAGGCCGTAGGTTCCCACGCCCGTACGATCTTCCCGATACACGCCGTGCTCGCGCAGCTCGCGCAGTAGGCCAAGGTAGGCGTCCATGACGTCGCTCCTAGGATTGCGTTAAAGGGGGCTTCCCGCCGCGCCGTGCCCCAAGGAGGAGGCCCAACCCCCCCAGCACCATGGGCAGGCACAGCCATTGACCCATGGTGAGCCCCAGGGACAGGAAGCCCAGGTGCGGATCCGGGGTGCGGAAGAATTCCGTGCTAAAGCGTAACAGCCCGTAGCCCAGCAGAAAGGCCCCGGAGGCAAAGCCCAGAGGCCGGGGCTTGGCCGTCAGGAACCAAAGCGCGGTAAACAGCACGAGCCCTTCCGTGGTCGCCTGGTAGAGGCTTGAAGGGTGGCGCGCCAGCACTTCCCCGGGGTACACCAGCCCCCAGGGGACCTCGGTGATGCGCCCGGGAAGTTCGCCATTGATGAAATTCCCCAGGCGTCCGAAGCCAAGGCCCAGGGGCACCAGGGGGGCGGTGAAATCCGCCACCGCTAAGAAGGGCAGGCGGCTTCGCCGCGCCAGCCAGGCGAGGGCCACGATGACGCCTAGGAGCCCGCCATGGAAGGACATGCCCCCTTCCCAAATGCGAAGCAGATAGGTGGGTTCCGCCAGAAGGCGATCGAACTGGTAGAAAAACACGTACCCGAGACGGCCACCGAGGACGACGCCCAGAGCGCCGTAGAAAATCAGATCGTCGACCCACTCCCGGCTTTGCCCCGCGGCGGCGCTGCGCCGCCGGGCCAAGGCCCAGGCCGTGGTGAAGGCGAGAAGGTACGTGATGCCATACCAGCGCAGGGCCAGGGGGCCCAGCTGAAGCGCCACGGGGTCGATGTCGGGATAGGTCCACATGGCGCCAGTCTAGGCCCTGGGCCCGGCGGAGGGAAACGGTTACCCTGCCCTCCCCAAACGAACCGAACCCGGGATTTTCCCGCCATGTGCCTGATTGCCGTTGCCTATCGCGTGCTGCCGGATTGGCCTCTTCTGGTACTCGCAAACCGGGACGAGTTCTACGCGCGCCCTGCCTCGCCCCTTGCCCCCTGGCCCGATAGCGGCCTCCTGGCGGGCCGGGACCTCGAGGCCGGCGGCACCTGGCTTGGGATCCATCCCCGGGGGCGCTTCGCCGCGGTGACCAACGTTACGGAAACGCCGCCGGACCCGTTACCCCCGGCCTCCCGGGGCGCGCTCGTGGAGCGCTTTCTTGCCGGGGATGCGCCGTCCCTCTCCTACCTCGAAGGCCTTGAGAGGACGCATGACGCCTATCGGGGCTTCAACCTGCTGGTTTTCGACGGGGAAACCCTGGCCTACGGCAGCAATCGCAGCAGCGGCAGGCCCGAGGCCCTCACCCCGGGCGTCTATGCCCTGGCCAATGCGGGGCTCCGAAGCAGCTGGCCCAAGCAGCAGCGCATCGCCGAGGGCTTAGCCGCCCAGGTGCAAGCCGCCGCCCCGTCCCGGGCGCAGCTGCGCGCGCTACTCAGCGACCAAACCCCCGTAGACGCCGAAGCCCTCAGGGCCGCCGGGCTCGAGCCGACGCGCTTTAGCCCCACGGCCACCTGCTTTATTCGGGGGGAAGCCTACGGAACGCGAGCCAGCACACTGGCCGCCGTGGGCGCGGATAAGGTTTGGATTGAGGAGTCCCGCTTCGGCCCTGGCGGGCGCTGGGAAGGGACCCAGGCCCTAGGGCGCCACCGGGAGCGCGCTGGGCCGCACGCCGCGAACCAAAGCGCGGCTTAGCTGCTTCGCCGCCAGGGCCTCGCGAAGATGGCCCTCGATGGCGTCGGCACTCTCCATGGCCAGCGCTGCCTTAAGGAGGCGCCGGGCTTCCCGGAAGGTGAAGGCTCGAAGCACCCACTTCACCCGAAGCAGGTTCGTGCTGTTCATGGAGAGCACGTCCACCCCCATGCCCAGCAGCAGCACCGCCGCGAGGGGATTGCCCGCCAGCTCACCGCAAATGCCCACGGGAATGCGGGCCTGGCGCCCGGCGTCCACCACCGCCTTGAGGGCCCCCAGAATCGCCGGGTGAAGGTCCTGGTAGAGGTCCGCGACCCGGGGGTTGTTCCGGTCCACCGCCAGCATGTACTGAGTAAGGTCATTGCTGCCCACGGCCAGGAAGTCCACGCGCTGAGCAAGCTGGGGCGCCTGATAGACCGCTGCCGGCACCTCCACCATCACGCCCACATCGGGGCGCTTTAGCCGTTCCCGAGCTCCGCCGAGTTCCTCAAGCACTTCGTCATAGGCCCGGCCAATCAGCGTAAGGGATTCGTCGACTTCCGCCAGGTTGGTGATCATGGGCAGCATGATCCGCAGCGCGCCCTCGTGATCCACGCTTGCCCGGAGCATGGCGCGCACCTGAATGAGGAAAATCTCCGGGTGATCGAGCGTCACCCGTATGCCCCGCCAGCC
>JAYOYG010000009.1:14073-41409 GCA_038153445.1 Pseudomonadales bacterium
GGCGCATCGCGCAGGCTTTGGAGCCCTTCGGAAAACTCCCGCTCCTCCGCCGCCAGAGCGCCATAATGTTTTTGCAGCGAACGAGACGGATTGAGGATCGCGACCCCTTCCGCGCCGTCTACGATGACCGAAGCGCCCTGGGACGCGGAAAGGGGGAAATCCACGGCCCCCATCACCGTCGGCACCCCAAGGGCCCGGGCCAAAATGGCAATGTGGGAGTTCCCCGAGCCGCGGCGGGAAATAATCCCGGCAAGGGCCTCCGGGGGCACTTCGCTTAGGAGCGCCGGGGTGATTTCGTCGCCGACGATGATCGTGTTCTTCGGGAAGCGCTGGCGCGGGCGATTCTCCGCTTGCAGGTGTGCCAGCACGCGCTGCCCAAGCTGGCGCAGATCAGCGCCCCGCTCCCGAAGGTAGGGGTCCTCCATGGCCTCAAAGTGGCCGACGTGCTCTTCGATGACCTGCCGGAGTGCCCCCTGGGCCCACTGACCCGTTTCGATGCGCCGGCGAATCTCCTCGCCCAGGGCCCGGTCGTCGAGCATGGCCAGATAGGCATCGAAGAGCGCGCGCTCCTGAGCGTTAAGCCGATCCTGAAGCTGGGCGCCAAGCCCTTCGATGTCCGTCCGCGCCGCACCAAGGGCCCGGCGAAAGAGCTCAAGCTCCTGCGCCACATCGTCGCTCTTTTGATCGGGAACGGCCTCGAGGGTTGCCGAGGGAAAGAGCACCACGGCCGTACCGTGTACCACCCCTGGCGCCCCGGGAACGCCCGGGAAGCGCGCATCCCGGCGCTGGCCCCGGCGGCGTCCGAGGCGTGCCATGCCCCCGGTGGCCTCGGCATGGGCAATGATGCCCGCCAGCTGGGCCGACAGGGTCACCAGGAAGGCTTCCTCGCTGGCGTCAAAGCGACGCTGAAGACGCTGCTGGACCACCAAGACTCCCAACACTCGGCGCTGGTGGATGATGGGCACCCCGAGAAAGGCGTTGTAGGCCTCTTCCCCAATTTCCTCGAGGTAGCGAAAGCGCGGGTGATGTTGAGCGTCGTCAAGGTTTAAGGGCTCGGCTCGAAGGGCGACCAAACCCACAAGCCCCTCGCCCGGAGCGAGGGAGAGCTTGCCGACCATGGCACGATTGAGCCCTTCCGTGGCCATAAAGCGTAGCCGGCCATCCTCGCTGTCCGCGAGGTAAACGGAGCACACCTCCGTACCCATGGAGCTGTGAACGCGGGCCACGATGAGGCCCAGCACCGCATCGAGATCGGGGGCGCTGTTCACTTCCTGCACAATGCTTCGCAACGTATCGAGCATGCGCTCCCCAGCTCCTGGGAAAAGTTAGCGGGGCGTGAGCCTCGGGGCGAGTTCGGCGAGCGCCCGGCGGTAAACCTCTCGCTTAAAGGGGACCACCTGGCCCAGGGGATACCAGTAGGACACCCAGCGCCAAACGTCGAATTCCGGCTTATCGGACCGATCAAAGCGCACGGCGGTTTCGTCTCCGATCATGCGCAGTAAGAACCATTTCTGCTTCTGCCCCACGAAGGGCGAGCCTTCCTGCCGCCGAAGCATGCGCCGAGGCAGGCGATAGCGGAGCCAACCCCGAGTGCAGGCCTGCACCGTGACAGCGCTCTCCTTCAAACCCACTTCTTCCCAGAGCTCCCGGTACATGGCCTCTTCCGGCGATTCCCCGGGATTCATCCCCCCCTGGGGAAACTGCCAAGCATCTCGGCCGCCGACGCGCCGGGCCCACAGCACCTGGCCCGCGTCATTCGCGAGGATAATGCCGACATTAGGCCTAAAACCGTCTCGGTCGATCACCGTCGTCCCCAGGGTGGAATCGTCACTCCATCATTGCGCAGTCACGCAGTGTTCATCAACGTCCTAGAAGGCTCCGCCGCGCCCCGGGGGGCTCACCCGGGCCAGGGTGGCCTTTAGATAGTCGGTTTCGGGAATGGCCGGATGCACGGGGTGATCTAGCCCCGCGCCGTGGCTCCAAAGCATTTGCAGGGAGCGGTCCGTGTGCCGCGCGGCGCTGCGCAGGGTGTCGGTCATCATGGTGCGGTCGTAGTGCAGGGAGCAGCTGGCAAAGAGGCACAGGCCGCCGGGCGCCGTAAGCCGTAGGGCTTGCCGGGCGAGCCGCTCGTAGCCGTGCTGGCCCGCCTTGAGGTCCTTGCGACGCTTAATCAGGGCAGGGGGATCGACGATGACCACGTCAAAGCGCTCCCCAGCATCGGCCTGCGCCTCCAACACCTTGAAGGCGTCGCCCCGGACCGTCTCTACCCGATCCGCAAGGCCGAGCGCCGCCGCGTTGGCGTCCAGGTGCTCCAGGGCCCGCTGCGACCCATCCACGGCCACGAGGGCGTCAGCGCCCTGGGCGAGGGCAGTCAGGCCCCAAGCCCCCACATAGCTGAAAGCGTCGAGCACCCGCGCACCCTTCGCCAGGGACGCGAGCCGCGCCCGATTCTCCCGATGATCATAGAACCAGCCGGTTTTCTGCCCTTCGAGCACGGGCGCGAGAAAACGCACGCCGTTCTCCTCCAGCGGCACGGCATCATCCAGGGGCTGGCCGTGCACCACCACCGTTTCCTCCAGCCCTTCGAGGCTGCGCGCGCCGCTGTCCTGCTTCAACACGATGGAGCGGGGTGCGAGCAGCGTTTCTAGCGCCGACAGAATAAGGGGCAGGTGTCGATCCATCCCCGCCGTGGCCGTTTGCACCACCACCACGGGGCCGAAGCGATCAATCACGAGGCCGGAAAGGCCGTCGCTTTCTCCGTACACCAGGCGATAGCAGCCGGCCTCGCCATAGCAAGCTTCTCGAAGGGTGAGGGCGGCCCGAAGGCGCTCAAGGACCAGGGCCTCATCAAAGCCCTGCTTGGGATCGCGGCTGAACAGGCGGGCGCAAATCAACGCCTGGGGGCTGACCAGCACTCGCCCCAGGGGCCGGCCCTGGGCGTTTTCCAGCACCGCCTCGTCCCCCGGCGCAAAGGCCTTCAGGGGCGTTGCCGCCGTATCAATCTCGTTGGAATAGATCCACACGTGCCCCCCGCGAAGACGTCGCTCTTCCCGAGGTTTTAACCGCAATCGTTCCGTCACCGCTTCTACTCCTCTCCCCGCAGGGTTCAAGACTTCGGCGCAACCCAGGGGGTGCGCTATGCTGCCGTGGAATTCTGGAAATAAGGCGATCCCATGCCCCTGGACCCGCTCGCACCGCCGGCCCCCCGTGGGCATCGGCACTGGAGCCTGACTACCCTGCTTGCGCACCACCCGCTGCCCTGGGCCCGGGGGTCGGCCACGCCGTCGCCTAGGGAAAAGCCTACGCTGCTGCTCCTTGGGGACGGTCGCTGCCTACGCACTCGTCGCATGCTGGAGGAGGCTTTGGCCCCGCTGGCCGGTTCGCCCCTCGCCGACGCCTTTCACTTCACCTTTTTCGACCGGGATTATGGCGTGACCCCGGAACGCCTTGCTCGCTGGCACGCCATTGTGCACCAGCAGCCGGCCCCAAGCCCGCTTCTGGTGTTTTTTAGTCCGGAAGGGCGGCCGTTTTTGACGGCCAGCGCCTTAAGTGGTCCCCAGGGCGGCTATGGACCGGAAGCCGAGCGCGTCCTCTCGGCCATTTTGGAGCAGCTCGAAACGGACAGCTCGGCGGTGGAGGCCCAGGGCACGGCGATCCTCGAAGCGGAAGCGGAGGCTCTGGGAGCGCTCCCGGGCCAGGGGGGCTGGGGGCCTATCGAAAAGGCCTTTCGGGCCGCCCTTGCTCAGGCCACGGACCCCCGGGAATACGGGGTGGGCACGGGGCCCAAGCAGCCCTTCCCCGCCCTCCTCGGCGCGCAGCTCGCGATCCCCGAGCTTCGGGACGATGCCATGATGACCCTAACGGCGCTCTGCCGCCGCGGACTTCAGGATCACGTGGGCGGGGGCTTCTTTAATCACAGCCTGGATCGCAGCTGGCGCGAGCCCTACCCGGAGCGGCGCACGGATCATACCGCCCTCCTGCTGCTGACCCTGACGGAAGCCCTTCGCTACGGCCCCGATCCCCTGTTCTCCCAGGCCCTGAGCCGGGGCACGGCGTGGCTGTGCGATCTTCTCGAGGCTCACGGTGGCCGCTTGCCCGTAGCCGAGCACACGGTGCTCCGGGACGATCCCCAGGCGCCCTTCCTTTACCACCGGGCGGATCTTGCGCGGGGCCTCCCGGAGCCGGCCTACGCCGTCCTGGAAACCCTGTATGGCCTGGATAAGGCGGCGAACGCGGGGCGACTCTGGCGCCTTGAGCGCCGGGATTCCTGGCGCTCCGTGGTGGATCGCCTTGGCCTCGAAAGCGGCGCAGCACGGGAAGCGTTGGAAGCCGGCCTCGACTGGCTGAAGAACCAGCGCCCGGCCCTCGATTTCACCGCCCTCTATCCCACCCTGGGCAATGCCCTGGCCGCCCGGGCGCTCTTGGTGGCGGGGTCGGCGCTTTCCAACGAGCGCGCCCTCACCCACGGCCAAGCCCTGCTGGAGGAACTGCTGCAGGATGGCGTCGACGACGTGCCCCTGGCCTGGAGCCTGGGCGAGATGGGCTGGCTTGGGGATCCCGCCGCGCCCCCGAGCACGCCGGAAGCGCGCCTTGGCGCCCAGGGCGCGCTCCTCCTCGGCATCTTTGAGGCGCTGCAGGAGGACTGGCATCCCCTCCTGGCCGCTCGAGGGGAGCAGCTCGCAGCAGCGGTGGCCGAGGGCCTCAGCTTTGAAGCCGTGGAGGCCGGGGACGGCGCCCGGCAGAGTCCTCTGGTGATGGCCCTCGAGGCGCTTCTGATTGCCGCGGCCCTCTTCCAAAATTCCCGCTGGGAGGAAATTGGGCGGAGCAAGCTCGCCCAGCTCAGCAGCCCCGCGCGGGGCCGGCCCTTGCACTACGCCTCCGCCCTAACCTTGGCCCAACAGTTACCGGAAGTGGTGGTGCTTCGCGGGCCCGACGCCGGAGCGCGGGCCGCCGCCCTTCGTAAGGAGGCCGAGGGTCGAAAGGGCTTCCGGCGCTGGACCTTTGCGCCCCCCGCCCCCTGGCTCGCGGCGCACGTCACCGACGAGGGGGATCGCTGGGATCAGCTTCGACTCACGGCCACGGGCCCTGCCCAAAGCATCGCGCCCCCCGAGGCTTCGGAAGCGCCCCGGGGCGGCGGGAAGGTTCTCGCCTTCCCCGGGCCGAAGGGGAAGCCCGCCTCCTAGGCGGCCGCGGGCGGACCCTGCCAGACGAGATCAAGCTGGCGCGCGGCGCGAACGTCGTCCAGGCGGCGCACGGGTAGGGTCCAGGGCGCGCCGCGAATCTGCTCCGGATTACTGTCCACTTCCTCCAGCAGACGCTGGAGCACGGCCACGAAGTGATCAAGCGTTTCCTTCGTCTCCGTTTCCGTGGGCTCCACCAGCCAGCACTCGGGCACCAGCAGGGGGAAGTAGGTGGTGGGCGCATGGATGCCAAAGTCCAGGAGCCGCTTCGCCAAATCCATGGCCGTCAGCCCCGTGCGCTTCTCCAAGGCCCCGAAGGTCAGAATGAATTCATGGCTGGCCCGGCGCTTCGGATAGGCAAGGGTGAGGCCCGCATCGCTGAGCCGCTTCGCCAGATAGTTCGCGTTTAAGGTGGCATATTCCGCCACCCGCACCAGCCCATCCCGCCCCAACATGCGGCCATAGGCCAGGGCCCGCACCAAAATGCCCGCATTGCCCATAAAGGCCGATAGGGGGCCGATGGAATTCGGCGCTTCAGCCGCCGTTTCCCAGCGATAGTGCGGCGCGGTGGCTTCCGATGCTTCCTTCACCACCCGAGGCGAGGGCAGGTAGGGTCGGAGCCGCGCCCCAACGCCCACGGGGCCCGCACCAGGGCCGCCGCCCCCGTGGGGCGTGGCAAAGGTTTTGTGCAGGTTCATGTGCAGAACGTCGAAGCCCATGTCCCCGGGGCGCGCCTTGCCCAAGATGGCGTTCAGGTTAGCCCCATCGTAGTAGAGCAAGCCCCCGGCTTCGTGTACCGCATCGGCGATGGCGCCGATGTTGCGCTCAAAAACCCCGCAGGTGCTCGGGTTGGTCATCATGAGCCCCGCGGTTTGGGGCCCCAGCGCCGCCTTCAGATCATCGAGATCGACGTCTCCGGAGGCGTCGACCTTCACCTCCCGGACCCGATAGCCGCACATCACGGCGGTGGCCGGGTTCGTTCCGTGGGCGGCCACGGGAACGATAATTTCCTGCCGCTCGTGATCCCCGCGGGCCTCGTGATAGGCCCGGATCATGGCCACGCCAGCGAATTCGCCCTGGGCGCCGGCC
Source organism: Pseudomonadales bacterium (assembly GCA_038153445.1). Taxonomy (GTDB): domain Bacteria; phylum Pseudomonadota; class Gammaproteobacteria; order Pseudomonadales; family Azotimanducaceae; genus Salivita. Next base: position 20,343 of record JAYOYG010000009.1, read on the forward strand.
ATGGGGGCGAGGGAAACGGCGTCCATGCCCGTGATTTCCGCCAGCATTTCCTGGAGGTCATGGAAAACGCTCAAGAGTCCCTGGGAGAGGGACGCCGGCGCCAGGGGGTGACGCCCCAGGAATCCGGGCAGGCTCGCCGCCCGGTGCGCCCCCCGGGGGTTGTACTTCATGGTGCAGGAGCCGAGGGGGTAAAACTGCCGATCAATCGCAAAGTTCAGCCCCGATAGGCGCGTGAAATGCCGCACCACCTGAAGCTCGGACACCTCGGGAAGCGCCGGCGGCGCTGCCCGGCGAAGGCCCTCGGGCAGGTCATCGAGGGGCGGAGGCGGGGGGAGCAGTTGCGCACCGGCGCTCCGGCCTGGAACGCTTTGGTCAAACAGCGTTGCCCCGGGGGCGATGCCGCCATTTTCGAGTTCCGCGCTCATTGGGCGACCTCCGTACCCAGGGTTTCCAAAACCTGCCCCAACGCTTCCTTAAATTGCGCAATGTCCTCCGCCGTGCGCTTCTCCGTGGCGCACACGAGGAGTTCGTGGGTGCGCTCGGGCCAGAAGTCGCTCAGGGCCACGCCGGGGAGGATGCGCTGCTCGGCGAGGGCCTCCACCACGGCCTTCGCGGGGACGGGAAGCTCGATCACGGCCTCGTGGAAGTGCACGCCGCTGTGCACGGAGCGCACCCCCGGCAGGCTCGTGAGTGCCGCCAAGAGCGCGCGGAGCTGGCCATAGCAGTGCCCCGCCACCCGGCTAAGCCCCTCCGGGCCCAGCAGCGCCATGTAGATGGTGCCGGCGGTCATGAGCAGGCCTTGGTTGGTACAGATATTTGAGGTCGCCTTGCCCCGGCGGATGTGCTGTTCCCGCGCTTGCAGGGTGAGGGCGTAGCCCGTCTTGCCGTCGAGGTCGACGGTACGACCGACGATGCGTCCAGGCATCTGCCGCACCAGCTTCTGCCGTGCGCACAGAAAGCCGAAGTAGGGACCCCCGGACGCCATGGGAATGCCCAGAGGCTGGCCGTCGCCCACGACGATATCGGCCCCCGCCGCCCCCCAGGCTCCAGGAGGCGTGAGCACCGCCAGGGCCGTGGGATTGACCACCGCAATCACCAATAGCCCCGCCGCCTGGGCTTGGTCCGTGAGCGCATGGACCTCTTCCAGCACGCCAAAGAAGTTCGGCTGGCTGATCACCAAAGCAGCGCAGTCCTCGTCCATGGCCGCCTCAAGGGTGGCCGGACTTAGGGTGCCGTCGGCCTCCAAGGGCAGATCGCGGAGCGTGAGCCCCTGGTGCTGCACGATCGCTTCACAGGCGGCCCGGTAGCGAGGATTTAAGCCCCCGGCGAGGAGCAGCGTGCGAGCGTGCTTGCGCGGCGCGGACCGCACGGCCATCAGCGCCGCCTCGGCGAGGCCTGAACCCCCGTCGTAAACGGAGGCGTTCGCCACGTCCATGCCCGTCAGCTTGGCGATCATGGACTGGTATTCGTAGATGGTTTGCAGCGTGCCCTGGCTCGCTTCCGCCTGGTAGGGCGTGTAGGCCGTCATGATTTCCCCGCGGCTCACCAGGTCCCACACGGCGGAGGGAATATGGTGGTCGTAGGCGCCGGCGCCCGCAAAGCACAGCACGTTGTCGTCCCGGCGGGCCCGGGCGGCAAAGTCCGCCATGAGCGCCATCTCGCTTTCCCCCTCGGGAAGGGCCAAAGGCGAGGCGAGGAAGCCCTTAGGAATTTCATCGAAAAGCGACTCGATGCTGGGTACGCCCAGCGTTTCGAGCATGGCTTTCGTATCGCCTTCCGTGTGGGGAATGAACGGCATTTCACTGTGCTCCCATAGGCCTAGCGGAGCAAACGCCCGCTAGGGGAGGGCCCGTGGAAAACCTCGCCCCGGGGCCGGGGCAAGAACTTAAGCGTCGGCGTCGCAGACGTCCGCGTAGCCGTCCGCATCGAGGAGCTCGTCGAGCTCCCCCGCATCGGCGAGGCGAAGCTTGAAGAACCAGCCTTCACCATAGGGATCGCTGTTGACCTGCTCCGGGGCGTCTTCCAGCGTGCTGTTCACGGCGATCACCGTGCCCGAGAGCGGGGTATAGATATCGGAAGCGGCCTTCACCGACTCGACGACGCCGGCTTCGTCCCCGGCGCTCAGCACAACATCCACCTCCGGGAGTTCGACGTAGACCACATCCCCAAGGGCATCCTGGGCGTGATCGGTGACCCCTACGGTCACGGTGCCATCCCCTTCTACGCGCACCCATTCGTGGGAAGCGATGTATTTGAGATCGGCGGGGATATCACTCATGGACAGGGTCTCCCAGATTGATCGGGGCGGCTGAATTTGTTTTGCATTCTACGCGCTTAGGCGCGTCATGGGAGCCTTTCGCGCCGCAGCATGAAGGCCTTTCATGGCTTCAGGAGCGCTTTTTGATGAACGGTGGGCGGCACCGCAGCACTCGCCGGTACTGACCGCGCAGCGCCACCGCGAGGTTGGCCGCCTTAGGTACGGTCGCTTTGATGCGCGCCAGCCCAATGCCCTCCTTTAAGCTCGGGGAAAAAGCTCCGGAAGTGAGGGTTCCCACGGAGGCCCAGACCCCGTCCGGACCCTCTTGGAATACCTCAAGGCCGGCGCGAAGCACGCCCTTGCCCTCTAGGCGCAGCCCCACCTGCCGCGTTGGCACCCCCTCCGCCTTCTGCGCAGCCAGCGCCTCCCGGCCGAGGAAGGCCCGGTCCTCTGGAGCCCAGGCGACGGTCCAGCCCATGTTGGCTTCCAACGGCGATACGGTCTGATCCATATCCTGCCCGTAGAGGTTCATGCCGGCTTCAAGACGCAGCGTATCCCGGGCGCCCAGCCCCGCCGGGGCCAGCCCCGCCGCAAGCAGCGTTGTCCAGGCTTCGACGGCCTCTGCCGCCGGCAGCACCACCTCAAAGCCGTCCTCCCCCGTGTAGCCTGTGCGCGCCAGGAACCGATCCCCGTCTTCCAGGAAAGCAAAGGGGGGCAGGGCCGCGAGGGCCGGCGCTACAGCGCCCAGCCACGCCGTGGCCCGGGCCAGGGCTTCCGGGCCCTGCACAGCGAGCATGGCGAGCTCGGCGCGCTCCGTGACCTCCACGGCCCCCGTGCGATGGGCCTCAAGCCAGGCAAGATCCCCGTCCCGAGTGGCGGCGTTCACGATGAGGCGGTAGCCCTCGGTGCGGCGATAGGCAATGAGATCGTCGATCACGCCGCCGGCCTCATTGAGCAAAGCGCCGTAGCTGGCCTGCCCGGGGGCGAGGGTCGCCACATCCTGGGTCAGCAGACGCTGAAGGTAGGCCGTCGCGTCCGGGCCAGAAATATCGACCACGGTCATGTGGGAGACGTCGAAAATGCCACCGCAGCCTCGCACCGCGTGGTGCTCCTCGAGCTGCGAGCCATAGTGGAGGGGCATTTCCCAGCCGAAGAAGGGAACCATCTTGGCGCCTGCGGCCTCGTGGGCCTCAGCCAGGGGGGTACGTTTCAAAGCGCTACTCATGGGGAGACTCCTGAGGTTTCGGGCTGGGCAGCGCCGTCCTCGGGGGCAAGCCCCAGGGCCTGGGCCATAAAGCGCCGGCGCAATACGGGTTGATGGTCAAGGATGCCCAGGCCCTGCTGACGGAGCCATGCCCTGGGGCCAGACGCCGGCGCAAAGCCGCGCTTCAAGGCACTGAAGGCGCGCAGCATGAGGGCATTATCGCGGCGCCGGTTTCGCTCATAGGCCGCAAACTGGGCGGGGTCGCCCAGGGTGCCCTGGCGAAGCCCGGCCCGCAGCGCCGGTACGAGGGCCATGACGTCTCGGAGGCCTAGGTTGACGCCCTGCCCCGCCAGGGGGTGGACCACGTGGGCCGCATCCCCCAGCAGCACGAGGCCCGGGGCCGCGTAGCGCTCCGCGTGGCGCTGCTGCAGGGGAAAGGCCGCTCGGGGCGCGGCGGACAACACCGCGCCCAAGCGATATTCGAAGGCCTCGCTAAGCGCTTCGCAGAAGGCGTCGTCGTCGAGCGCCTCTAGGGCTCGCGCTCGATCTTCATCGACGCTCCATACCACGGAGCACCGGTGGCGTCCCTCGCCATCATCATCAAGGGGCAGGAAGGCCAGGGGCCCCGTGGGTAGAAAGCGTTGCCAGGCCGTGGCCTCGTGGGGCCGCTCCGTCACCACCGCCGTCACCACGGCGCGCTGATGCATGGGCTCATCCTGAACCCCGATGCCCGCGAGGCCACGCAGTGGGGAATGGCCGCCATCGGCGGCGCAGACCAGCGCCACGGGCAGGGTCTCGCCCTCAAGAAGGGTGAGCTGCGGGCCAACACCAAGGCTTGGCCAGCGAACCTGGGACACCCGCGCGCCCCAGCGAAGGGGGACGCCCCGGGCATCAAGGGTCTGGGTGAGCGCCCAGCGCAGCCGGTCGTTTTCCACCATGGCCCCGAGGCGGAGAAGCCCCACCTCCGCCGCGGAAAAATGTAGGGCCGCCGGCCCGCTATGATCCCAGACGGTCATGTGGGCGTAGGGCGTATGAGGCACCTCGACCCCCAGCCCGGCAAGGAACGCGAGCACATCTGGCGCGAGGGCCACGCCCCGGCGAGGATCGCTCTCGGGCCCCGGGGGCGGTCCCTGATCGAGCAGCACCACGGGTACCCCGGCGTGATCCAGGGCCAGGGCGAGGGCGCAGCCCACGATGCCCCCGCCAATCACCGCCAGGGGCGGGGCACCGGGGGCGAGGCTCATGAGCCGCCCTGGGCCATCAGCGCCTCGATGGCGTCGCCGTCCCGGGGCGCCGCCGCCGTGAGCACCTCGTAGCCCGAGGCCGTGACCAGCACGTCGTCCTCAATGCGAAGGCCGATGCCCGCGAAGGCTGGCGGCGTTTCTGGAAGATCAGCGGGGAAGTAAAGACCCGGCTCGATGGTCAGCACCATCCCCGGCTCCAAAATCCGCCAGGCCTCGCCGAAGCGGTACTCGCCCACGTCGTGGACATCGATCCCCAGCCAGTGGGAACAGCGATGCACCAAAAAGGGCATAGCGCTGCCGTCGGCCAGGATGCCGTCCACCGTGCCCGTGAGCACCTTAAGTTCGATCAGCCCCGCGATGAGTACGCGCTGGGAAGCCAGGTGCGGATCATTAAAGGTCGCACCAGGGCGCACGGCCTCGATGGCCGCGGTCTGCGCCGCGAAGACGAGGTCATAGAGCTGGCGCTGGAGCGGCGTAAAGCGCCCGGAAGCGGGGAAGGTGCGAGTGATATCCGCCGCGTAGCCCTGGTATTCCGCCCCAGCGTCAATGAGCACCAGGCCATCCTTGGGCAGGGGGGCGGCGTTGTCGACGTAATGCATGATGCAGGCATTGGCGCCGCCACCGACGATGCTGGGGTAGGCCGGCCCCGTCGCCCCTTCGCTCCGAAAGGCGTAGGCGATCTCCGCTTCTAGGACGTACTCGGGAACCCCCGGCGCCGCGCGCGCCATGGCGCGCTCATGAGCCAATACGGAAATCCGCGCCGCTTCGCGCATGAGGCGAAGCTCCGCTGGGCTCTTAAAGAGGCGAAGTTCATGGAGGATGTGCCCCGAATCGGTGAGCTCAAGGGCTGCTACGGGGCCCCCACGGCGGCTCCGGCAATCCTCAATCCATTCCCGCACCCGAGTCTCAAAGGCCTCGTCTGCCCCCAGGGGCAGGTAGACCTGGCTGCGATCCTCGAGCAGCCCGGGGAGGATGTCGTCGATATCGCTGAGGGGAAAGGCGTCATCGAGGCCCAGGGCCTCGGCCGCCTGCTCCGGACCCAACCGAGGCCCGTCATAGCGCTCCCGACGGGCGTCGTGGTCCCGGCAAAATAGCACCGTTTCCCCGGCCCGGCGTCCCGGCAGGAAGACCAGAATAGCGTCCGGCTCCTGAAACCCCGTGAGATAGAGAAAATCTGAACTCTGCCGGAAGGGAAAGTGGGTATCGCCGTTGCGGAGCAGCTCCCGCCCCGCCGGGAGAAGCAGGGCGCTTTGCGGCGCCACGGCGTCCAGCACGGCGCGCCGGCGCTCAGCATATTCCTTAGCAGAGATCCCTTGCACAGCCTTCCTGGCGGTCATGCCGTTGCTCCCGGTTCAGCAAGATTAAGTACCACAATGCGCACATGCTCGATCAGCATTTCGAGATTCTGCGCGTTCTCTTCGTCGTCATCGAGCTGATCAGAAAGTTGAGCGATGGCCGCCAAGTCTTCCATGGCCTCCCGGTCCTCGGCGTCAAGCTGCCCGCCGCCTAAGCCATAGCCCGAAAGAAAGGCGCCACAGAAGCGCGCTAGGCCATCGGCGCGATCTTCGAGGGGGGCATCGTCATCGGGTAGCAGCAGTTGGAAGGACAGATTTTCATCGGCAAGGGCCTGGCCCTGGGCCGCGGCGAGCGCATCCACGGCGTCGAGAAGGGGTGCCTCTTCCCCAAAATGGGTGCGAAGCATTTCATGCCAAAGGGCCTTTTCCGGGGCCGCCTTGCTGACGCAATAGACGCCACAAAAAAGCCCCTGCACCTCCATGGGGGTTGCGAGCGGGCTAAGGACCTCCACGGCCGCATCAAAATCGCCCACCGGTCTGCTCCTTTCCTTAGGTTTTTAGGAGTTTAGCACGGCCTTCGGCGCGCTCTGGTGCGCAAAAGCAGACCTGTTATCATCCCCAAGTCTTGCCATCATCCGGGCCCCCCATGAGTCAGCTCGATCTTGCCACGCTAGAGCGCCGCCTCGAGGAACTGATTCGCCTCTGCGATCAGCTGTCCCGGGATAATCAGGCGTTGCTCGCGCGCCACCAGGAGTGGGCCCAGGAACGCGCTCGATTGATCGAGAAAAATGAGCTCGCGCGCTCGAAGATCGAGGCCATGATTGGGCGCCTGAAGGGCTTGGAGCAGGACGGATGAGCGACCCCAAAACCCTCACCGTGCATCTCCTGGGCAAGGATTACCAAGTCAGCTGCCCCCCGGGACAGGAGCGCGCCCTCGAGCGTGCCGCCCAGCGGCTCGACCAGCAGATGCAAACCATCCGCAACGGCGGAAAGATCATTGGCCTCGAGCGCATCGCGGTGATGGCGGCGCTGAATCTCACCTACGAGCTCATCGCAGCGGAGGACGGGCAGGAAGCCCTGAAGGCCGATAGCCAAAAAGAGATCGATCGGCTCGCCGAGCGCGTAGGACAAGCCCTTGGTCAGTTGCGTCAGCTAAAGCTCAATTAAGCCCCCGGGCACTACGGTAAAACGCTATAATCTCCGGGCGCCCTGGGGTGTTCGCCAGCTGATGCAGCTCTCGAGCCTTATAGCACTACCCGGAGGTGAAGTGTTGAAGCCGGTGTGCATGTCCGCGCGTCGGAAAGCCTTTGGCCAGACCTGAACCTCCACCTTGGACCGCTGGGTTCAAGGGCACAGTCAGCAGCGGCATTCCCGGGGATTCTCATGCGCAACAACGCCGAGCTGCGTCGCCTTCGTCGCACCCTCCGCCGCCAGCGCCGGGCGCTTTCCCCGGCGTTTCGCACCGACGCCGCTGCAAGCGCCGCCGCCGCCCTGGCCCGCTGTGCGCCACCGCCGCCTCGGCACCTTGGCCTCTATAGTCCCAGCGATGGGGAAATCGATCCCGCACCCCTAGCCGCCGCCCTAAGCGCCGGCGCCACCCGAACCTACCTGCCACGCATCAGCCCCTTTACGGAGCGACCCCAGCTACGCTTCGGGGACCCCACCTCTCTTATCCCAGGGCGCTATGGCATCCCCGCCCCGACCCGGGGACTGCGACCCGCCTGGACCCTCTCCTGGGTGATCGTGCCCCTGGTAGCCTTTTCCAGCGCCGGCGACCGCCTCGGGCGCGGCGGCGGCTTTTACGACAGTAGCTTCGCGGCCCACTGGCCCCACCAGCCCTTTTTACTCGGGATCGCCTATGCCTTTCAGGGCTGCGCGCCCTGGACGAGCGCGCCTCATGATGTGCGCTTGGATGCGGTGGTGACGGAGGCCGGCGTGCAGTGCTTCTCCCCCCGAGCGCGCCGCCTCCTGGGCGCCGCTCAGCCCTAGCTAGCCTAGAAAGGCTTTATAGGCGGGATTGTCCGTCTCTTCCCAAAAACGGTAGCCCGTGGCGGAAAGGGCCTCGCGAAGCGCCGTTCGCTGCTCCGGTGTCGCTTGGAAGGCCACCAGGACCCGGCCCCAGGCGGCGCCGTGGTTCCGATAGTGGAAAAGGGAAATGTTAAAGCGCGTGCCCAGCACGCCCAGGAACCGCCCCAAAGCCCCGGGGCGCTCCGGGAACTCAAAGCGGAAAAGGCGTTCGGGGATCTGAGCGGCGCTGTGCCCCCCAACCAAATGGCGCACGTGGACCTTGGCCATTTCGTTATCCGTGAGGTCCTCCACGGCATAGCCTGCGCTTTGCAGCTGGGCCACCAAGGCTGGCCGATCGCTGCGCTCGGCGATCTTCACCCCCACGAACACCTGGGCTTCCCTGGCCTCGCCGTAGCGATAATTAAACTCCGTCACCGCACGCTTGCCGAGCACCTTGGCAAAGCGGCGGAAGGCGCCAGGACGCTCCGGAAGCGTGACCGCCAGAAGCGCTTCCCGCGCTTCCCCCACCTCGGCCCGCTCGGCCACGTGGCGAAGGCGATCAAAATTCACGTTCGCACCACTGTGAATCGCGATCAGGCGCTGCCCCGGTGCGGCGGTTTCCGCCCACTTCTTTAAACCCGCAAGGGCCAGGGCGCCCGCCGGCTCCGCGAGGGACCGGGTGTCTTCAAAAACGTCCTTAATAGCAGCGCAAATCTCATCCGTGGAGACCGTGACCACGTCATCAACCCAGCGCCGCGCGAGCTTCCAGGTATGGGACCCCATCTGAGCCACGGCCACGCCATCGGCAAAGAGATCCAGGGATTCGAAGGGCAAGCGCACGCGCCGGCCAGCCTTCCGGGCCGCGGCAAAGCACGCCGAACCCTCCGATTCCACCCCAATCACCTTCACCTCGGGGCGAAGGTACTTCACGTAGGCGGCAATTCCCGCCAGCAATCCGCCGCCCCCCACGGGGACGAAGATGGCATCGAGGGGCCCGGGGTGCTGGCGCAGCATCTCAAGGGCCACGGTTCCCTGCCCCGCGATTACCAGGGGGTGATCGTAAGGCGGCACCCAGGTGAGCCCCTCGGCCTTCATGCGGGCTTCCGCAAAGACCCGCGCATCATCGAAGCTGTCTCCATGAAGGACGACATTCGCCCCCCGGGCGCGCACGGCGCGAATCTTGATGTCCGGGGTGTTGTTCCCCATGACGATGGTGGCCTTGATGCCGAGCTTGGCCGACGCAAGGGCCACGCCCTGGGCATGGTTGCCAGCGGAGGCGGTGATGACCCCGCGGCGCCGGGCGTCCTCGTCGAGATGCGCCATCATGTTGTAGGCGCCCCGGACCTTGAAGGAAAAGATGGGCTGGAGATCCTCGCGCTTCAGCCAAATCTCATGGCCCAGGCGCGCGGACAGGAAGGGCGCAGGAGACAGGGGCGTCTCCTGCGCCACATCGTAAACTTTCGCTTCAAGAATGCGCTTGACTGTTTGCTCAAGCATGATGAGCATGCCGGCGGCCTCGGGGGGCGAAAGACTAAACACTCCGGTGCCCCAGAGCCAGCTTCCCGGACCCGAGGACAGGACGCCATGACCCAAGATGAGCAAAAACGTCTCGCCGCCGAGGCGGCCCTAGACGCGCTGCGGCCGGCCCTGGGGGCCGGGGTAGTCCTGGGCATTGGCACCGGGTCCACCACGAACTGCTTTATTGATGCGCTCGCGCCCTTAAAGGATCATTTCGACGGAGCCGTCGCCAGCAGCGTCGCCTCCGCCACGCGGCTAGCGAGCCACGGCATCCGCGTGCTGTCTCTCCAGGAAAGCGGGCCCCTCGCCCTCTACATCGACGGCGCCGATGAGGCCGACCCCAATCTCGCCCTGATCAAGGGCGGCGGCGCAGCCCTCACGCAGGAAAAGATCGTCGCCAGCGCCGCGGAGACCTTCTACTGCCTTGTCGATGAGAGTAAGTGCGTGGACACCCTGGGCGCCTTCCCCCTGCCCATCGAATACATCGAACTGGCGGAGGCGCCCCTGCGCCGGGCCCTCACCGCCCAGGGCGCTGAGGCCACGCGCCGCGCCGGAGTCATCACAGACAACGGCCACCCCATTCTCGATGTTCGAGGCCTCGATCTCCGGGACCCGGCAGCCCAGGAGCAAGCGCTCAATCAATGGCCCGGAGTGGTGTGCAACGGCCTCTTCGCCCTCCGCCGCGCCGATCAACTGTTCGTCGCCAGCCCCCGGGGCGTGACCGTAAAGACCGCGCCCCGTTAAAGGAGCTTCCCGGGGTTCAGCACGCCATCGGGGTCAAAGGCCTGGCGTACGGCCTTCATGAGGGTGCGCTCCGCTTCACTGCGCGAGAAATGAAGGTAGTCCTTCTTTAGCAGGCCGACCCCATGCTCCGCGGAAATGCTCCCCCCGAGGGCCTGCACGGCGGCGAAGATTTCCGGAGAAACGCGGTGACAACGCTCGTAGAACGCCTCCTGGGACACCTCATCGGGCTTTAGGATGTTGAGGTGCAGGTTGCCGTCTCCGATGTGCCCAAACCAGACCACCTCGAGATCGGGGTAGGCCGCGGTCACTCGCTCGTCCACCGCCGCCAGGAACTCGGGCACCGCCGCCACGGGCACGGCGATATCGTTTTTATAGGGGGTCCAGGCCGAGATGGTCTCGGAAATATCCTCCCGCAGGCGCCAGAGGCGCGCAGCCTGGTCCCCGCTCTGGCTGATCACCCCGTCACTCGCCCAGCCCGCCTCGAGGCAGTGCTCAAAGGCTTCCAGGGCCGCCTCCCCATCCCCCTCAAATTCGATCAGCGCATAGAAAGGCGCGGGGTCGGCGAAGGGCCGCGTGAGATCGCCCCGGGCCACCACCTTTTGTAGGGCAAGCTCGGAGAAAAACTCAAAGGCGGTCACGGGAACGGCGCGCTCGAAGGTGGAGAGCACCTTCATCACGTCCGGGAAGGCCGGGAGGGCCAACACGAGCACGGAAAGGGGGCCGGGGGGCGTGGTAAGACGAACGGTCACCTCGGTAATCAAGCCTAGGGTGCCTTCCGAGCCAATGACCAGCTGCTTGAGGTCGTAGCCCGTGTTGTCCTTCACCAGGCCCCGGCCCAGCTCGAGCACCTCCCCCGTGCCCGTCACCACGCGAAGCCCCGCCACCCACTGGCGGGTCATGCCATAGCGAATGACCTTGATGCCCCCCGCATTGGTCGCCACCGAGCCCCCAAGCTGGGCGCTACCCGCGGAGGCGAAGTCCACGGGGTAGTAGAGACCCTCGCCCTCGGCGCGGGCCGCCACCTCGGCCACCACCACCCCGGGCTGGCAACGCAGCAGGCGCCCCGCGGGGTCAAAGCTCAGCACCTTATTCATACGATCAAAGGAGACCACCACCTCCCCCGCAGGCGCTACGGCGCCGCCGGAAAGGCCCGTACGCCCCCCCGAGGGCACGAGCTTAAAGCCGTGGGTCCGGGCCAGCGCGACGAGGGTTTGCACTTCGCCTTCCGTCTCCGGGAACACCACGGCGCTGGGGGCCACGGTAAAGCTTCGGGTCCAGTCCCGGCCCCAGTGGGCGAGATCCTCGGGGGCGGTGCTAAAGCGTTCGCCGAAGGCCTCAGCAAGGGCCGCGGCCCCGGCGCTCGAGAGGGCGGGGGAAGGCGCTGCAGCGGTGGTCATGGTCGGCTCTCCGGCCTATGCGCAGAAGGCCGCTATGCTACCATGGACGGCTTCTCTCCCCCCTCGTGAGATCCCCCATGGTCGCCCCCGTCACGTCCCTCTCGAAGGACAAGATTCGTATTCTGTTGCTGGAAGGCATCCATGCCTCCGCCGTCGACAACCTCGCCCGCGCGGGCTACCGCAACGTCGAGCAGCTCAAGGGCGCGCTGGATCGGGACACGCTCCTCGAAAAGGTCAGCCAGGCGCACATGGTCGGTATTCGCTCGCGCACCCAGCTCGACGCCGAGGTGCTTGAAGCGGCCCGGCGCCTCATGGCCATCGGCTGCTTTTGCATCGGGACCAACCAGGTCGACCTAAAGGCCGCTCTTAACCTGGGCATTCCCGTCTTTAACGCGCCCTTTTCCAATACCCGCTCCGTGGCGGAGCTCGTGCTCGCCGAAGCCATCCTTCTGCTTCGCGGAATCCCGGAGAAGAGCCTCATGGCCCACGAGGGCGGGTGGCTGAAAAGCGCCACGGACAGCTTCGAGCTTCGGGGGAAAACCCTCGGCATCATCGGTTACGGCAATATTGGGGCTCAGCTAGGGGTGATGGCAGAAGCCCTGGGCATGCGGGTGTGCTTCTACGACGTGGTGCGCAAGCTGAAGCTCGGGAACGCCGAGCAAATCGACGATCTGGGGACGCTTCTTGCCCAGGCCGACGTGGTCAGCTGCCACGTGCCTGCCGCGAAAACCACGGAAGGGCTCATCGACGCCGCGGCGATCGATCGCATGAAGCCCAAGGCCGTGCTGATCAACGCCTCTCGGGGGAAGGTCGTGGACCTCGACGCCCTGGCGAGCCGGCTGAAGGCGGGCCATCTGCTGGGCGCTGCCATCGACGTTTTTCCCGTGGAGCCGAAGAGCAACGACGACCCCTTCGAATCCCCCCTGCAGGGGCTCCGCAACGTCATCCTCACGCCACACGTCGGCGGCAGCACCATGGAAGCTCAAGAGAATATCGGCGCCGAGGTGTCGGAGAAGCTCGCGCTCTACAGCGACAACGGCTCCACGGTTGGTTCGGTGAACTTCCCCGAGGTCGCCCTGCCCCAGCACGAGGGCTCACACCGGCTACTGCACATTCACCGCAACGTGCCCGGGGTGATGTCGGGCATTAACGCCGTTTTTTCAGAGAACGGTCTCAATATCTCGGCGCAGACACTGCAAACCAATCCCGATATCGGCTACGTGGTGATCGACACGGATGCGGAGCACAGCGAGCAGGCCCTCGCAGGCCTGCGCGCCGTCCCCGGCACCATCAAAACCCGGGTGCTGTTCTAGGCGCGCCTAGGCCAGCACCGGGTCCAGGCTGCCCGCGCGGTAGCGATCACTCATGGCATCGAAGGACAGGGGGGTGATTTTGCTTGCCTGCCCGGCGGTGCCGAAGGCTTCGTAGCGGGCCACCACGATCGCCCGCATGGCGGTCATGGTCTCCTTCAGAAACTTCCGCGGGTCGAACTCCGCGGGGTTTTCCGCCAGGAAGCGGCGCGTGGCCCCAGTGGACGCCAGGCGAAGGTCCGTGTCGATGTTCACCTTGCGCACGCCGTGGCGAATGCCTTCCTGGATTTCCTCCACGGGCACACCGTAGGTTTCCGGGATCTCCCCGCCAAAGCGATTGATCACTTCGAGCCACTCCTGGGGAACGGAGGAGGAGCCGTGCATCACCAGATGGGTGCTGGGGATGCGGGCGTGGATGGCCTTAATCCGGTCGATGGCGAGGATGTCGCCGGTGGGCGGCCGGGAGAACTTGTAGGCGCCGTGGCTGGTGCCGATGGCGATAGCGAGCGCATCGACTTTGGTAGCGGCGACAAAGGCCGCAGCCTCTTCCGGATCCGTCAGCAGCATGTCGTGGCTCAGCGTACCTTCAGCGCCCACGCCGTCTTCTTCCCCGGCCGTGCCCGTTTCCAGGGACCCCAGGCAGCCCAGCTCCCCCTCCACGGACACGCCACAGGCGTGGGCCATGGCCGACACCTGCGCCGTCACCGCCACGTTGTAGTCGTAATCGGCGGGGGTCTTCTGATCTTCCTTGAGAGAGCCGTCCATCATCACGGAGCTAAAGCCCAGTTGGATGGACTGCTGGCAGGCCGCCGGGGAGGCTCCGTGATCCTGGTGCATGCACACGGGAATGTGAGGGAACTCCTCCACCGCGGCCAGAATGAGGTGGCGAAGGAAATTGGGGCCCGCGTACTTTCGGGCGCCGGCGGAGGCCTGAACAATCACCGGGCTATCCGTTGCCGCCGCGCCTTCCATAATCGCGCGCATCTGCTCGAGGTTATTCACGTTAAAGGCCGGAACGCCGTAGCCGTGTTCCGCGGCGTGATCGAGGAGCTGTCGCAGGGTAATTAGGGCCATGGGAAGAAACTCCGCTTCCAGGTGGGTTTAGGGTCAGTCTACCTTGGGTTTCGCCTTAGGAGCACGGGGACCGCGCTGCCAGCCCGAATGGGCATCGAGCGCGCTGCGGTAGGGGCTCAAGCGGGTTGCATCATAGGGCTTGAGGTCTACGGGCCGGGTGCCCAGGACCGTCCAGCCCTGGGGATCCGGGGCCAGGGCCACGGCCTTAAACTGTACGCCCTTCGCCGCGGCCTCCCGGGCCTTCTCCGCGAAGCGCGGGTCGTGGAGGTCGCTGGGACGCAGGCTTTTCGCATCGTCGCGCTGAATGACAAAGAGTACGGTGGCCTTCGCACCGGAGGCCACCACGTCCATGAGGGCCTCCAAATGTTCCGAGGCCCGCACGCTCACGGAGTCGGGGAAGTAGGCCCGCCCATCGGGGTAGACCAGATGGCAATTCTTCACTTCCACGAGGTGGGGGCCCGAGGCCGTCTCCAGCCAAAAATCGATGCGGGAGCGCTCTCCATAAGGGACCTCGGCGCGCAGGCTGCGAAACCGCTTGAGCCCCGGGACAACCCCCGCGAGAAGCAGCTGCTCCGCAAGCCAATTGGGCACCACGGTGTTCGCGCCGACGATCCGGCCATCGGCCTCAAGCAGCTCTAGCGTATAGCGTAGTTTGCGCTTACTTTCATCAGGAACTTTGGAAACCCACGCCTTAGCCCCAGGGATCACCAAGCCCTCCATGCGCCCGGGGTTCACGCAGTGGGCACGGATGGGGGTGCCATCGGCAAGGGTCAGCTCGGCGATAAAGCGATCGAAGCGCGCGTTGAAGCGCGCCTCCAGCAGCGGCGCCCGGGGCTGCAGCAGATAGGGCGCCGCGGGCGCGTTCATGCGTCGGCGCGGGCGCTAAGGGCGGCCACGGCGGGCAGGGTTTTGCCTTCCACAAACTCGAGGAAGGCACCGCCTCCGGTGGAGATGTAGCCCAGCTGATCGGCGATGGCGAACTGATCGATCGCCGCGAGGGTATCGCCGCCCCCAGCAATGGAAAAGGCCGAACTGGCGGCGATGGCCCGGGCTAGGGCTTCCGTCCCGGCGCTAAAGGCCGGGAATTCGAAGACCCCCACGGGACCGTTCCAGAGCACCGTCCCCGCCTGGGCAATCAGCTCGCCGTAGGCCGCGGCGGTGGCCGGACCAATATCAAGGATCATTTCATCGTCCCCCACCTGGTCCACCGCGCACACCCGATGGGGCGCATCGGCCGCAAAACCCTTCGCCACGACCACGTCCTGGGGAACGGGGATAGACACCTTGGTGGCCAATTCCGCTGCCGCGCTCACGAGCTCCGGCTCGAGGAGGGAGGCGCCCACGCTGTGTCCAGCGGCAGCGATGAAGGCGTTAGCGATGCCCCCACCCACAATCACCTGATCAGCAACCTCCGCAAGGCGCTCCAGCACCGTCAGTTTCGTGGACACCTTCGAGCCCCCAACGATCGCCACCAGGGGACGCGCCGGGGTGAGCAAGGCTTGGCCCAGGGCATCCAGTTCGGCACAGAGCAGGGGGCCCGCACAAACCTCGGCAGCGTGGCGCATCACCCCATGGGTGCTGGCCTGGGCGCGATGGGCGGTGCCAAAGGCGTCCATCACGAAGATGTCGCAGAGCCCCGCGAGGCGCGCGGCGAGGGCATCGTCATCGGCCTTTTCTCCCACTTCCCAGCGAATATTTTCCAGGAGCGCTACCGACCCCGGGGCCGGAGGCTGGGCCTCCGCGGCGGCGAGGGAAGGGAGCAGGGGCACGGGCTGGCCGAGCAGGGCCTCCAAACGGGCCGCCACCGGCGCCAGGGAAAAGGCGGGCTCCTCGGCGGCGCTAGCGCCTTCCCTAGGCCGACCCAGGTGGGAGCACAGCAGCACGGAAGCCCCGGCCGCCAGCGCGGCCTGAATGGATGGCAGGGCGGCCCGGAGCCGCGCATCGCTTCGCACCGCGCCGTCTTCCACGGGCACGTTTAGGTCCTCGCGCATGAGGACCCGGCGCCCCGCCAGATCCAGCTCGGTCATGCGATTGAAGGCCAGGGCCATAGGGTGTGTCTCCTAGGCGTTGAGCAGGGCCAGGGCCTCTGCGGTCACGTTTTCCGGGGTGAAGCCATAGGCCGCAAGGACCTCGTCTCCCGGGCCGGAGGCGCCGAACTGATCGACCCCCAGCACCTGGCCCCGAGCCCCCGCCAGGCGCCACCAGGGTGCCGGATGAGCCGCCTCGATGATGAGGCGCGGCACTTCCGGGGGGAGAAGGGCAGCCTGGGCCTCGGCCCCGGCCGCCAGAAAGCGCTCCACGCAGGGCATGGAGACCACCCGCACACGCTTGCCTTGGGCCCGGAGCGCTGCCGCGGCGGCCTGGGCAAGGGAAACCTCCGACCCCGTGGCCACGAGGACCACTTCCGGGGCCTCGTCGTCCTCGAGGGCGTAGGCACCCTGAGCTATGGCTGCCACCTGGGCGCTGTCCCGGCTCGGCACGGGAAGACCCTGGCGGGACAAAATCAGCGCCGAAGGGCCATCGGCCCGGGCCAGGGCTTCACGCCAGGCAATCGCCGTTTCCACCGTATCGCAGGGGCGCCAGGTTTCGAGGCCCGGGGTCATGCGCAGGGTGGCCAGCTGCTCCACGGGCTGGTGCGTGGGGCCGTCCTCGCCCACGGCCAGGGAATCGTGGCTGTAAACGAAAATATTCTGCACCCCCATCAGCGCGGCGAGGCGCACCGCGTTCCGGGCGTAGTCCATAAAGGTCAGGAAGGTCGCGCTATAGGGGAGAAGCCCCCCGTGCAGGGCCATGCCATTGCACGCGGCGGTCATGGCGAACTCGCGCACCCCCCAGGAGAAGTAGTTGGCGTCGGCGTTCTCGGCGCTGAGCACCCGGGCGCCGTCGAAGCGGCTGCCGTTGGAGCCAGACAGATCTGCCGAACCCCCAAAGAGGGAGGGAAGGTGCGCAGCGATGACATCCAGCGCTGCCTTAGAGCCCTGCCGCGTCGCCAGCGCCTTGCCTTCCGCCTGGGCGGACTCGGCAAAGGCCGTGAGGGCGGACAGGACCGCCTCGGGCACGGCCCCTAGGGCGGCCTCAAACGCAGCGTGTTCCTCGGGGTAAGCCTCGGCATAGCGCGCCTTTAGATCGCACCAGGCTGCGTAGGCCTTGGCGCCTTGAGCACGCCCATCCCAGCTGGTACGCACGTCCTCGGGGATCTCGAAGGGGGCGGCGGTCCAGCCGAGGGCCGCCCGGGTGGCAGCGATTTCCTCATCCCCAAGGGGCGATCCGTGCACCGACGCCGTGCCGGCCTTCGCCGGGGAACCAAAGCCGATCTGGGTATTACAGACGAGCAACGCCGGACGATCGCTCGCCCGCGCAGCGGCAAGCGCCGCCGCGATGGCGTCCCCGTCGTGACCATCAATGGCGTCCCACACTTCCCAGCCCGCAGCGCGGAAGCGGCCCGGTACGTCTTCCGTGAACCAGCCCTCCACCTTTCCGTCGATGCTGATGCCGTTCGCGTCGTAGAAGCAGATCAGCTTGCCGAGGCCGAGGGTGCCCGCGAGGGAAATGGCTTCCTGGGAAATGCCCTCCATGAGGCAGCCGTCGCCCAGGAAAACATAGGTGTGATGGTCGACCAGGGGGAAGTCCGGGCGATTGAAGCGCGCGGCCAGCACTTTCTCTGCCAGCGCCATGCCCACGGCCATGGCCACGCCCTGGCCCAGGGGTCCGGTGGTGGTTTCCACCCCAGGGAGTTCGCCGTATTCCGGGTGCCCTGCCGTGGGGGCGTGGAGCTGACGGAAGTTCTTCAGATCTTCCGTGCTCACCTCATAGCCAGAGAGATGCAGGAGCCCGTAAAGCAGCATGGAGGCATGGCCGTTGGACAGCACGAAGCGATCCCGGTCGAACCAGCTGGGGACCTCGGGATGATGCTTT
Organism: Pseudomonadales bacterium; assembly: GCA_038153445.1. Taxonomy (GTDB): domain Bacteria; phylum Pseudomonadota; class Gammaproteobacteria; order Pseudomonadales; family Azotimanducaceae; genus Salivita. The sequence goes on from JAYOYG010000009.1 coordinate 38,308, forward strand.
AGGGGGCCGCACCAGAGGGCTTCGGCCATATCCGCCATGCCCATGGGGGCCCCGGGGTGGCCACTGTTGGCGCGCTGTACCGCATCCATAGCCAAAACGCGAAGCGCGTCGGCGCGGGTTCGACGGGTCATCATGGGGCAGGTCTCCGGACCAGGGGGGCGCAGGGCGCGTAGTTTCCCAGCCCCATGGGGGATGCGCAACGGCAGCGCGTTCATGCAGCGCCCTCACGGTGACTTGTGAAAGACTCAAGGCGACCGGAAGGCGCCTTGCATAGCATGGCCCTCCACATTTTGACCTTGCGCCGCGGGCGGTCCCCTAAGGGCACCGGGACGGGGTAAGCACATCCGTTAAGGGGGCTCTCCATGGCCGAGTATCAACTGTTTACCTCTGAATCCGTCAGCGAGGGCCATCCCGATAAGATGGCCGATCAGATTTCCGACGCCATTTTGGATGAGATGCTGCGCATCTCCCCGGACGCGCGGGTCGCCGTCGAAACGTTGGTAAAAACCGGCATGGTGGTGCTCGCTGGGGAAATCCGCCTGCCCCCGGGCAGCGCTGTGGACTATGAAGGCATTGTCCGCCGCACCGTCGCCGAGATCGGCTACACCTCCAGCGAGATGGGCTTCGACGCGGAAACCTGCGCCGTGATCAACGCCATCGGCGCCCAATCGGCGGATATCGCCATGGGCGTGGACGAAGCCGCGGACCACGAGCAAGGGGCCGGGGACCAGGGGCTGATGTTCGGCTATGCCACGGACGAAACGGACGTGCTCATGCCCGCGCCCATCACCTACAGCCATCGCCTAGTCGCCCGGCAAGCGGAAGTGCGAAAGAACGGCACCCTACCCTGGCTGCGCCCAGATGCGAAAAGCCAGCTGAGCTTCTCCTACGACGCCGAAGGCCGCCCCCAAAGCGTGGACGCCATTGTCCTCTCCACCCAGCACGACCCCTCCATTAGCCTAGAGGACCTTCGGGAAGCGGTGATGGAGGAAATCATCAAGCCCGTGGTGCCCGCGGAATGGATGACGGCGCAGACGAAGGTCTACATCAACCCCACGGGGAACTTCGTGATCGGTGGGCCCGTGGGCGACTGCGGCCTCACGGGACGGAAAATCATTGTGGATACCTACGGCGGCATGGCCCGCCACGGCGGCGGTGCCTTCTCCGGCAAGGATCCCTCCAAGGTGGACCGGAGCGCCGCTTACGCCGGGCGCTATGTGGCGAAGAACATCGTGGCCGCGGGCCTCGCAAAGCGCTGCGAGATCCAGGTCTCCTACGCCATTGGCGTCGCCGAGCCGACGTCCATCTCCATCAACACCTTTGGCACGGGCACGGTGGACGACGCCGCCATCGCCGCCCTGGTCCGCGAGCACTTCGATCTGCGCCCGAAGGGCCTCATCGCCATGCTCGATCTGAAGCGCCCCATCTACCGGGCCACCGCGGCTTACGGCCACTTCGGCCGGGAGGAAGAGGCCTTCACCTGGGAGCGCACGGACAAGGCCGAGGCCCTGCGCGCCGCGCGCTAAGCCCATGGCTACGCCCCTGCCCCTATCCTTCGAATTCTTCCCGCCGAAAACACCGGCGGGGGTGCGAAAGCTGGCCGCGGTGCGCGATCGCCTCGCGGCTCGGGGGCCCGAGTACGTCTCCGTCACCTATGGCGCCGGGGGCAGCACGCGGGAGGGTACGCTCAGCACGGTGGAATCCATGGTGGGCGCGGGGCTGGACGTCGCACCGCACCTGTCCATGGGCAGCGATGCCCCGGAGACGGTGCGTACGCTCATCGATCGCTACCGGGACCTGGGCATCCGGCGCATCGTGGCCCTCCGCGGCGATATCCCTTCGGGCATGGGTACGGGGCGCCTCCACTATGCCGTGGAGCTGGTGCGCCTGCTTCGGGAACACGCCGGGGATCATTTCCACATCGAGGTGGCGGCCTACCCGGAAATCCACCCCGATGCCCCCTCAGCAGACGCGGATTTGCGGTTCTTCGCTGAGAAATGCGCCGCCGGCGCCGACAGCGCGCTGACCCAATACTTCTACAACGCCGACGCCTACTTCGACTTCTGCGACCGGGTATCGGCGCTGGGGGTCACCACGCCGATCATTCCCGGGATCATGCCCATCACCAACAGCACGGGGCTTCGCCGCTTCTCCCGCGCCTGCGGCGCGGAGATCCCCCGCTGGCTCGATCGGCGCCTCGACAGCTTCGAAGAGGGATCTCCCGACTTCCTAGCCTTCGGCCTCGATGTGGTGACGGCGCTGTGCGAACGGCTGATCGCCGGCGGCGCCCCGGGCCTTCATCTCTACACCATGAACCAAGCGGAAGCCCCCGAGGCCCTTCTCGACCGCCTCGGGCGCTAGCCGTGCGTACGCCCCGACTGTACTGGCCCGCGCCCCTGCCCACAGGCACCGTCCCCCTCCCCGATGCCGCTGCCCGGCACCTCTTGAAGGTGCTTCGTCGCCGCGATGGCGATCCCGTGGAGCTATTCGACGGGGCGGGCTCGGTGGCCGAAGCGATCCTCTGTGATGTTTCACCCAAGGGCGGTCAGCTCACCGTGGGGGATGCGCGGGAGGACCGGCGCAGCGAACCCCCCCTCCACCTCCATCTCGGGTTGCCGCTGCTCCGCGGCGAACGGATGGACGTGGCACTGCAGAAGGCCTGCGAGCTCGGGGTTTCCGAAATCACCCTGCTCCAAACTCGGCGCACGGAGGTGAAGTTTGAAACCGGCGCCCGCGGGGACCGGCGCCTCGCCCACGCCGAAGGGGTTCTGGTTCACGCGGCGCAGCAGAGCGGACGCACCGTACTGCCGACCCTTAATCCCCCCCTGGCCCTTGAAAGCTTTGCTGCCGAGCGCCCGGAGGCGCTCAAGGTGGTGCTCGACCCTGAAGGGGCCCCCCTGGAAACTTTCTCCGATTCGAGCCCAGGCTCCGTGGTGCTGATCACCGGGCCCGAGGGCGGGCTTAGCGAGGAGGAATGCGCGACGCTCGCGCGCCAAGGCTTCGTCCGGTGGCGCCTGGGCCCGCGCATTCTCCGCGCAGAAACGGCGCCCCTAGCCGCCCTCGCGACCCTCTCCGCCCGCTTCGGCGACTTCTAGGCCGTCT
>JAYOYG010000010.1:0-39616 GCA_038153445.1 Pseudomonadales bacterium
AGGAAGAGCGGGTGACCACGGGGCTTCTGGTCCCAGCCATGCTCAACTTCATGCTTCAGGTGCCGGGCTTTGAGGGCTTCGATCGCAGCGCCCTGCGTTGGATGATGTCCGGGGCGGCGCCCGTGCCCGTCTCCCTCATCGAGCGCTACGCCGAGCTCTCCGTCGACATTCTTCAGGTGTATGGCTTGACGGAAACCTGCGGTCCGGCGTGCCTCATCGATTCGGAGAATGCGCTCACCCGCGTCGGCTCTACGGGACGCGGCTTCTTCCACAGCGACGTGAAAATCGTAGGGGATGACGGCGCCCCTTGCGCCGCCGGGGCGCCCGGAGAAGTGTGGGTGCGCGGGCGGCATATCATGCGGGAATACTGGAACCGCCCCGATGCAACGGCGGAAACCTTGGTGGACGGCTGGCTGCGCACGGGAGACGTGGCCATCATGGATGAAGACGGCTTCGTCTATATTCAGGACCGAATCAAGGACATGATCATTTCCGGGGGCGAGAACATCTATCCCGCGGAGGTGGAAAACGTCCTGCTTGGTGCCCCCGGGGTGGCCGATGCGGCGGTGATCGGCATGGCCTCGGCGCGCTGGGGCGAGTCGCCCCTGGCCATTCTTGTGCGCGACGACCCCGAGCTTACGGAAGCCGCGGTGCTGGCCCATTGCCAGAGCCGCCTGGCGCGCTTTAAGCAGCCCCGGGCCGTGCGCTTTGTCGATAGCATCCCGAGAAACCCCTCGGGGAAAATTTTGAAACGGGTGCTGAGGGACCAGTTCCCCGAGCCCGCACCGGAATAGAACAGTAAGGGGGGAGCATGGAACTCGACGAGCTGGAGCAGCGGCTGCAGCCCTTTGTGCAGCATTGCTACAACGACCCAACGGCTAGGGCCTTTGCCGTGAAAAAGATGCCTGGGCATGCGGGCTTCGCCTATGGCTATCGCGTGGCTCTGGGGGAGGGCACCGAGGCCCGGGAAGAGGCCTGGTTCCTGCGCCTGCCCCCGCCGAACGTCAATTGGCGAGGCACGGCGGATGTGCTTCGCCAGGTGACGGTCCTTAACGCCCTCGATCAGACCTCCGTGCCCCACTGCAGTGTCCGCTGGAGCGGTGGGGAAGGGGAGGATCTCCGTTTCTTTGACCGGCCCTATTTCGTGGTGCCCCAGCTTGAGGGTGACGTGCTGCGTCTGGGCGCCGGGGAGTGGGGCGCTGGGCTTTCCCGAGCCCAACTCGAAGGCCTTGGGCAGGAAGTCATGACGGCCCTCGCGGGCATTCACCGCGTGCCCTGGAAGCCCCTGACCTACCTGGGCGCGCCCGTGCCCTTTGAGGAGGATGTGGCGCGCTGGGACCCGCTGTTCGAGCGGGCCGCCGACCCGGAGGCACTTAAGCGGGCCCCGGAGGTGCGCAAGGCCCTGCTCGATCGCATTCCCGAGGCGGCGCCCATCGGCGTGTTTCACGGCGATTTCCAAACGGCCAATTTATTCTGTGGCTTTGATGGTCATCTGAAGGCCGTGATTGATTTCGAGCTGACGGGTATCGGCGCAACCCTGAATGACCTGGGCTGGATCTGCACCTTCAGTGACCGGGCCGCCTGGGCCGATGGTAGCGAGCGCACCTTCTTCCTCGAGCCGGAAACCTTAATCGGCTATTACGAGGCCGCCTGGGGCGAGCCCGTGGCTGACCTGGCCTGGTACCGGGCCCTGGCGGCCTATAAGTTCGCCCTCATTACGGGCTTCAATCTCATGCTGCACCGCCGGGGCAAGCGCGACGATCCGCTCTGGGAGGTGACGCGCCATTCCATGACCCCCCTTATCGACCGAGCCCTCGCCCTTCTCGCGGGCGAGCCCTAAAGGAGCACTGTCTCATGTCTCAATTCACCATGACCATCAATGGCGCTGCCGTGGGCAGCGATCAGCAGCTATCCGTGCTCGATCCGGCCACGGGCCGGCCCTTTGCCGAATGCCCGGATTGCAGCGAAGCCCAACTTGATCAGGCGGTCCGCGCTGCTAAGGCGGCTTTGCCGGCCTGGCAGGGGGATGCCGAAGCCCGCCGGGCGGCGCTGTTGAAGTGCGCCGATGCCATTGAGGCCCAAGCCCAAGCCATCGCCCCCGTGCTCACCCAGGAGCAGGGCAAGCCCCTCGGCAAGGCGCTGGAAGAGCTCTACGGCGCAGCGCTCTGGTTCCGCTCCACGGCGGCCCTGCCCCTCGAGGATCAGCTGCTTCGGGAAGATGAGCATTTCCGCGTCGAGCTCCGTCGCCGGCCCCTGGGGGTGGTGGCAGGGATTACGCCCTGGAATTTCCCCGTGCTGCTGGCGGTTTGGAAAATTGCGCCGGCGCTCCTCGCCGGGAACACCTTTATCCTGAAGCCCTCGCCCTACACGCCCCTCTCAAGCCTGGCCCTGGGGGAAGCGCTTCGGGAAGCGCTGCCGCCGGGGGTCTTTAACGTTGTGTCCGGGGGCGATCAGCTGGGGCGCTGGCTGACCGCCCACCCTGAAGTGCGGAAGATCTCCTTCACGGGCTCCGTGGCTACCGGTAAGCACATCGCCGCTGCCGCAGCGCCAGATTTGAAGCGCGTCACTCTCGAGCTCGGGGGCAACGATCCCGCCATCGTGCTCGCCGACAACAACCCCGAGAAGATCGCGGAGAAGCTGTTCTGGAGCGCCTTCGCCAACAGCGGCCAGGTGTGCGTGGCGGTGAAGCGCCTTTACGTCGAAGAGCCGATCTTCCCCGCGGTGGTGGAAGCCCTCGGCGCGATCGCAGAGCGGGTGAAGGTGGGGCCGGGTTCCGCTGCCGACAGCGAGCTGGGGCCCCTGAATAACCGCGCCCAGTTTGATCGGGTGAGCGAGCTCGTGGAGGACGCGCGGAGCCACGGCGCTAAGGTTGTCGCCGGCGGCAGGCCTCTGGCGAATGAGGGCTACTTCTATGCGCCGACCATTCTTACGGACGTCGCCGAGGGGGTCCGGCTCGTGGACGAGGAGCAATTCGGCCCGGCCCTGCCGGTCATGTCCTTCAAGAGCGTGGACGAAGTGCTGGGGCGGGCGAATGGCACGCACTTTGGCCTTGGCGGCTCGATCTGGACCGAAGATCTTGACCGGGGCGCGGCCCTCGCTCGGGATCTCGACTGCGGTACGGCTTGGGTGAATCAGCACATGAATCTGGCTCCTGACGTGCCCTTCGGTGGGGTCAAGTGGTCGGGCATTGGCTACGAAAACGGCCCCTGGGGCCTGGCGGCCTTTACCGAGTACCAGGTCATTAACGTCGCCAAGCAGTAAGGCCCCGTCGTGCTCACCCTCGCCGCCGTGGCTGCCCTGGCCTTTGCGGCGGCGACGGTGCTGCCCCTGCCCTCGGAGGCGGCCTTGCTGGCGGCCTGGCACGGGGGCAGTCCCCTACTTCCGCTCTGGGTTGCTGCCACGGTCGGTAATACGGCGGGGGCCCTGCTCATGATGGCCCTCGGGGCCGGCGCCCTTCGCTGGCCCTGGTTGTCCGCGCGCATGGCGGCGCCCCGGGCGCGGTTCCGCCCTTGGGTGCAGCGCTTTGGAGCGCCGAGCCTGCTGCTGGCTTGGGTGCCGGGGGTAGGGGATGGGCTCCCTGTGCTGGCAGGGCTTTTGGGTGTGCCTTGGCGCCGGGCGCTGCTTTGGCTGGCCCTGGGCAAGGGGGGACGCTACGCCGTGGTGCTGGCCACGGCAGAGCGGCTGGCCGGGCCCTAGAAGGGGCCGCCGAGGGGCAGGCCAAGGCGCCCCCGGCCCGCCAGCTCAAAGGTGGGCTCCCCTACCATGATGTGCTGGGTGGTGACATTCACATCCCGAAAGCAGCGCTGGAGCCGGCTTTGGGCGTAGATCGCCGAGCCGCCGCCGCCGTGATAGGCCGCCCCTGTCGCCTCCGCCGCGGCCCAGGTGCCGTGGCTCGCCGCTAGGCGCAGGCGTCGTCGATGTTCCCCGCTCAGCTTCTCCCCGGCGGCCGCGCAGGCCCAGGCTTCGTCCGCGGCCTGTTCCATGAAGGCCCGGGCGGACCCCAGCTGGGCCTCCGCCTTGGCCAGGGCCAGCTGTACCGGGGCCCGCTCCGCGAGGCGGCGCCGGCTGCCCGCGGGCGCCTTTTTCTGCGCGAGCTCGGCCCATTCATCGAGGGCGCGCTCCCCGAGACCGATGGCTACGCTTGCCACCCCCAGGGCGAGAAGTCCGAAGGTGGGGAAGCGATAGAGGGGGGTGCGCACTCGGGGCGCCGCGCCCAGGGGCACGCTAAAGGCCTCGTCAAGCCGGAGCCCCTCCACGGACATGTCCCCCGAGCCCGTGCCGCAGAGGCCGCTCACGTGCCAGGTGTCGTGGCGGGTCACCTGATCCTGGCGAAAGAAAAAGAGCCGCTGCTCCGGCGCGCCGCGCTCATCAAGGAGCGGGTCCCCGGCCTCGTCGAGCAAACGGCAGCCTCCGGCCAGCCAGTGGGCGTTGGGACTTGCGCTCGCAAAGCTCCAGCGCCCGGAAACCGTCCAGCCGCCGTCCCGGCGCTGCGCCGTGCCCATGGGGGCGGTGACCCCGCAGGGAATGACGCCGGGATCGGAAAAGATGGTGTTGGCGGTCTCCTCCGGCAGAGATGCCGCGAGGAGTCCCGTGGTGGCACCAATCATGGCGCACCAGCCCGCGGCGCCGTCGCCGTAGGCCAGACGCCGAAGCGCATCCATCATGATCTTCGGGGAGACCTCGAGGCCGCCATGAGCCTCGGGCACCAGCATGCGATAGGCCCCGGCCTCCGCCATGGCTGCCGCAAGGCCTGGGCTTAGGCTCCGCGCCGCCTCGCTCTGATCGCTCTCCCGATCGGCCTGCGCGGCCACCGCATCGATGCGGGCGAGGAACGGGGCCGGGTTAGGAGGGGCCAAAGCGTTTAGGGTCATGAAGACCTCCGGGTGAGGGGGCGAAGAAAAAGGATTGGATCGGGCCCCGGGGCGTCGGGAAAGCGTGGCTGAAAGCCGCGGCGAGAAAAATAGCCACTCCGCTCCAGGGGACAGGAGACCGTGCTGTGGGCAAGGCCCAGGAGCTCCGCAGGGGCTTCTAGCCAAGCCAAAAGCCCCTGACCCAAGCCGCGACGCTGCCATAGGGGCGCGACCGCGAGCAGCGTGAGCTCAGCATGCCGCTGCCCGTAGCGCATGGCGGCGATCCCCACAAGGGTGTGTCCCGCCCGGGCCACGCAAAGGTTTTGCTCGGGGTCAGCGAGGGCGCTTTGCAGGGCGCTGGGGGTCCAGGGGCGGAGGAGGGGATCGTCCAGGAAATGGGTCAGCAAGCGCGCCATGGCCAATAGGTCGACGCGGGTTGCAAGGCTATAGGTCAGTGCGGTCGTTCCCCCCATGGCCTAGCTATAGCGCACCCACCGGTCCGGCTCAAGGGTTCGGCTTTGGAGTGAAGGACCGTCTGGGAGGCGTATGATGCGCCCTTCGAAACGGAGCGCCCATGATTACGGACCCCTTCTTCTACGCGCTGGCCATCCCGGCGCTCCTTATTGTGGGCATCGCCAAGGGCGGCCTCGGGGGCGGCATTGGCATACTCGGGGTGCCCCTCATGGCCCTGGCCATCGGGCCCGTGCAGGCGGCGGCGATCATGCTGCCGATCCTCATGCTCATGGACGCCTTTGCGGTGCGCCAATGGTGGGGACGCTGGGACCTCGCCAATCTCCGGGTCATCGTGCCCGGGGCCGTCGCCGGCATCGTGCTAGGCACCTTCACCTTTCGCTACCTGTCCGAGGATGCGATTCGAGTGCTCATTGGCGTCATCGCCGTGGGCTTCGTGGCCAATCATTTCCTCGGTGTTTTGCGGCGCACGCCGCCGCCGGAACGGCGGGCGCCCCGGCCCCTGGCGGGCGCCTTTTGGGGTGCCCTGGCGGGCTTCACGAGCTTTGGGGTCCACGCCGGGGGGCCGCCGATCAACGTCTACCTGCTTCGCCAGGGCCTGGATAAGGGCACCTTTCAGGCCACCGCAGTGCTGTTCTTCATGATTGTGAACTGGGTGAAGGTGCCGCCCTATGCTCTGCTTGGGCAATTCGACTTTGGCAACCTGGCCACGTCCTTAGTGCTCGCGCCCCTGGCGCCGCTGGGCATTCGGCTGGGCCATTGGCTGCACCATCAGGTCGATGAAACCTGGTTTTTTCGCTTCATCTATGCCTCGCTTCTGATCGTCGGCGTGCGTCTGATCTGGCTGGGCCTGGGCTAGGTCCCGGCCTCCGCGAGGAAGGCTGGCAGCTCAGCCCGGTGATCTTCAAGGGCCAGTCCATCCTCCTGCAGTAGATACCCCGCACCCTGGGCGAGGCCAGGCTGGGGGGGCAGGGGGTGGAGGGAAAGGCGCCGGGTCAGACCCCAAAGAATCCCCTCCGGGCCCAGTACCATGGGTTCCCCATCCTTTGCGAGGGCCGGGCCCGTGAAGCGGTGCTGCGGGTAAGGGAGGGTCCTTTCTCCCCCCTCCGGGGTGAGGGCGTAGCCCCCGGCAAAGTGCTTGGGCGCCAGCGGCGCCGTCGCCGCGCGGGGCACCGGGGCTAGGGCCGCGGGGCCGAGCCGGCAATGGGCCTCCGCCTCTTCCCACAGCTCTGCGGGACTGAGCTTTCCTGCGTTGAGGAAAAGGCGGGGGTGCTGCGCATCGGCAAAGGCGTGGCTCACCGCCGGCTCCCCTTCCCCAGGCCCGGCGCTTAGCCAGAGAAAATCCACGGCCCCTTCGCTGGCCGCGCCGTCGAGCAGGGCCAGGAGGAGCGCGCCGAGCCGCGCTGGGGACGCGGCGGGGTCTAGGCGACGCGCCAGCGCGGCCACGGCCCCGAAGGCCTCCGCGACCACGAGGGTTCGGTTCTCGGCCGTGGCCCGCAGCGCTTCGTTGCTCCATTGCCGAGCAAGGGCCGCCTCGAGGCTTTCGAGGTCCGCAAAGGGCGTGTTCGGCGCGGGGAGCAGGGGATGGCCCCGGCAAGGGGCAGGCCAATAGTCCGCCGCGGGGGCCTTTCCGTCCCCGAGGGAGAGGCAGCGGGCGAGGAGGGCGCTTCCCGGCCCTTCGAGGCATAACAGCACATTCGTCTCCTTTTGACTCGCGGTGCCCCGGAGGGGTCCGCTAGCATAGGGTTTTTGCCGGGATAGCGGGCCCATGAATCAGGCTGCAGCGCGCGGGGCCGACGCCCTCGCGAATTTCTTGAAGCAGTGGCCGGAGTATAGGGAAGTGTTGGCGCCTGCGGGCAGGCCCGACGGGCAGGCAGCGGTGCACCGCGCCTATGTGCTGGGTACGATCAAGTCGGGAAAGTCGACCCTGATCAACGCGCTTCTGGGCCGCGAGGTCATGACCCGGGGCGCTGGGGTGAAAACCTTCAACCAGATCCACAGCTCCCACGGTGAGGCTCTGGCTGCGGAGGTGCAGCTGTGGCCGTCCTCCGTGCTGGAGGGCCGCCTGGCCTTCGATTTTCGCATGCTCGGCGCCCCCCTGGAGGTGCCGGAAAACATCTATGGTGCGGATGCCCTTGCCACCCTTGAGGCGGCTCGGGAGGCCTTTGAAGCGGAAAGCGAGGCCGATGGGCGCCTGGCGAATCTCGAGGCCGGTAGCGCCTACGGCCTTCTGAACCATGCCTTGATCCGGCTGCGCCTGACCCTCGCGGGCCTTGCGGCCCTGCAGCGCCGGAACTTTCACCCGATGCCCGGGGAGGCGCCGCGTCTGTCCTTCGAGGAGGCGGGGTTCTCCGAGTTTCTTAGCTGGACCGATGAGGCGTCCCTGGCGCCCCTCATCGCTCATCTGTCGCTGCGCGTGCCCTTTCCTGAGGGGCTCCCGCGCCGCCTCAGCCTGATCGACTGCCAGGGTAGCGACAGCCTGAACCCCTTAGATGCTGCCGATGTGCAGGCCATCGGCCAGCGGGCCGATACGGTGCTTTACGTCGTGCAAAGCCGCCTGGGCCTTCGGGAAGGGGATCGGGTGCTGCTGCGCCAGCTGGCGGCCCAAGGCCTGGCCGATCGACTGCTTGCGGTACTCAACGTGGAAGCCTTTGAGCCCCTTGAGGCGGAGGCCTTTAGGACGCTTTGCATCCAGGTGGAAGGGGACCTGGAAGGCTGCCTTCGACAGCCCATCCCCCTCTTTGCGGTGGATGCGCTCCGGGGGCTCGAAGGCGCGGAAACGGCGGCCCTGGTGGAGGGGCACTGGGCGCGCCGGGGCGCCAAGGCCGTGGCCCAAGAGGTGGGGGAGGGGCTTGGGCGGCTAAAGGCTACCCTGGCCCAGCGCTGCGAGGCGACCCAACCCCCTGCTACGGCGCGCAGCTTTGAGGTTGAGCGCGCGGCGCTGCGGGCGCTCCTTGCCCGGGATGAGGCGGTGCTGGGCCTCTCCGCCGAAGGCCTCGGGGCCGAGCAGCAGCGCCGGGGGCTGAAGCGGGCCCTGGACGGCGCCCGGCGCGAGCTTCGTGCGGTGCTCGCCCAACGCATAGAAAACACCTTCTCCCCCCAGGGGCCCATGGCGCAGGAGCTCGACGCCTTCCTGCGCGGGGGCCTTGAGCGCTATCTAGCGGAGCGCCCCATGCCCGAGGCCTTGGCGGAAGCGGAGCTCGGGGCGGCGCTCATCGACCATGCCCTTGAGCGCTTCAATCAAGATTGGCTTCAGGAGCGCGCAACGGTGCGGGAGCAGGAACTGGGGCGGCTCCGGACCGACCTCGGGGAGACCCTCGCGACGGCCACCGCGGCCCTCGGACAGGAGCTGCAATCCTTGCTGCCCCGGGCCCTCCGCGCGACGCTCGATCAGCTGTTCGATGCCGCCGCGCTTCGGGAGCGGCTCGGGGAAGCCCGGGCCCTAACGCCTGCTCCGGTGGTGCTTGAGCCCCTAACCTTAAGTCGGGCCCGACGCTTTACGCTCATGGCTACGGATCAGGGGCGAGGCTTCTGGCATCGCCTTCGGCGCCAACCCCTTAGTCCCGAGGAACGGCAACGGGCCCTCTGGCGCCTGACCTTGAAGGCGGCCCTCACCGATGGACAGGAGGCTCGGCGCCACGGGCTCCTGAACGCTCGGGAAAACTACAAGCATCGTTATGCCTTCGTGCTCCTTGGGCAGCTTTACGACGGTCTTGAGCGGGCCCTTATGGACGCCCTCGCGGGCCATCAGGCTCAGCTACAGGCGCTGGAGGACGCTCAGCGTCTGCTGCTGAGCAGTACCGCGCGGCAGGCTGCGGAGGCCCTCCTGGACGCGCTCGAGGCGCCCTAATCACATTGCATTATTGAGCCGTCCTCGGGCCCTGGGGTATGGTCCAGGGCAGTGATTCAACAGGGGGAGTACGCAGCATGGATTTCGAAATCCCAGCAGACCTTAAGGCCTATTTGAAGACCCTCGATGAGTTCATCGAGGCGGAAATCAAGCCGCTGCAAGCGCAGGACGATAACGAGCGCTTCTTCGACCACCGGCGCGAATGGGCCCGGACCGATTTCGAAAACGGCGGCCTGCCCCGGCACGAGTGGGAGCAGCTGCTTGGGGAAATGCGCCGCCGCGCCGATGCGGCGGGCCACTATCGTTATGCGCTGCCGAAGGAGTTCGGCGGGCAGGACGGCACCAACTTCGGCATGGCGGTGATCCGCGAACACCTCGCCGCGAAGGGCCTTGGGCTCCACAACGACCTTCAGAATGAAGCGTCCATCGTGGCTAACAACCCCTTTGTCCTGATGATGCGCGACTTCGGCACGGAAGCGCAGAAAGCGGAATTTATCGAGAACTCCATCACCGGTAAGCGCCGCGTGGCCTTCGGCCTGACGGAGCCGCGGCACGGCTCCGACGCCACCTGGATGGATACGCATGCCGTGCCGGAAACCCGCGATGGCGTGCACGGCTATCTCATTAACGGCGAGAAAATGTGGAACACGGGTATGCACGTGGCCACCCACGACATGGTTTTCGCCCGCACCGGGGGGAAGGACGGCGATGCCCGGGGCATTACCTGCTTCATCGTTCCCACGGACGATCCCGGGGTGAAGATCGAGGAATACCTCTGGACCTTCAATATGCCCACGGACCACCCCCGGGTGTCCTTTACGAACGTCTGGGTTCCGGAAACGGCGATCTTCGGTGAGCCTGGCAGCGGCCTCTCCGTGGCGCAGCACTTTGTGCATGAAAACCGCATTCGCCAGGCCGCCTCCGGCGTCGGCGCGGCCCAGTTCTGCATTAACGAGTCGGTGAAATACGCCCAGGAGCGCGCGCCCTTCGGCAAGCCCCTCGCTTCTAACCAGGCGATCCAGTTCCCCCTCGTGGAGCTGCACACGGAATGCGAAATGATCCGGAACCTCGTCTACAAGACCGCTTGGCAGATGGATCAAATGTCGAAGAAGGAAGTGGCCATCTACCTATCGGATAAGGTGTCCATGTGTAACTACCGGGCCAACCGGCTGGTGTGCGATGCCGCGGACCGGGCCATGCAGGTGCACGGTGGCATCGGCTACAGCCGGCACAAGCCCTTCGAGCACATCTATCGCCATCACCGCCGCTATCGGATCACGGAAGGGTCCGAGGAAATTCAAATTCGGAAGGTCGCCGGGGTGCTCTTCGGCTTCATCAATCCCAACAAAGCGGGCTAAGCGCCCCGGGGCGCTCGGAGAAAGGAGAGCAATGTGAGCTACGAACGCATTAAGCTGGATTACGAGGGCAATATCGCGGTGCTGAAGTTCAATCACCCCGAGGTGATGAACGCCGTGGGCGCCCGCATGCTGACCGAGCTACAAGAGGCGGTACGGGAAGTGCGTGATCGGGGGCCGGAGGTGCGGTGCCTGCTGATTACGGGGGAAGGACGAGGCTTCTGCGCCGGAGCCAATTTGGCCGACGAAGAGCGCAACGCCCAGCGGGAGAAGCAAGGTGCGGGGGATGGGCTCCGCACTGGCTACCACCCGCTGCTCCTCGGCATGCGGGATCTTGAGCTCCCCATCGTCACCGCCGTGAACGGTGCCGCGGCGGGGGTGGGCATGAGCTTTGCCCTTATGGGCGACATGATCTGCGCGGGGCGCAGCGCCTTCTTCCTTCAGGCCTTCGCGCGCATTGGCCTCATTCCCGATGGGGGGGCGACCTACCTTTTGCCCCGCCTCGTGGGCTGGGCCCGGGCCAAGGAGCTATCCCTCATGGCCGATCGCCTCCCGGCGGAGCAGGCGCTCGAGTGGGGACTAATCAACCGGGTCTTTGACGATGAGGCCCTCCTGCCGGAAGCCATGAAGATTGCCGAGCGGCTTGCGAAGGGGCCCCGGTCCCTGGCCCTGATCCGCAAGGCCTACTGGCAGAGCGCCGTGAACAGCTACGAAGCGCAGCTCGATCTTGAAGCCCAGCTTCAGAACGAGGCGGGGCGCAGCCATGACTTCAAGGAAGGGGTTTCGGCCTTCCTCGGTAAGCGCGACGCCGCGTTTACGGGGCAATAGCCATGGCGAAAAGCCTAGCCGGGCGCGTGGCCCTGGTCACCGGCGGGAGCCGGGGGGTGGGGCGCTCCATTGCCCTGGCCCTCGCGGAAGCCGGGGCCGATGTGGCCATCAACTACCGTCGCGACGAAGCCTCCGCTCAGGAGGCCCTTGATGCGCTTCGGGCCACGGGCGTGCGGGCCATGGCCGTGGCCGGCTCCGTCGCCGACCCCGAGGCCTGCGACGCCATGGTCGATCAGGTGGAGGCGGAGCTGGGCCCCGTGTCCATTCTGGTGAACAACGCCGGCATCGCCAGCCGGGGCCTTGCCGTCGCCGATACCACGGCGGAGGAAGTGGCTCGGGTGATGGGGACCCACGCCTTTGCGGCGCACGCCCTTTCAAAGCGCGTGGTGCCGGCCATGCGTAGCCAGGCGCGGGGGGACATCATCATGATTTCCTCCGTGGCCACCCGGGGCCTGGGGGCCAACGGCGCCCCCTACAACATGGCGAAGGCCGCCCTCGAGGCCCTGGCCATGACCTTGGCGAAGGAAGAGCGGGCCCACGGCATTCGGGTGAACGTGGTGGCGCCGGGGCTGGTCGATACGGACATGGGACGGCGCCTCGTGGCCGCGACCCAGGGGGTAGAGGACGTCCGCACCCTCGATGCCACCATGCCCTTTGGCCGGGTGTGCCAACCCGAGGATGTGGCCAACGTCGTTCGCTTTCTCGTCTCTCCGGACAACAGCTACCTCACGGGGGAGCGGATCTACTGCGATGGCGGGGGCCCCCTCGCCGGACGTCGCGTCGCCGAGTAGGCCCTTTCCTAGCGTCGCCGATGCACCCGCGCCCGGATTTCTTCCCGGGGGCGGGTGGTTAGCCGCGCCATCGGACGGACCGTCTCCGGCTCTAGCATTTCGAAATCAAAGGTGCGGAGCAGCTCCGCCATGATGAGACTCGCCTCAATGGTGGCGAAGTCCGCCCCCACGCAGACCCGCGGGCCGAGCCCAAAGGGCAGGTAGGTGCCTGGGCGGTGGCTTTTCTCGCCGTCGCCGGTAAAGCGCGCCGGTTCGAAGACGTGAGGCTTCGGCCAGTGCGCCTCGTGCCGATGAATGACCCAAGGGGAAATCATGAGCATGGCGCCGCGCTTGATCCGGTAGCCGCCGAGGCGCGTGGGTTCCGTGGCCACCCGGGGAATGAAGGTGATCGGGGGATAGAGGCGCATGGCCTCGCGGAAGACGGCGCGGGTGTAGCTCAGGCTGCGAAGCTTATGGAAGGTAATGGGGCCGGCGCCGTAGGTGCGGGTGACTTCCTCCCGCAGGGGCCTAAGAAATTCGGGGCGCTGGCTTAGAATAAAAAACACCCAGATCAGCGCGCTAGCGGTGGTCTCGTGGCCGGCGAGGAAAAACACCCCGAGCTGATCGATCAGTTCCTTTCGCGTAAAGCGCGCGCCGCTCTCCGGATCCTCTCCGCGCATGACCGCGCTGGCGATATCGTCGGGCCACTGGTCTTCGGGCAGAGCGAGGCGCGCATCCACCAACGTTCCCAGCGCGTCCCGAATCTCTTCGCAGGCCCTAAGGACGGCGTCGTGCTGGGGGATGGCGCTAAAGGCCTTGGAGAAGATCAGCCGGGGCAGCTCGATATGGGCCGCCGAGCGCTCGAAAATCGCAAAGGCGGAGAACACCTTCTGCGCCGTTTCGGAGGCCAGGGAGGTGGAAAAGATCGTGCGGCAGATGACGTCGGCGGTCAGCTCGCTCATGGCGAAATCGAGGGAGAAGGGCGTCCCCGTCTCGGCCTGGTGCGCGAGCTTCTCGACATAAGCGGCCACCGCCGCCTGCATGCCTCCAAAGGCCTGGGTGACCCGCAGTTGGGAGAAGGCTGGGTCGATCATGGCCCGCTGTCGCCGCCAGAGGGGGCCGGAGGAAACAAAGAGCGAGTCCCCCACCAGGGGCTCGAGGGCCCCGGTCATGAGGTCGTTTTTCGGGTAGACGTCGAGGGGATCGGTGAGCACGGAGCGAAACAGGGCCGGATCGTTCAGGATCAGAATGGAGCGTCGGGAATAGCCCAGGGGGCCAATAGGCACCCGGTAGGCCGTTGCCGGCATCAGGCTCAGGAGGTCGCCGTCGCCGCGCCAGAGCGTGCGAAGGAGCCCGCCGAGGGGGCTGAGGGGCGGGGTGCGGGGCGGCTCGTAGCGGTTTTCAAGCATGGGTGCTGGGCGTTCTCCTGGTACGACGCTGCCTTGCGCGAGATCAAGGGGCTGCGGGTCAGTCCTTGCCCGAGCATAAGCGCCAAGGCACACTGACGTCATCTTTAGTTGACAGGCCATGGGCATGGATGCGTTTCACGGATTTCTTGCCGGGCACATCACCACCGGGGCCGTGGGGCTTGTGGCCTTCTGGGTGCCCGTGCTCAGCAAGAAGGGCGGGGCGCTGCATCTGCGCTGGGGCCGCATCTTCAACGTCGCCATGATCGCCACCGGCGCCTTCGCCACGGGCATGGCCCTCAGCACCATCGCCGACCCCCTGGGAACCCACCCGTTCATGACCGACGGCCCCCTGGTGGCCGGCATCTTTGGCTGGATGATGCTTTATCTGGCCTTTCTCACGGTGAACCTGGCGGTCTATGGCTGGCTCTGCATTCGCTATCGTCGGCGCCATGAGGCCCACCGCCAGCCCCTGTGGATCGCCAGCCAAGCCCTCTTGTTTGTGGCCGCAGCAAACTGCGCCTGGCAGGGCTGGCTCCTGGGGCAGGTCCTTATGATGGGGATTTCCGCGGTGGGCATCGCCGCCGCGGCGACCAACCTGTACTTCATGTTTCAGCGGGACCCCGTGCCCTGGGGCTGGCAGCTGGAGCACATCAAGGCTCTCGTGGGCGCAGGCATATCCGTTTACACGGCCTTCCTGGCCTTCGGCGCCGTGCGTCTTATGCCTGAGCTCGCCCTATCCCCGGTGCTCTGGTCCTTTCCCCTCGGCACGGGCCTCGGCTTGATTCTTTACCATCAGGCCCAGGTTCGCCGGCGTTTTCGGCGTACGCCCGCCCATGGATGACGGCTTTGCGCCTCTCGCCTGGCCCCAGGTCACCCTCCGGGCGCGGGGCCTGGGCTCAGTGCTTCGCTGGCGCCCGGCGGAGGAGAGCACCGCGCCCCCCTGGCTCCTCGTGCACTCCATTAACGCGGCGGCCTCCAGCGCTGAGCTCGCGCCCCTGGCCCAGCGGCTCAGTGCTCAGGCGTCCGTCGCCCTTTTGGATTTACCCGGCTTTGGGGATGCGCCTCGGCCTTGCCACCGCTACGCCATCGAGGACTACGTCGCGGCCATCGCCGAGGCTCAGCGATGGGTGGCGGATCGGGCAGGGGAGGCACCGGTGCTCTGCGCCCTCTCTCTCAGCGCGGAATTTGCGGCCCGGGCCGTGCTTTGGGGGGCGGCGACGCCCCCGGCGGTGCTTTGGATTTCCCCCACGGGGCTCGATGGCCGGGCCCTGGAGCGGGGCGAGGCCCTGGCGCCGCCGGGGCAACCGGTACCCCACCGGGGCAGTGAGCGGGTTTATGGCTGGCTGAATGGGCGCGCCCTCGGGCGCTGGGCCTTCCGACTGCTGCGTCGCCCCTCGGTGATTCGCTACTTCCTCCGCCGTACCTTTGGACGGCGAGAGATTGACGAGGGGCTGTGGCGCGCCGCTTGCGAAGAGGCTCAGGCGCAAGGGGCGGAGCATGCCCCCCTAGCCTTTTTAAGCGGTCGGCTGTTCTCCCGGGACGCCGCGGCGCTTTATCGGGCCCTCACCGTTCCCCAGACGATCATCCACGGGTGCCGGGGGGATTTTCAGGATTATCGCGGAGCCTCGGCTTTGATTACCGAGGGCCAGGGGCCGGTGCAGGTGCATGCGCTCGATACCGGGGCCTTGCCTCATATTGAAGCGCCGGAGGCCTTTGCCTCGGCGCTGCTTTCCAGTTTTGAGGCGATCGTGGCGCCCGTCGCCCGCGCCTCCTAAGGAGACCTTCATGGCCGTTCCCTATCCCTTTTCCGCCATCGTTGCCCAGGACGGGATGAAGCAGGCCCTCCTGCTGGCGGTGGTGGATCCCAGCCTGGGTGGCGTCATGGTTTTTGGGGATCGCGGCACGGGGAAGTCTACGGCGGTGCGTGGCCTCGCAGCGCTGTTGCCGCGTATGGCGGTGGTGAAGGGCTGTCCCTATGGCTGCGATCCGGAAGGGCAGGGCGGTGCTTGCGAGGCCTGCCGGTCCGGGGGCGAGAAAAAGCGTGCTTGGGCCCCGGTGCCCGTAGTCGATCTGCCCCTGGGGGCCACGGAGGATCGGGTCGTGGGTGCTTTGGATTTGGAAAAGGCCCTGACCCAGGGGGAACGGGCCTTTGATCCGGGCCTTCTGGCCCGGGCGCACCGGGGCTTTCTTTACATCGATGAGATCAACCTTCTTGATGATCACCTCGTGGATCTCCTGCTCGACGTGGCGGCCTCCGGGGAAAACGTGCTTGAGCGTGAGGGCCTCAGCGTTCGCCATCCCGCGCGCTTTGTACTGATCGGCTCGGGAAACCCGGAGGAGGGGGAACTTCGGCCCCAGCTTCTGGACCGCTTTGGGCTGGCGGTGGATGTCTCCACTCCCCAGGATCTCGACGACCGCGTGGAGGTGGTGCTTCGGCGGGACGCCTTCGAGCGCGACCCCGAGGCCTTCACCGAGGCCTGGGCCAAGGAAACGGAAGCGCTCAGTCGGCGCCTTGCCCGGGCGCGGCGCCTGCTGCCAAAAGTGACCGTGCCTCCAGCGCATCTTCGCAAGGTCGCCCAGCTATGCCTCAGCCTCGGGACCGACGGTCTGCGCGGCGAGCTCACGGTGCTTCGGGCCGCCCGAGCGCGAGCGGCGCTCCGCGGCGGGAAGGCCGTTACCGAGGCCGATATCACGGCCATCGCACCGATGGCGCTGCGTCATCGACTTCGGCGCAATGTTCTAGACGATACGGGCTCGGAGGGGCGTATTCGCCGAGCCTTAGAGGAGACCTTCGGCGCCGGTGAGGCGGGCTAGGGCCCATGCATCCCTTCGTCGCGGCCCTGGCCTGCCTTCGCCTGGCCCCGGAGCTCGGGGGGCTCTTTCTTCGGGCTCGTCCCTCGCCGCAGCGCCAGCGTTGGTTGGCCTTTGCCGCGGCGGCCCTGGGGGTGCAGCCTTTGCCCCGGGTGCCCCTAGGGATTACCGATGATCGCCTCTATGGGGGGCTCGACCTCAGCGCCACGGTGCGCCTTGGCCGGCCCCAGCTTCAGCAGGGCCTGCTGGCCCAGGCCCATGGCCGCGCCTTGCTCTTGCCCATGGCCGAGCGCCAACCCGAGGCGGTGCTCGCGGCGCTTCGGGACGCGCTTGATCGAGGGGTGGTGACCGTAGCCCGGGAAGGGCTTCTGGGTACCTATCCCGCCCGTTTCGTTCTGCTGGCGGTGGATGAAGGGGACGCGGGGGAAGCAGCCCCGGAGCGCTTTCTGGAGCGGCTCGCCTTTCCTTTCTTTGAACCGGCGGTGCTGGCGCCCCCGCCCCCCTTGCCCATGGAAGAAGACCTTTGGCCCGAGGCCTCCCTGATCTTTGAACTCCTCGAAGGTGACGAACCCCTGGCGCCAGGGGCTTTAGTCACGCTTGAGGATGGCCTAGGCGCGCCCCGGGCGCGCCTGGCGGCCCAGGGGCCCTTACCTCGCAGCGTGGTTCGGGCCCTGGGCGAGCTGACCGATGCCCTCGCCGTGCCCTCGAGCCGGGCCCTAGGGCAGGCCGCCCTGACCCTTCGCTGCCTGTGCGCCTGGGCTGATTGCGCTCTAGCTTCGCCGGAGGCGCTGGCCTCCGCTGCGGCGCTGGTGCTGGGCCCCCGGGCTCGCCAGGCCTTGGCCAGCGAGCCGCCGGCCGATTCCCCGGCCCCCGCGCCAGCCCCGCAGTCCAGCGAGACGCCCGAGCCTCCGGCGCCCACCGAGGGCGGTGACCAAGCCGAGGACCCCGCCCCCGAAGGGCTTTCCGCCTCCACGGAAGTGCTTCTTGAGGCTATTGCCACCGCAGTGCCGGAAGCCTGGCTAGCCGCCGCGAGCGCTTGCGCGAAGGCGCAAAGGGCCCGCGCCGGACGTGTCGGAGCGCGCACGAGGCTGGCTCTTCGGGGTCGGCCTCGGGGCGTACGCGCGGGCGCCCTGGCCCCGGGGGATCGCTTAAATGTGCCGGCCACCCTCCGCGCCGCAGCCCCCTTCGCGAAGCTGCGGCCCCCCCCGGCGCCGGGCCTTCGCTTTGCCCTGGCCCCGGAAGATTTTCGCATTCAGTGCTACGAAACGCGGGCCGCGACCACCACCTTATTCGTTGTGGATGCTTCCGGTTCGGCGGCCCTCCAGCGCCTCGGGGAGGCTAAAGGCGCGGTGGAGGCCATGCTGGCAGACAGCTACGCGCGCCGGGACGAAGTCGCCATGGTGATTTTTCGCGGCGAGCATAGCGAGCTTGTGCTCCCGCCTACTCGGGCCTTAGTGCGCGCCCGGCGCGCCCTGGCGGGGGTGCCCGGCGGGGGCGCAACGCCCTTGGCGAAGGCGGTGCAGCATGCCATGACCCTGGCCCAGGACATCGCACGCCAGGGGCGCCAGCCCCTGGTGGTGTTCCTCACCGATGGGCGAGGCAATATTGCCCTTGATGGTCGAGCCGATCGCGCGCAGGCGCAGGTGGACACGGAGCGCGCTGCCCGCGCCTTTGCCTTCGCCGGGCTCGCGGGGCTCGTGCTCGACACGGGGCGGCGCCCCGAACCTCGGGCTCGGGCGCTGGCGGAGCACCTCGGGGCGGCCTATGCACCCTTGCCGCGCCAGGGCGCTGCGGCCATTGCCCAGCTCGTAACCGCTTCCCGTCCACGGAGCGCGGCGGCGCCATGATCGAAAGGGTTAGGGTCTCGGGGCATGGCCAGCCCTGGGTCTTCACCCAGCTTTCCGAAGGCCCCCGCGCGATCCTCGCGCTTCACGGTACGGGCGCGTCTTCCCATTCCTTTCGACCCCTGGCTGAACAGCTCCAGGGCCGCTGGGCGCTCTGGGCCCCCGATCTTCCGGGGCATGGGGCCAGTCCCCTGGCGCCAGGCTTTCGCCCAACGCGGCAGGCTCTGGCGGCAAGCCTGGGGGATGCGCTTTCCTCCCTGGCCATCCCCTGGGCCCTGGCCCTCGGCCATTCCGCCGGCGCGGCCATTCTTCTTCAGCATCGCCTCGAGAGGCCGGTGAGGGTCCGCGGATCGCTCCCCTTGGGGCTCCTGGCCCCGGCCCTGCTGCCCCTGGCGGGCCTGCAACGCTGGCTCTTCCCCGCGGCGGCGGAGCTGCTCGCACGCTATCCCTCCTGGCTTTCGCGCCTCGTCGCCCGGTCTACCCCGGAGCGCCTGGCCCGACGTCTCATTGCCGATACCGGATCCGCCCTTCCGCCGGCGCAGCTTCAGGGCTACGCGGACCTCCTGGCCCAGCGGTCCCATGGGGAGGGGGCGCTCGCCCTGATGCGGCACTGGGATCTGCGGAGCCTCACTCCAGCGCTTGCGCAGATTCAGGATCCTTTGCTGATCCTGACGGGGACGGAGGATCGCACCTATCCCCGGCCGCCCCGGGTAGCCCTTGAGCCCCACCTTCCCCGCGCCGTCTGGCGATCCTTTCCCGGCCTTGGACATTTGCTCCACGAGGAAGCTCCGGCGGAAGTTGGGGCGGCGATCACGGGGTGGTTCTTGGGGGATGCGTTGATGAAGGTGACGGGGTAAGGTGTCATCCTAAAGTGACGGTCGCCGAGGGCGCCATGGAACAGCAGCAGCAAGCGATCGTAGTCGGAAGCGGTTTCGGAGGTCTCGCTGCGGCGATCCGCCTTGGGGCGAAGGGCTATCAGGTCACGGTGTTGGAGGCCCTCGACGCCCCCGGCGGGCGAGCCTACGTGTTTAAGCAGGATGGCTTCATCTTCGATGCCGGCCCCACCATCATTACCGCCCCCTTCCTTTTCGAGGAGCTGTGGGCCCTGTGCGGGCGGCGTCTGGCCGATGACGTCAAGCTCGTGGAGCTTGATCCGGCTTACCAGATCCGCTTCGCCGACGGCACGGTGTTCAACTACAGCGCAGACCCGGCGAAGATGCGGGCGGAGGTGGAGCGCCTCTGCCCGGCGGATCTTCCCGCTTACGACCGTTTCATGGTGAAGAGTCGGGAAATTTACGGGCTCTTTGAGCGCCTTGGGGATCGGCCCTTTAGCCGTTTTTCCGACATGCTGTCCGTGGCCCCAGATCTGGTCCGAAATTCCGGCTATCAAACGGTTTACGGTCTTGTCCGTCGTTACTTTTCCGATGAGCGGTTGCGCGTGGTCTTTAGCTTTCATCCCCTCCTCGTTGGAGGCAATCCTTTCGATACCACGGCCATCTATACCCTCATTGCCCACCTAGAGCGCAGCTTCGGGGTGCACTTCGCCATGGGCGGCACCGGGGCGCTCATCGACGGCATGGTGCGCCTCATCGAGGGGCAGGGGGGGGTGGTGCGCTGTGACGCGCCGGTGGCGACCATTCGCACTGAGGACGGCAAGGTAACCGGAGTGACGCTGCGCTCCGGGGAGCGCCTCGATGCGCCCCTGGTCGTCTCCAACGCCGATGCCATCAACACCTATGAAAAGCTTCTCGATCGCCCTCGGCAGCGCTGGACGACAAAGAAGGCGGCGCGGAGCCGCTCTTCCATGGGGCTTTTTGTGTGGTACTTCGGTACGGAAGGGACCTACCCCGAGGTGCCTCATCACCTCATTCTTATGGGCCCGCGCTATCGGGGGCTGCTCGACGATATCTTCAAGAAAAAGATCCTCGCCGATGATTTCAGCCTCTACCTCCACCGTCCCACGGCGACGGACCCAAGCTTGGCACCGCCGGGCTGCGAAACCTTCTATGTGCTATCGCCGGTGCCAAACCTCGATGCGGCGGTGGACTGGACCACCATGGCTGAAACTTACCGGGCGCGCATTGCGGCGGCGCTGGAGGCCACGGTGCTTCCGGGCCTCAGCGAGCGCTTAAAAACGTCGCGCATGATGACCCCCCTTGATTTCCGAGATCGGCTCGATAGCTATCGGGGTGCGGGGTTCAGCCTTGAGCCTATCCTCTTTCAGTCAGCCTGGTTCCGCCCCAACAACCGTAGCGAAGAGGTCGAGGGCCTTTACCTCGTGGGCGCAGGCACCCACCCCGGCGCTGGGCTCCCCGGTGTGCTGTCCACTGCCAAGGTGCTTGAGCACCTGATTCCCCATGCGCCGCGGGCTGCCTGAGCCCCCCAATCCCGCCGTTCCCCTGCCATCGGCGGAGGATATTCAGGCGTGCCGCATGCGTTTACGCAATGGCTCGAGGAGCTTTTACGCCGCCTCCCTGCTCCTGCCCCAGGATATGGCGGCCTGTGCCACGGCGCTCTACGCCTTTTGCCGGGATGTCGACGATGCGGTGGACGAGGAGGGGCGCGCCGAGGATGCGGTGGAGCAGCTCGAACTTCGCTTGCAGCGGGTTTATGCCGGCCGGCCTGAGGATCGCCCGGAAGATCGGGCCTTTAGCCAGGTGGTGGAGCGCTTCGCCATTCCCCGGGCCATCCCTGAGGCGCTGCTTGAGGGCATGCGCTGGGATATGAGTGAGCGACACTACGAGGACGAGGCGGCACTTTACGCCTATTGCGCCCGCGTGGCGGCCACCGTTGGGGCCATGATGAGTTTGGTTATGGGGGGGAGAGACCCCCAGACCCTAGCCCGGGCCTGCGACCTGGGGGTGGCCATGCAGCTCTCCAACGTCGCCCGGGATGTGGGGGAAGATGCCCGCATGGGGCGCCTTTACCTGCCTCGCCAATGGTTTCAGGACGAGGGCTTAGACCCGGACCGCTGGCTCGCCAGGCCGCAGTTTTCGCCCGAGCTCGAGCGTATCCTTCGCCGCCTCCTGTCCCGGGCCGATGCCTTTTATGAGCGTTCCCGGGGCGGAATCGCATGCCTGCCCCGGGGATGTCGCCCGGGCATGCATGCGGCGCGCCTGATCTACGCAGAGATCGGGGAGGAAGTGCGGCGCCGGGGCCACGATTCCGTCTCCGCCCGGGCCATTGTCCCGAACTGGCGCAAGGGGCTTCTCGTGTTTCGCGCAGCCCTTGCGGCCCTTCAGCGCGATCCCCTATCCCAGGAGCCTACGGTGGGTGAGGCGCAGTTTCTCGTCGACGCGGTGGTGCAGTATCGGGCGCCAGCAGGGCACGGGCAGGGCGCCCGCGTCCTAAGCCCGGCGGGGCATGCGAAAGGGTAGGAGGGTTTGCACCCAGCGGCTCTTGAAGCGGTCCAGGTCAAGTCCTTCGTTCACCATGACCAGCCGTTCCCCCTGAAGGGTCGTTTCGACTTCGCTGCGGTTATAAAACGGCGTGTCCTCGTAGCGACGGCGAAGACGGGGTGGGTAGCCGTCGTCCCCGTGTACGGTGAGGGGCACGCCCCAGAGCCCGGCTTTCAGGCCCTGGCGGGGCGGACAAGGGTGGCGGTGCAGCCTGCCGGCTCCGTCAAACTCCAGCATGAACCGATGTTCTTCGCCATTTCGGCGCTCCGCGTCGTAGCACAGAAAGGTGCGGTCTCCCGCGTTTCCCCGAGCCCAGGTCCACTGACGAAAGGCGCTCTCTAAGGGCGTGGCGCCGCTGTTGCTGTCGAGATAGCCATGGCCCTCCCACCGGAGCGCAGGGTTGGCGAACGCTACCTCGAGGTGGCCCCGGGGAGCGATGGGGGTCCAGAGGTGAGCCTGGTCCTCCGTTAAGGGCTCGCTGTAGCCCGGGAAGAGGCTCGGGGTGAAGCGGATTTCCCCCTGCAGGCGCCGGGGCCAGGGTACCGTGATTTCCTCTACGGTGACGGTAAGCGTCGTGCCATCCCAGTGCAGGGCGCTGGGCCCCAGGATAAAGTGCTGGACGCTGCGGGTGAGGGTGCGGTCGCTGCGTTCGGTCATGGCCCAAGCGGTGCGGTCGGGCCCGTAGAGCGCGACGTTGATCGCGCAGAAGCGCTCCGGTGCCACTTCCCCCTGGCGTCGCCGGGCGCTCGCGTAGTAAGGAGAGAAGACGCTGCCTACAAAGGCGATGACCGTCAGCCCGCGCTGCCCATCGGCGCTTAAGCCATCGAGATACCACCAGCGGTAGCCGGAGGGGGGAACCGCTACGCTGAAGTCAGGTCCTGACATAGGGCCTCCGCGGCTTGGACGCCGGATAGGGTTGCCATGGGAACACCAGCCCCGGGATGGGCGCTGCCGCCACAAAGGTACAGGCCCGGCATGGCGGTGCGGCTGCCGGGACGGCGGAAGGACGCCAGCCAGCCGTGGGAGGCGCGTCCGTAAAGGGCGCCGCCGGTGTGGGGGAAGCGTTCGTGAAACTCCCGGGGGGTGGTGAGGGTCATGGCGCTGGGGTCGAAGTTAAAGTCGCTCATACCGCAGCGCGCCAGCGTTCGTCGTAGGCGAGCCTCTCCGTCCGCCAGGAGGGCCGGGGGAAGGGGGCCTCCATCCCCCAGGGCCGGGGCGTTGGTGAGGCAAAGCACGCGTTCGAAGGCATCGCCTCGCCTTGCCGTGGCAGGGCCCTCTTCTGCGGTGCGGTCCTGCGCGCAGAGATACACGGTCGGATCTTTGGGGAGGGTTCGCTGCTTAAAGATCGCATCAAACTCGGCGCGATAGTTCTGGCCAAAGAACACCGTGTGGTGGCTGAGAGGAAAGGCACTGCGGGGGATCAGGCCTGTCCAGACCAGCGCGCTTAGGGACCGATCGGAGGCTGCCGTGGGGGCCGTCGCTCGGCGGACGCCGGCGCCGAGGCCGGCCTCGGCGAGGGCCGCGCTATCTCCCCCAAAGAGCACGCTGCGCGTGCTTACGCGCTGCCGTTCCCCTCCCTGGTGAACAATCAGATGGTCCACGGCGCCGTCCTTCACGCCGATCTCTTCAACCTCCGCGTTAAAGTGAAAGCGTGCACCGTGCCCTTCTGCAAGGCGTTGAAGTTCCGAAGCGAGGCTGATCATGCCGCCGGGGAGGGTCCACACCCCTAGCTGCTCTACGTGCGCGATGAGCATGAGGGTGGCCGGCGCCGAAAAGGGCGAGGCGCCTACGTAGGTGGCATAGCGCCCGAAGAGCTGGCGTAGCTCGGGGGCGGGGAAGAATTGCCCCAGAGCCTTCCAGAGGCTGGTGAAGGGGCGGGTAGCCAGCAGATCCCCGAGGCGAAGGGGCCCAATGCGGCGCACGAGATCGAAAGGACTCGGGCGACTGCCCTCGATATAGCTGTGCTGGAGCACGTCGTAGCAGCGCTTAGCGGCACCTTGGAAGTCGCGAAAGCCTTCGGCGTTAGCCCGCCCGAAGCGATCACCGATAGCGGCTTCCGAGGCCTTGGGGTCAGCGAAAAGGTCGAGCCCCGCCCCGTCGTCCCAGAAGTGGCGAGCGATGACGGTCGCGGGCTCGGGGCGAAGGGTCCCCTCGAAGTCTCCTCCGGCAGCGTCAAAGAGCGCCTCGAAGATGGGCTTTAGGGTGAACACCGTGGGGCCCGCGTCCACCCCCGGGCCTCCGGCAAAGGTTTGGCGAAGCTTGCCGCCGGCGGCGCCGGCCCGCTCGAAAACGTCCACCGAGTGGCCGCGCCGGGCGAGGAGAGCGGCCGCGCTGAGGGCGCCGATGCCAGCCCCCACTATGGAAATGTTCTCTGATCCCATGGTGCCCCGCCCCGCCTGCAGCCCCGTTGACCTTATGTCTAGGATACATGACACTCAAGATGTCTAACTAGGGTGACGCTCGGGGGCGTAGCCATGGAAGCAGAGCAGCTGATTGAGCACGAACTTCGGCGCATTCTCGACTTTGCGACGCAGGCGCCCTGCCCACCGCGGCTGGCGGCGGCCTATCGCTACGCCATTCTTCCCGGAGGGTCCTGGATTCGCCCGCGGCTTACCCTGGCCGTGGCGCAGGCCTGTGGCAATCAGGCGCCCGGCGCGGCCCTAGCCTACGCGGCGGCTCTTGAGCTCATGCACTGCGCCAGCCTCATCCACGACGACCTTCCCTGCTTTGATAACGCGAAGACGCGCCGGGGGCGCCCTGCGCTCCATCGGGAATTCGGGGAGCCCCTAGCGCTCCTCACCGGCGACGGCCTGATCGTGCTTGCGCTCCAGTGGCTTTCGATTGAAGGGCGGGACGGTGGCGCCGTATTGCCGGCGCTGCACAATCAGCTGGCCTGCGCCGTGGGGGCCCCGGCGGGCATCGTGGCTGGGCAAAGCTGGGAAGAAGAAAGTGAAATCGACCTCCGGGCCTACCACGAGGCTAAAACGGGCGCGCTCTTTTCCGCTGCTACCGCCGGCGGTGCCCTTGCTGGGGGTGGGACGGCGGAGGCCTGGGGGCGTCTGGGCGCTCGTCTGGGGGAGGCTTACCAGGTCGCTGATGATCTTCGCGATGCCCTCGGGGACAGCGAAGAGCTCGGCAAGCCCGTGGGGGTCGATCAAGCCCTGGGGCGGCCTAGCGCCGTGCTTGAACTCGGGGTGGAGGGCGCTGCTCAGCGGCTCCGCGATCTTGTGGGAGATGCGCTGGCGTCCATTCCGCCCTGTCCCGGGCGCCCAGCACTGCTGGCGACCATTGAGGCTCAAGCCAAGGCCATCCTCGCCGGCTGCAAAGTTCGCGCGGCGGCGTAGAGCGCCGTGTCCACGGGAACCATTCAGCCTCGGCGCGGGGCCACGTCCTTCGGAAAGCGCTGGGATCGTTGGCTCAATGGGCTCCTTCAGCGCGCCGCTCAACCGGAGAGCTTAAGCCGGGTCTCCCGCTTACCTCTCGGAGGGTTCTTCGCCCGGCGCCAAGCCCGGGCCCTCTTTGATCTCGTTTCCGGCTTCACGGCCACCCAAACGGTGCTGGCCTGCGTGCGCCTTCGGGTTTTCGAACGGCTCCTCGCCGAGGCGCAGACGGCCCGCGCCCTGGCGCCGGGGCTGGGGCTCACGGAAGAGGGCTGCCAGCTGCTGCTGGACGCCGCCGCGGCCCTGGGCCTCTTGCGCCGTCGCTGGACGGGTCGCTACGGCCCCACGCCCCTGGCCCTGGCCATTGTGGGCCTGCCCGGGGTGCGGGAGATGATCGAGCACAATACCCTCCTTTACGACGACCTCCGCGATCCGGTCGCTCGCCTTCAGGGCCGACCCGGTCCCGCCCTTGCGGCGTTCTGGCCCTATGCTGGGGACGGGGAAGAAGCTCCCGAGGCGCCAGCAGCGGAGGCTTACTCGGCACTCATGGCGAGCTCCCAGGGCATGATCGCCAGCGAAGTCCTGTCGGCCTACGATTTTTCTAAGCACCGTCGGGTGATGGATGTGGGCGGTGGTAACGGGGCCTTTCTGGCGGCCCTCGCCGATGCGGTACCGGGACCGAGCTTGGTGCTATGCGATCTTCCTGCGGTCGCGCGCTTGGCCGAGGCCCGCTTTCGGGCTCGCCCCGACGCCCAGCGCTTCGCCGTTCATCCTGTGGACTTCTTAAAGACGCCCCTCCCTGCCGACGCCGATCTCATCACCCTCGTGCGCGTGCTCCATGACCAAGATGACGAGCGCGCCGAGCGCCTTTTGGCTCGGGTTGCCAAGGCCTTAGCGCCCGGAGCTCAGCTGTTGGTTGCCGAGCCGCTCCGGCACACCGCCGGGGCTCAGCGTTTCTCCGATGTCTACTTCTCTCTTTACCTAAGGGCCATGGGCCGGGGCCGGCCTCGGTCCGAGGGGGAGGTGCGGGCCCTTCTAGAGGCCGCGGGTTTCCGCCGGGTGCGACGCTTGCCCACGGCCGTGCCTTTGCAAACCAGCGTCCTCCTGGCTGAACGGCCGGCCTAGGGGTGTTGCTTTTGCCATCAATGAGCGTAAATTCAGATTGACGTTAAAAGATGTCATAAGAATATGACGTCAGCAGGCGCCACCGCGCCGGGAGCCCACCATGGGTGCAGCGCTGCAGGCTAAGGCCATTGTGCTCTCCGAGCCCCTGAAGCTCGGTCTCCAAGATCTGGCCCTCCAGGCGCCGGGCAGCGCCGATGTGGTGGTGGATATTGCCTACAGCGGGATCAGCACGGGGACGGAGAAACTCCTTTTTGACGGCTCCATGCCGCCCTTTCCTGGGCTGTCCTATCCCCTCGTGCCCGGCTACGAGTCCGTAGGCCGTGTCCGTGAGGCCCCTCGAGGGACGGGGCTCCGGCCGGGAGACTGGGTGTTTGTACCGGGAGCGAACTGCTTTGAAGGGGCCCAGGGCCTCTTCGGAGGCGCGGCCTCCCGCCTTGTGGTTCCCGCCGAACGAGCGATCCCCCTCGATTCCACCTTGAGGGAGAAGGGCGTGCTCCTGGCCTTGGCGGCGACCGCCGTGCACTGCCTTCGGCCGGCAGAGGGCACGGGGCGGGAGGCCTTTGCCTTCCCCGAGCTCATCGTTGGCCATGGCGTCCTGGGGCGCCTCATCGCCCGCCTTACCATCGCCCTGGGGGGCGCTGCGCCGAAGGTTTGGGAGACGGACCCGCAGCGCCTCAGCGGTGCCGATGGCTACGCGGTGCTGAGCCCCGAAGCCGATCCCCGTAGGGATTACGCGCGCATTCTCGACGTCAGCGGTGCGCCGGCGCTCCTCGATACCTTGATTGGTCGCCTAGCGTCCCAGGGGGAGCTGGTCCTCGGCGGCTTCTACGCCGAACCCCTGAGCTTCACCTTCCCCCCGGCCTTCCTTCGCGAGCTTCGCCTTCGCGTGCGGGCGGAATGGAAACCGGAGGACCTCCGCGTCGTGCTTCGTCTGCTAGACGAATCGCGCCTTTGCCTGGACGGCTTGATTACCCACCGCGCTGATCCTGAAGACGCGTCGGAAGCCTACGAGCGCGCTTTTAAAGATCGCAGCTGCCTCAAAATGATTCTGAACTGGAGTGCCTCATGACCACCCCCGTGCGCCCGGAAGTGCATTCTCATATTCCCCTGTCCTCTGTGGAGGAAGGTCCGAGCTCCAGCGCCGAGGTCATCGCGATCTACGGCAAGGGAGGTATCGGCAAAAGTTTCACCTTGGCGAATCTCTCTTACATGATGGCGGAACAGGGCAAAAAGGTGCTGCTTATCGGTTGCGATCCGAAGAGCGACACCACCTCCTTGCTCTTCGGAGGCCGCGCCTGTCCCACCATTATCGAGACCTCCGCCCGTAAAAAAGAGGCGGGGGAAGAGGTCTCCATTAGCGACGTGTGCTTCAAGCGCGGCGGCGTGTATGCCATGGAGCTCGGGGGGCCCGAGGTGGGTCGAGGCTGTGGTGGCCGAGGCATCATTCACGGCTTTGAGCTCCTCGAAAAGCTCGGATTTCACGAGTGGGGCTTTGATTACGTCCTTCTCGATTTTCTCGGTGATGTGGTGTGTGGGGGGTTCGGTCTCCCCATCGCTCGGGATATGTGTCAGAAGGTCATTGTGGTGGGGTCGAATGACCTCCAATCCCTCTACGTTGCCAACAACGTTTGTAGTGCCGTGCAGTACTTCCGCAAGCTCGGGGGCAATGTTGGGGTTGCGGGTTTGGTCATCAACAAAGATGACGGCACGGGGGAGGCGGCGCGCTTCGCAGAGGCGGTGGATATTCCCGTGCTGGCGTCCATTCCCGCGGATGAAGACATCCGGCGCAAGAGCGCGAATTACCAGATCATCGGCACCCAGGACAGCCCCTGGGGCAGTCTCTTCGCCGCCCTCGGGGATCAGGTCGCCACCGCGCCTCCGCGATTGCCGAATCCGCTCGACCAAGACGGCCTGCTTGACTTGTTTAAGGCGGAAAACGTTGGTCGTGACGTCGTGCTCGAGCCCGCGACCCTCGAGGATCTCTGCGGTCCTCAGGGCATTGCGCAGCGATCCCTGGAGGTGGTGTATGACACCGTCTGAGTCGAACAGCGCCGCGGACCAGATCCCTGTCACCGAAGTGGACGGCGGATGCGGAACGGAGGCGCTGCGGAGCGGTGCCGGCGCCGACCCGGAAACCATGGCCCAGTTCGCCAAGGACTATCCCAAGGGGCCCCATGATCAGCCCCAAAGCATGTGCCCGGCGTTCGGTTCCCTTCGCGTGGGGCTTCGCATGCGTCGCACGGCGACCATTCTTTCCGGCTCGGCCTGCTGCGTTTACGGCCTGACCTTCACCTCGCATTTCTATGGCGCACGGCGCTCCGTGGGCTACGTGCCCTTCAATTCGGAAACGCTGGTGACGGGCAAGCTCTTTGAGGACATCAAGGAAGCGGTAGAGCGCACGGCTGATCCGGCGCTCTACGATGCCATTGTGGTCACCAACCTCTGTGTCCCCACGGCCTCCGGGGTCCCGCTGCGGCTCCTACCCAAGGCGATCAACGGGGTTCGCATTATTGGCATCGATGTTCCGGGCTTTGGGGTGCCAACCCACGCGGAAGCCAAGGACGTGCTCGCCGGGGCCATGCTGGCCTATGCTCGCGCCGAGGCGGAGCAAGGGCCCGTGGCTGCGCCGCGGGGCCCCAGTGCTCAGGCGCCCACGGTGACCTTCCTCGGCGAGATGTTCCCCGCCGACCCCGTGAACCTTGCCATGCTCCTCGATCCCCTCGGCCTGGCCCCGGGACCCGTGGTGCCGACCCGGGAATGGCGCGAGCTTTACGCAGCGCTGGCAAGCCCTGTGGTGGCGGCCATCCATCCCTTCTACACCGCTTCGGTCCGGGAGTTTCAGCGCGCCGGGCGCCGCGTCGTGGGTTCAGCGCCGGTGGGCGTCGAGGGCACGGCTAGCTGGTTGGAAGCCATCGGTGAAGCGGCGGGGGTGGCTTCAGCGAAGATTGAAGCGGCGAAGGCGAAGGCCTTGCCCGGTATTCGGGAGGCCCTCAAGGGGGCGCCCGTGCAGGGGCGCATTACCCTGTCCGGCTACGAGGGCTCGGAGCTTCTCGTGGCGCGGCTGTTGATCGAGAGCGGGGCGGACGTGCGCTACGTCGGCACGGCGGCGCCGAAAACGCCCTTTTCCGAGGCGGACTGCCGCTGGCTCCAAGCTCGGGGTGTGGAGGTGCAGTTCCGCGCTTCCCTGGAGCAAGACCTTGCGGCGATCGCGGCCTTTGATCCGGCGCTGGCCATCGGCACCACCCCCGTGGTGCAGAAAGCGAAGGAGCTCGCCGTTCCTGCTCTGTATTTCACGAATCTCATTTCCGCTCGGCCTCTTATGGGGGCTGCGGGGGCGGGCTCCCTGGCGCAGGTGGTGAACGCTGCGATGGGGAACCAGGATCGCTTCCACAGCATGCGTGCCTTCTTTGACGGGGTGGGGCAGGGCGCCACCGCGGGCATCTGGCGCCCGGAACAAGCCTCGGCGCTTGGGGAGGGCGCTTAGGTGTTGGTTCTCGACCACGATCGCGCCGGCGGCTATTGGGGCGCGGTGTACATGTTCACGGCGGTAAAAGGCCTTCAGGTCATCATTGACGGCCCCGTGGGTTGCGAAAACCTGCCCGTGACCTCGGTGCTGCACTACACCGATGCGCTGCCGCCCCACGAGCTGCCCATCGTGGTTACGGGGCTTTCGGAAACGGAGCTCGGCTCCGTGGGCACGGAGGGGGCCATGAAGCGGGCCCACGAGGTGTTGCAAAGCGATTTGCCGAGCGTGGTGGTGACCGGCTCCATCGCCGAAATGATCGGCGGTGGTGTTACCCCCGAAGGCACAGGCATTCAGCGTTTCTTGCCCCGCACCATCGACGAGGACCAGTGGCAAAGCGCCGATCGCGCCCTGCTATGGCTTTGGAAAACCTTTGGTCCGAAGAAGGTTGCGGCCCCCAAGCGGAAAGCCGGGGCAAAGCCGAAGGTCAACATCCTCGGTCCTGCTTACGGGATCTTTAACTCCCCCTCCGATACGGCGGAGCTATGCCGCTTGGTGGAGGGCATCGGTGCCGAGGTCAATCTCTGCTTCCCCCTAGGGGCCTCTCTAGCGGATCTGAAAAAGCTGCCCCTCGCGGAAGCTAACATCTGCCTCTATCGGGAGTATGGGCGAAGCCTATCCGAGGCTCTGGAGCGTCCCTATTTCCATGCGCCGGTGGGTCTGGAAAGCACCACCCGATTCCTCCGGGCTCTTGGCGAAACCCTAGATCTCGATCCCGAGCCCTTCATTGAGCAGGAAAAGCACAGCACCTTAAAGCCCATCTGGGACCTTTGGCGCTCTGTCACGCAGGATTTTTTCTCCACGGCCAGCTTTGGGGTCGTTGCCGGCGAGAGCTACGCCAAGGGCTTAAAGCGCTTCCTAGAAGACGAGCTCGGCATGCCGTGCGCCTTCAGCTTTGTGCGCAGTGCGGGGCAAAAGCCTGATAACGCTGCGGTGCGCGATGCGATCCACAAGGCGCCGCCTATGATGCTTTTCGGCAGCATCAATGAGCGTATGTACGCCGCCGAAGCGGGGGGGCGGAGTCACTATATTCCTGCCTCCTTCCCCGGCGCGGTGATTCGGCGCCATACGGGGACGCCCTTTATGGGCTACGGCGGCGCAACCTATCTCGTTCAGGAGATCTGTAATGGTCTCTTTGATGCCCTCTTTCACGTGCTGCCCCTGGCCTCTTCCTTGGATGCGGTTTCCCCGACGCCTGCGGCCGTGCAGGAAAGCCCGGTCCCCTGGTCCCTTGAAGCCCAACAGGCCCTCGAGGCCTATCTAGCGCGGCAGCCCGTGTTGATTCGCATCTCTGAGGCCAAGCGCCTCCGCGATGCAGCGGAGCAGGCGGCCCGGACCGCAGGCCTTTCTGAGGTCACGCTGGCGGCCTTAGCGCTCCCCGGGGTGCGCCAAACCGATGCCGCCGCAGCGCCCCCAGCGGAGGCCACGTCGGCGGCTAAGGACCGACGGTCCGACGAGGCCCATGTTTAGGGCGATGAAAAATTGGAATTCGCCCCGCGTCAGCGGGGCGATGGGTCGCAGGGCAACCTGCGAAACACCGTGTAAAGCGAGCGCGGTGGGTCAGGGCAACCTGGCCGGTATTCAAACTCGCGACATTGGAGGTAGTTATGTCTGATAAGCGCGGCCCCTCGGGGCTTACCGAGCGTGAAGCGGCGGAATACCACGGGCAGTTTGTCCTGTGGACCATGATCTGGGCAGCCGGTGCTGCAGCAGCTCACTTTTCCGCTTGGATGTGGCGTCCCTGGATCCACAGCCTTTCCCAAATCGACGGCGCGAACTCCGTGCTGGCTTCCATCGCACCCTTTGTGTCCTAAGCCAGGGCAAGGAGCATAACCATGCATAAGATTTGGATGATGTATAACCCGGCCCGCGCCGGCGTTGCTCTCGTGGCGTTTCTCGCAATTCTTGCGTTTACGATCCACTTCATTCTCCTCAGCTCCGATTATTTCAATTGGATTGAGGGTCCGCCCACGGCTTCCGTAGTACCGATGAGCCTTGAGGCTCCGACCGGCCCCGCTTCGGGCCTCGTTTGAGCTGAGCACGAAGGCTGCGGCCCGGCCCGGAGTGCTGGGGCCGGTCCGCTGTGCAAGCCTGATGCAAGGGGGACCTTGAGATGGCACTGCTAAGCTTCGAGAGAAAGTATCGCGTTCGCGGCGGGACTTTGCTCGGAGGAGATTTATTCGATTTTTGGGTGGGCCCGTTTTATGTCGGCTTTTTCGGCATAACCACCCTATTCTTTGCAGGTCTCGGGACCGCACTGATTATCTTCGGAGCCTCCCAGGGTGATACCTGGAACCTCTGGCAGATCAACATTGCGCCCCCGGATCTCAAGTACGGTCTTGCGCTTGCACCGCTTAGTGATGGCGGCCTTTGGCAGATCATTACCATTTGCGCCGTAGGCGCCTTTGGTTCCTGGCTGCTAAGGGAAGTGGAGATCTGTAGGAAGCTGGGTATTGGCTTCCATATTCCTTTTGCGTTCGGCGTTGCCGTCTTCGCCTACGTGACCCTCGTTGTTATTCGCCCGATGCTTATGGGCGCATGGGGTCATGGCTTTCCCTACGGCATCCTTTCTCACCTCGATTGGGTGTCCAACGTGGGCTATCAGTACCTGCACTTCCACTACAACCCGGCGCATATGCTGGCGGTGACGCTGTTCTTCACCACCACCATGGCGCTCGCGTTGCATGGAGCCCTGGTGCTGTCGGCCACGAACCCGAAAAAGGGAGAGGCGGTTAAAACGCCCGAACATGAAAACGCGTACTACCGGGACACCATCGGTTACTCCATCGGCACCCTCGGCATCCACCGGGTGGGCCTGATCCTGGCTTTAGCAGCAGGATTCTGGAGCGCCGTCTGCATCGTCATCAGCGGGCCCTTCTGGACTCGCGGATGGCCGGAGTGGTGGTCCTGGTGGTTGAACTTGCCGCTTTGGTCGTGAAGGGAGGGATCAGTCGATGGCTGTGAACGAATATCAAAACATCTTCACGCGCGTGCAAGTGACTGGGCCAGCGGAAGAGGGCATTGAGCTCCCGAAGGGTATTTGGGAGCGTCAGGGCACGCCCTTCTTCAGCTATTGGCTTGGGAAAATCGGAGATGCGCAGGTGGGGCCCTTTTATCTGGGGACCTTCGGCCTGCTGTCTCTGGCCTTCGGGCTGACGGCCTTTGAGATCATTGGCTTTAACATGTGGGCCTCCGTCAATTGGAACCCCATTGAGTTCGTCCGGCAGCTGTTCTGGTTGGCTCTCGAGCCGCCGGCAGCGGAGCACGGCCTGTCCATTCCGCCCCTGAACGAGGGGGGCTGGTGGCTTCTGGCGGGCTTCTTCCTGACGATCGCAATCGTTCTATGGTGGTTCCGCATGTATCGTCGCGCACGCCAACTCGGGTTGGGGACGCATACCGCTTGGGCCTTCGCCGCTGCGATCTGGCTTTACCTGGTATTGGGCTTTATTCGCCCGGTGCTCATGGGAAGCTGGAGCGAGGCGGTGCCCTTCGGTGTTTTCCCCCACCTTGATTGGACCGCGGCGTTCTCCCTTCGCTACGGGAACCTGTTCTATAACCCTTTCCATATGCTCTCCATTGCCTTCCTCTACGGCTCGGTGCTGCTGTTTGCCATGCATGGCGCGACCATCCTGGCCACGGCCCGGTACGGGGCTGAGCGGGAGATTGAGCAGATTGTGGACCGGGGAACGGGCTCGGAGCGGGCGGCCCTGTTCTGGCGCTGGACCATGGGCTTTAACGCCTCCATGGAATCCATCCATCGCTGGGCGTGGTGGTTTGCCGTGCTTTGCCCCTTAACGGGCGGCATCGGCATCCTGCTGACGGGAACGGTGGTCGACAATTGGTATCTGTGGGCCGTGAAGCACGGGGTGGCTCCGGCCTACCCGGCGATGCTTCCCGCCACCGCAGATCCGTTGATGGGAGCGAACTGATGATCAAACAATGGTTCGCAAAAACGGTTGGCATAGCCCTTGGGGTTGTGCTGCTGGCGGGGTGTGAACCCCCCACGGCGGAAAGTACGCAGAATGGCTTCCGCGGCACTGGCATGCTGCAGCTTGAGCAACCCAAGGTTCGGGAAGCGAAAGTGGCGGCAAACCAGGCGCCGGCCGCGTCTCCTGCGTTGCCCGCGACGCCCCCCTACGCCAAGGACGTGTACCAGAACGTCCAGGTGCTCGGGGATTTGGGCGTTGGGCAGTTTACGCGCCTGATGGCGGCGATGACCGAATGGGTCGCGCCGGAGGAAGGCTGTAACTACTGCCACGTGACGGGGAATCTCGCGTCCGACGACATCTACACCAAGGTGGTCTCCCGGCGCATGCTGCAGATGACGCAGCACATCAATGCGAACTGGAATGACCACGTCGGTGAGACGGGCGTGACCTGCTACACCTGTCACCGGGGAAACAACGTGCCAGCGGAAATCTGGTTCGAAGACCCCGGCCCGAGATCCGCTGCTAAGGCGGGCTGGCGTGATAACCAAAACACGCCGGCTCCGGTGGCGGCGATGGCGTCTCTTCCCTACGACTCGCTATCGCGCTACCTCCTTGGCGACGAGGAAATTAGGGTCATTGGCAATACGGCGCTGCCGTCAACCAATACGTCCTCCATTAAAGCAACGGAGGGCACCTACAGCCTGATGATGCACATGTCCGACGCGCTCGGCGTGAACTGCACCTTCTGCCATAACACACGGGCTATGGCCGATTGGACGCAAAGCACGCCACAGCGGGTCACCGCATGGTATGGCATCGAGATGGCTCGGGACCTCAACGTGGACTATCTCGATCCGCTTCAGCCGGTGTACCCCGAGCATCGCCTCGGGAGCCTGGGTGATGCGCCGAAGGCGAATTGCGCGACCTGTCACCAGGGCGTCAATAAGCCGCTGTACGGCGCGGCGATGGTGAAGGACTTCCCGTCTTTGACGGTGGAGGCTAGCACCAGCGCCATGGGTCAGGTGTCTTCGGAAGCGGCTTCGGCCGTGGCCACGAGCGAGGCGGTTGATCGCGAAGAAGCCGAGGGGATCTAGGTCCCCTGGGGGGGCGGCCTTCGGGCCGCCTTCCCTACATTGACGGGCGATCCTAAGCCCCGGGGGGCGTAGCTCCCTGGGGCTTTTTTGTGGGCGTGCAGATTTTTTGAGAGTGGGTTTAGGGGGCCGTCCAGCGTTGCCACTGATCCCAGCTATGGAAGGCAAGGGCCATGAGCAGGGTGGCCATGAGCGCCTGAGCTGGAGCCTGGAGCTGGGCGAGGAGCGCGGTAAGCAAAAGGCTGCCGCCAGCGCCGGCGTTCGCGATCAAGCTTGCGCCTGTTGGGGCCTGAGCAAGGCCGCGGCGAAGCCGCAGCAGCACGAGCAGTTCGAGGGCCAGGACCGCCAAAGCAAATTCCAGCAAAACCCCATTGAGGGCCTGTTCCTCAAGCCAGGCGAGCATGCTTAAAGGCCAGCGCTGCTTGAGGAGGGCGCGCCCTTGCTGCGGTCCCCCTCTGCGCTGCCGAAGCCCAGCAGGTGAGCCAAGTCCCGGAAGAAAATGCGTAGGTGGGCAAGGGGGCGGGCGCGCACCAGGCGTTTATGCATGTAGGCCTGCCAGGTGAGGTACTGCACGTCGGGGTCGGCGCACATGCTGACGAAGCGCTCCCGGCGCGCGTCTGTGCCGTACCAAAAACGCTGCATGAGACCCAGAATCCAGAACACCCTGCCGTGGTCTTTCATGAAACGTTTGCGGGCTTTTCTAAGGGGTGCGGGACTTCCTAAGGCGAGGGCTTCGGCGACGGCTTCCGCGGCCAGCTGGCCCCCGAGCATGGCGTAGTAAATGCCTTCACCGGAGGCGGGGGCGACCACCCCGGCGGCATCCCCGGCCAGCAGCACATTGCGCCCGTCATCCCAGCGGGGCAAGGGCTTCAGGGGAATGGGTGCCCCTTCCCGGCGCAGCGTTGGGCCGGTGAAGCCTAGGGCATCGCGAAAACGGCCGACGCTATCGCGAATGGAGAAGCCCTTTTCCGCCGTACCCGTGCCGATGCTAAGGGTGGTGCCGTGGGGAAAGATCCAGCTGTAGAAGTCTGGGGAGAGGTCGTGGCGGTAGTAAATGTCGCAGCGGCTGCCATCAATACCGGGAGGCGTCTCAATGATTTCATGGTAAGCCGCGACGAACCGGCCTCGGTGGGCCCCGGGAATGCGCGCTTGGGCAACGGCAGAGTTCGCGCCGTCGGCGCCAATAAGATAGCGGGCGATCGCCGTTTCTTCTGAGGCGCTGGTGCTTCGCTTGCCCCGGCCCGAGGCCTTAAAGGTGAGGCGGACGTTCTCCCCGTCCTGGCTTAAGCTTTTGAACGTGCCCTCTACCACCGTGGCGCCGGCGGCGCCCGCCCGGGCTCGCAGGTAGGGGTCGAAGGATTCTCGATCGACCAGCGCGACATAGCCATTATCGATGGGCATATCTACGCCATGGCCACTGGGGGCTACGATGCGGGCTGCTTGAGCTCGGGCCTTGATGATGTCGTCATCGATAGCGAAGTCTTCGACGCAACGCGGGGGAATGGCCCCGCCGCAGGGTTTGATGCGCCCCGGGCGATCGAGGAGCAGCACCCGGAACCCCTCCCGGGCCAGCTGCTCGGCGGCCGTAGCCCCGGCCGGGCCACCCCCTACCACTGCAACGTCATAGTGTTCGGTCATAGTCCGACTCCCGTGAGAGGAAGGGCCTTGCCCTCGTTGAGGGTGCGCGCCCGCGCCACCCAGATCGTCAGGTAGGCGGCGATGAAGAAGCATCCGGCTTCGAGGGCAAAAACCAGCGCATAGGCGACGCCGGGTAGGGCGATAAGGCTACGGGTTACGTCGATCGCTGCGGTGCCGAGGAAACCCCCTAGGCCGAAGGCCACGGCTTGCGCAGCCCCCCAGAGCCCCATGCGTACCCCTTCCCGCCCCGCTTGGCCCTGGCCCACCAGGCCCATCATGGCGCCGATGGCGGAAACGGCGAAAACGCCGTTGGAGAAGCCGAGGGCAAAGACCGAGGCTTGCAGGGAGGCGACGGAGCCCTTGCCCACGCCGAGTCCCAAGCCCGAAAGGAGAAGCAGGGCGGCCCCGGACGCCATGCAGCCGGCGCGGGTCCATTGGTCCGCGGACCCTAGGCGGTGACCGAGGAGGGCAACGAGGATCATGCCGAGCAGCACGCCACCGTTCTGGACCCCCGCGAGCTGGGTGGAGGCCCCGGGGCTCATGCCAAAAACGGTCCCGGCGAAGGGCTCTAGGATGAGGTCCTGGGCGCTATAGGCCAGCATGGAGACAAAGATAAAAAGGGTGAAGCGGCGCGCCTCCGGCTCCCCCCAGACACTGGCGAGGGCTTCCTTAAAGGGGACCTTCCGCGCCTCTTCCTCTGGCGTGCTTCCCGAGCCTTCCCCTTCAATGCCCCAAAGGGCGAGAGCGGTGACGAGGAGGGCTAGCAGGGCCACGGAACCGCTCACCATGAGAAGCCGGGAAAAGCTGAAGGGCTCCAGAGCCGCCCCCGCGGTGGCAGCAGTCAGGATGAAGCCAAAGATCATCATCATCCACACGATGGTGGCGGCCGCGGGGCGCCGCTCCGGGGCCACGCGCTTGGCGAGAAGCACAAGAAGGTTCGTGCCCGAGGCGCCCACCCCGATGCCCACCACAATGAAGGCTGCGGTGGCGGCGAGGATGCCGAGAAGGGGGGCGGTGGCCATGAGCGCAGTGGCAGCGGCGGCGGCGAAGCCGCCGAGGCCGAGCACGGCCATGCCGCCAAGAATCCAGGGGGTCCGTCGCCCCCCCACGTCGGAGCCGTGGCCGAGGCGGGGTCTCAGAAGCTGAATGGCGTAGTGCAGGGCCACGAGGGCTCCGGGAATCATGGCGGGTAGGGCCAGCTCCACCACCATGATGCGATTTAGGGTGGATGTGGTCAGTACCACAATGGCCCCGAGCGCCGTTTGCACTAGGCCGAGGCGGACAATGCCCAGCCAGCTTAAGGGGTGAGGGGAAGCGGTCATGGGCCAAGACTCCTGAGGGCCAGGGCTGCGGTCAGCATGCCCAAGACGTATAAGGTGACCCCAACGCCGTTGTACCAGGGCGCAAAGCGTTGGGGATCGCTGAGCAGGCGGGGCATGGCGAGGAGCTGCCCAAGGAGCAAGGCGGCAATGGTGAGCGCCGCCCAGGAAAGCTTGAGCTGAAGGATTAGGGCGATCACCCCAAGCTGGGGCAGGGCCATGACGGCACAAGCCAGTTGGGCGGCCTGGGTCGGCCCAAGCTGCACCGGAAGGCTGGCCACGCCGAGGCGCCGATCGCCTTCTAGGGCCTTGAAATCATTCAAAGTCATAATCCCGTGGGCGCCCAGGCCGTAGAGAGTGGCGATGGCGATAAGGGACAGGCTATAGTCCGGCCAGGCGCCCGCAGCAATGACGGCCGCGCCCGTCAGCCAAGGCAAGGTCTCGTAGGCGAAGCCGCAGGCGGCGTTGCCAAGCCAACCGTTGTTCTTGAAACGAAAGGGCGGAGCGCTATAGCCCCAGGCGAGGGCAAGGCCAAGGAGCGACGCAACAAAAACGGTGGGTCCAAGAAGGCCTGCCACGAGCAGAGAAAGGGCGCTCCACAGGCACGCGATGCGAAGCCCCAGGGTGCCCGGTAAGCGCCCCGAAGGGATAGGGCGTTGGGGCTCATTGATGGCATCCACGTGGCGGTCGAACCAGTCGTTGACGGCTTGGCTCGTGCCACAGAGCAGCGGACCGGCGAGTACCATGCCGGCAAGCACGGTCAGCCAAGGGGTCGGACCAGAGCCAAGGGACAGGGCGCCACAGCCGTAGGCCCACATGGGAGGAAACCAGGTGATCGGTTTTAACAGCTCAAGGCCCGCGCGAAGATTGATCGCGCTGGGCCACACCGCAACGGTCATTGGTACCCTCGGCCCCAAAAGGGAAAGACCCCACTCGAATTTCAAGCTATACTTGACGCACGCCTATGTCAATTAAAGGTGACACCCAGCGACCCAGAGGGGCATCGCTGTCCAAGCAACCGCTCCAGGGCAATAGCGGGGGTGCGTCGGACGTGAGAGTTTTCGAGACCCCAGGGGATCACCTAGGGCACCTTTCTCCGGAGGCCCTGGCCCGGGTTCTAGCCACGGCAGCAGACTTTGCGCTGGTTCTTGATCAGGACGGGCAGGTTCTCGACTTCGCGAAGGGCGTGGATCCCGCTCCGGAAGGGCTGGAATCCTGGCCGGGGCAGAATTTTACCAACCTCCTGACCAAGGATTCCCTAAGTAAGGCAGAGCAATTGCTGGCCGCCGCCCGGGCGGGCGCCCCGGCGACGCGCTGGAGCCAGCTCAGCCATCCGCAGGCTGAGGGGGAAGATCTCCCCGTGGCCTACCTCGCGGAAGGCCTGCCCCACGCTAGGGTTTTGCTCCTCGCCCGTAGCCTCGCGGCTACGGCTCAGCTTCAGCAGCAGCTTCTCGATGCGCAGTACGCCCTTGAGCGGGACTACTGGGATCGGCGCCAGGCAGCTTCTCGTTACCGGGTATTTTTCCAGCATGCCTCCGAGGTCGCGCTTTTTGTGGATGCGCAAACGGAGCGCGTGCTCGAGGCGAACGAAGCGGCCCTGCAGTGGTTTGACCTTTCCGATGCGGCAGCCACCCGGCGTCCCATCGGGGCCTTCTTTGCCAGTGGCAGTCAGAGCGCGCTGCAGGGGCTCTTGGCTCGCCTTCGCCACCAGGGTGAGGGGCAGAGCCAGAAGGCGCTGATGGCCGCTAATGGTCAGGAACTTGGCGTTGTGCGGGGGGAAGTGCTCCAGCACAGTGACGGGGCAGTCTTCCTTCTCTGGGCGACGCCCTCAGCGGCACTGCGGGAGCACGGGAGTGTCGTTGATGCGCCCCTCGCGGAGGCCGCAGCGGTGCTTCGGGATGGCTTGGCCGTGGTGGATGGAGAGGGACGTATCCAGGCGGCGAACGCAGCGTTTCTATCCTTGGCCGAGCTCGCCCAAGGGGCGCTAGCGGAGGGGCAGGCCCTGGATCAGTGGCTCGGCCGGAC
>JAYOYG010000010.1:39716-41217 GCA_038153445.1 Pseudomonadales bacterium
AGCACCTCTGGGGCGCCCTGGGCTGCGGTGAAGACCGCGTCGACGGCTAGGGCATTCGCAAGGTCGGGCCGCTGCTTCACGAGGCCCCCACCCACGACCACAAGAAGCGCTCGATTTTTCGACTGAGTCCTGAAGTCCTCAATCATGGTGGCCAGGGGCGCCAGGGCCCGTTCCGTATTGAGGCTAAGGCCGAGTACATCAAACCAGTGCATGCGCAGCTGTGCTCTGAGCTGGGCGGCACTGAGTCCCGGTCCCCCTTCGACTGCCCATCCCGCCTCATGGAAGGTGCTGGCCACGAGCGAAAGCCCCAGGCTGTGCTGCTCCCCCGGGACCGTGGCCAGTAAAATGCGCCGCGCGGGGCGGTCTCGGTGAGCATTGGCAATGCGGTCTCCTTGGCCTCGATGCCAGCGCTGGAGCCTGGCTGTGGCCATGGTGACCTCGGAAAAATTGAGCTCGTCTTGCTCCCAGAAGGATCCCAGCGCCGCTGCCGTGGTGCCAAGCACCTCCTCGACGGGTTGACCCCGTTGAAGTTCATCGGCAAGGGCTGCCTGCAGAGCCCGTTCCCTTCCCCGTGCCGCGAGGAGCGCTAGGGCTTCCGGTGAGGATGCTCGTCTACCTCCGGTAAGGCGGTCCCCTTCGGCAACAAGAGAGGGAATCACCTGCTGGGTTACCAGATGATCAATGATGGTGGCGTTTGGCGCCCCAGTTTCGGGTGCCAAGCGAGGGGACGGCCCTGGGCCATCTCCCATTTCGTGCTTGGCCATGTCGTTCTCCCTCGCTGACCTTCAAAGAGGTCAACGTCTCCCCGCGAATCCTTAGGCTGCGCTTCTCCAAGGTGGGGGTCAATCCCTTTCCCCGTTTTCCGGCGCTTGGCTCTGCCCCTTGAGGGCCAGGGGGATCGTCATAAAAAGCTGACGTTAAATCAAGTTGACACTTCTCTAGCCTGTCCCTAGATTGCAGTGAAGGACGACGGAGGAAGTGCCCCATGGGCCCAGGAAACCCGGCGGTCCCAACGCCAATGCCCTCGCTGTACACGGCCGCGGAACGTGCGCGCCGCGATCAAACGCGCTGGACCCTAGTGCAAGGTATCCTTGCGCCGTTGCAGTTTTTCGTCTTCGCCGTTTCTTTGCTGCTGGTGCTGCGCACCATGGTGACGGGGGAAGGCTTTGCGCTGGCTCAGGCCTCCATTCTGCTTAAGACCGCGCTGCTCTATCTCATCATGGTGACCGGCGCCTGCTGGGAAAAGGTCGTGTTTGGTCGCTATCTCTTTGCGGGCCCCTTTTTCTGGGAAGACGTGGTGAGCATGGGGGTCATCGTGCTTCACAGCGCCGTGCTTATCGCCATGTTCTGGCCCCTAAGCGTCCAGGCCCAGCTCTACCTTACGCTCGTGGCTTATGCCGCCTATGTGGTGAATGCCGCACAGTTTCTTTGGAAGTTCCGTCTTGCCCGACAAGATGGAGCGGGGAGGGGGTCCCATGAATAGCCACGGCGCTGCGCCGCT
>JAYOYG010000011.1:0-40420 GCA_038153445.1 Pseudomonadales bacterium
AGCACGAGGGACTTCACGGACTCCGGGAGGGGCAAGGCACCGTTATTTTGAAGCAATACGGCTCCGGCTGCGCCGAGGGCTCGGGCAACCTTACCCCCGCCTTCGACATCGAGGGGTCGCTGCACCACGGGGCGCTGATCCACGCCGAGGCGGAACTGCTGGGTGTAGCGTCGAAGGAGAGCTTGGTCTAGGTCCGCCTCGGCTAGCGCTCCCGCTTCGAGGGCGGCAGCGAGCTTATCCGGCGCCCACTGGAGCGGCATGGGCATAAGGTGATCAAGCCCCGCTTTCATGGAGGCCGCGGTGCTCTTCACCGCAAAAAAATCAGACTGGACGTAACCCTTAAACCCCCAATCGTTTCGGAGCACCTCGGTGAGCAGCCAAGGGTTTTCGCAGGCCTGAAGGCCGTTTAAATCGTTGTAGGAACACATGAGCGAGGCGACCTCGCCGTCCTTCACGGCCATCTCGAAGGGCAAAAGGTACAGCTCACGAAGCACCCCTTCTTCCACGGTCTGGGAAAGGTTGAAGCGGTTGGTTTCCTGCTCGTTAGCTGCAAAGTGCTTGGCCATGGCAATGACGCCCTCGCCCTGAATCCGACGAATCTGTGCCACGGCCTGGGTCCCGGTGAGGAAAGGGTCTTCACCGAAGTACTCAAAATTCCGACCGAGCACGGGAATGCGCGCCAAGTTCACCCCCGGCGCCTCAAATACGTGCAGC
Organism: Pseudomonadales bacterium; assembly: GCA_038153445.1. Lineage (GTDB taxonomy): Bacteria > Pseudomonadota > Gammaproteobacteria > Pseudomonadales > Azotimanducaceae > Salivita. The sequence continues at coordinate 715 of JAYOYG010000011.1, forward strand.
GCCAGGGCCTTGGCCTCGGCGGCGATGACCTGGCCGAAGCGATCTGCCGCCCTGGGATCGAAGGTGGCGGCTATCGCCATGGCAGACGGCAGGGCCGTCGCCTTGGCGGAGGACGGATGGGTGTAGGGGACGATGCGCGGCATGGTGGGCGTTAGAAGCGCGGCGTCCACGCAGTCGTTCTGCCCAATGCCCACGGGGCCATTCGTAATACGCAAGGTCGGTAGGCCGAGGGCCTCGATCCCCCGCACGTGGCGTCCCCCCAGGCACTCGGGCAGCTCGGGAACGATCTCCGGCGCATTGCCCACGAGCTGCTGGAACTTCTGCGGCAAGGACAGGGCCGCGACTAGGGCTTCGGCGCGCACCGCCGGAGCGAGGGTTTGATCCTGCCAGGGCTCGCCCTGATCCTCGGCAAGGGCCATGCCCGCCAGTGCAAGTGTGAGGCCGAGCCCTACCCAGTGCCGTGCTTTCATTCCCTTGCTCTCCCCCGGGATCTTTCCTGAACCATACCGCGCTGGCCCCGAGCGGCCTAGCGCACCGCAAGGGGTCCAGCGCGATTGCGACGCCGACGCTGAACGTTTAATAATGCTGAGCATTACTTTATTTCCCTGGAGGCTGGGCCCATGAATTCTGCTTCTTCCCTACGCTTTAAGGGCGCCCCGGGCTCCCCCTACACGCGGAAAATGCTCGCCTACCTTCGCTATCGACGCCTGCCTTATGAGTTCCTCATCACCGACCAGGCGGACCGGGAAGGCTTGCCCGAACCCAAGGTGGCCCTGCTGCCGACCTTCTATCTACCGGGGAAGGACGGAGCCGTGGAAGCCGTGGTGGACTCCACGCCCCTTATTCGCCGCTTCGAGGGGGAGTACTCGGGGCGGACCACCCTTCCCCCCCAACCCGCCATCGCTTTCCTCAATGATCTGGTGGAGGACTATGCCGACGAGTGGCTCACCAAGCCCATGTTCCACTACCGCTGGTACTACGACGCCGACATCGAGCAGGCGGGCACGGTGCTTCCCCACTGGCGGGCCATCCAAGCGGACCGGGGCACGCTTGCGGCCCTTAAGGCCCAGTTTTCGAAGCGGCAGATCGACCGCCTCTACGTGGTGGGCTCCAACGACATCACGGCGCCGGTGATTGAAGCCAGCTACCAGAGGCTCCTTGCCATTCTTGACGCCCTCATTGAAGCGCAGAAATTTGTTTTTGGCGGTCGCCCTGCTTCCGCGGACTTTGCCCTTTACGCTCAGCTCACCCAGCTCGCGCGCTTCGACCCCACCCCCGCTGCGCTGTGCCTCCGGGAGGCGCCGCGGGTCTTTGCCTGGACCGATTTGGTGGATGATCTTTCTGGCCACCCCGCAGAGGAGAACGCCTGGGGGGATCTGGCAACCCTGGCGACGCGCCTGATGCCCCTGTTAACGGAGATCGGCCGCACCTACGCCCCCGTGCTGCTGGCCAATGCGAAAGCGCTCCAGGACGGCGCAACGGAACTTGAAACCACCATCGACGGACAGCGCTGGGTTCAGCCCCCCTTCCCCTACCAGGGACGCTGCCTCCAGGCCCTTCGGGCCCGCTATGGGCAACTTGGGGCAGACGACCGGGCCGCTGTGGACGACCTGTTGACTGGAACGGGCTGCGAAGCCCTTTTTGCCTAGGAGCGCTGCGCCATGAAAGCTGTTTCTCGTCTGCTCCTCGCTGCGGGCCTCCTCGGTGCCCTGGGCTTCGGGCTATTCCAGCTCCCAGCGGTACAAGACGGTCTCTTCCGCCGCGCCGTCAGCGCGGTCATGACCGCTCCCGAGGCCCCCTTCGAGGGACTACAGGTGGTGGTGTGCGGCAGCGCCTCGCCCCTGGGCAACAGCCCGAACCACGCCCAGGCCTGCCTCGCCGTGCTGACGCCAGAGCACTTCTTCCTCTTCGACGTGGGCGCCCGGGCGCCCCTGCGCATCGCCCAGGCGCGCCTCCCCCTGGGGCGCCTCAATGGCGTTTTTCTCACCCATTTCCATTCCGATCACATCGCGGGCTTACCGGATGTGAACCTGGCCTCCTGGGTGCAGGGCCGGCCCACACCCCTCATGATCTACGGCCCCGAGGGGGTGACGACGGTGGTGGAGGGCTTCAATGCGGCCTACGCTTTGGATCGGGGCTATCGCGTAGCCCACCATGGCTCAGACACCCTGCCCCCAGCCCTCGGCCCCATGGCCGCGACGGCGCTTGAGGAGCCGGGGCTCGTTTGGGCCGACGAGACCCTGACCATCCGCGCCGTGACGGTAGACCACGACCCCGCAAGTCCAGCCCTCGGCTACCGCATCGATTACGGCGGACGGAGTGTCGTCATCTCCGGGGACAGCAAGGCCAGCGCCGCGCTCTTTTCCCTGGCCGAGGACGCCGATCTCCTTTTCCACGACGGGCTCTCCCGGACCCTCCTGGATCCGATGATTGCCCAAGCCAAGGCCGCGGGACTGGATCCCCTGCCGAAGATCATGACCGACGTCATCGACTACCACGCGGACGTCCACAGCCTCCTGGCGCCGACGAAGGCCGCCAAGGTGAAGCAGCTCGTGCTTTATCACCTTGTGCCCGTACCCCCGAACGGCCTTGCGGAACGGCTCTTTCGTCGGGGGCTCCCGGGGGAAGTGATCCTTGCCCAGGACCTCCAGCGCTTTGACCTCCCCCGTGGAAAAAAGGACATCTTCGTTCATGCACCCTAAAACCTGGCTGCGCTCGAAATTCATGATGCTCATGAGCGGGGAGCGCTTCGCCGCCCGGCGTCAGCGCCAGGGCCGGCGTCACCGTGGGGTCCAGGGCCCGGTGGTCCACTACTTCCACCAGGTGGACGATCCCTACAGTCACCTTGCGGTGCAAAAGCTCGATGCGCTGCGACGCCGCTACGCCGTGACCTTGGTGCCCCACTTGGTCGCCGCACCGGAGGCGGGCTTTAAGGGGGATGCTCAGGACTTCGAACCCTGGGCCTTAGAAGACGCCAAGGCCATTGCCGACGGTTATGGAGTGACGTTCGCACCTACCGTGCCGGCACCGAGCGCTGGGGCCCGGGCAGCGGTCGAGGCCCTGCTCACGCCCCGGCTTTCCCAGCCGAGCTTTGCTGCGGAAGCCCTGCGCTTGGGAACCGCCCTGTGGGCCGGAGAGGCGGTGAGCCCTCCAGAAAGCGACGGCGGGGCCCAGGCCGTCGCCGAAGGCACAGCGCTTCGCGATCGGCTCGGTCACTACCAGGGCGCCATGTTCTATTTTGAGGGGGAATGGTACTGGGGCCTCGATCGCCTTCGCGTTCTCGAGGCTCGGCTGGCCGGGGAAGGCTTCGACCGGGAAGGGGGAGCCCCGCTCGTGCCCGAGCCTCCGGCACCAACCTGTGAAAACGCCAGCGCCGTGACCTTGGAGTATTTTCCGTCCCTGCGCAGCCCCTACACCGCCATCGGCCATGCCCGGGTGCGCGCGCTGCTCGAGCGCACCGGCGTAACCCTTTCGCTCCGCCCCGTCATGCCCATGATGATGCGGGGCGTGCCCAATCCTCTGCCCAAGCAGCGCTACATCATCACCGACGCTGCTCGGGAGGGGCGCTGGTATGGATCGCCTCTGGGTCGCATTGTTGATCCCTTCGGCGAGCCGGTCACCCGCGCCTTCGCCCTCTTCCCCGGCGCGGAGGCCCTTGGGCGGGGCCTTCCCTTCGTCACGGCCTACCTCCGCGGCGCTTGGATGGAGGGCATCGACATTACCCAGGAGAAGGGCCTTCAGTGGGTCGCCGCGGAAGCGGGCCTCCCCTGGGAGGCGCTTACCGCCGAGGCAAAAAATCACGATTGGGAGGCCGTGCTGGAGGACAACCTGCAGGCGCTGAAGGGCGAGCAACTCTGGGGCGTTCCCAGCTTCCGGGTCAGCGGCGGCGCCCTCCCCGGCGCCTACGCCTGCTGGGGACAGGATAGACTGTGGCGTGTGGAACGAGAGATCGCGAGACGCGCCCCATGAGCCAGCAGGAAAAAACCGACCACCGAAAGGCCCGGGGCGCCCTTACGCGCCGGGCGCTTATGCACGCGGCGGAGCGCCTTATGGCCACCCGGGGCCTGGGGAACGTCACCATTCGGCAGATCGTCGCCGCGGCGAAGCAGAAGAACGAGTCGGCGCTTCAATACCACTTCAAAAGCCTGCAGGGCCTCATCAACGCCATTCACGAAGAGCGCTCAGAGCAGGTGCGACAAAGACGCGGGGAAGCGTTGGAGGCGGCGCTAGCGAAGGACCCCAACCCTACGCTGGCGACCCTGGCGACGCTTATGGTGGAACCCACCTTCCGTTTAGCGCAGGAAAATTCGGGCTTTCGTCGCTACATCAAAGCCTTCAGCCTCGAGCTTGCCCTTGAGGAGGGCTCCGCGCTGAGCCTTGTGCAGCGCCACGGAGGGGGCGGAGAAGGGGGAAAGGCCCTTGGGCAACGGCTTCGCGCCGCCCTTCCCCACCTGGATGAGCCGCGCTATCGCCAGCGCATGGAGATGGCCGTGGTGTTCTGCGCCGCGGCCGTTGCGCGCCACGCGCGCCAGCCCAAGGCCTTCCAGGGTCCGGCGGCCGAGGCCTACCTGGCAACGCTCATCGAGAGCCTTACGGGCCTGCTCAGCGCGCCCTAGTTATGCCAGTAAATGTAGGTGTCCTCCGCGCTTTTCGTCTGCCGAAGATGCTTATCCACGTTGATCGGCGTCACCATGACCGAGTCCCATAGGGGCGGCACCATCTCCGCGTCATGCGCGGCTAAGCGCGCCTTCAGGTCCGCCACCACCGCGGGATAGGTGGCCGCGACGTTCTCCCGCTCCCCCGGATCCCGGGCCAAATCAAAGAGCCAGGTTTGCTTGATGATGGGATCCACCGCGAGCTTCCAATCCCCATGGCGCACCGTGCGATAGGCGCCGGCCCGCCAAAAGAGGGTTTCATGGGGACGCTCGGTGGCACGCTCGCCCCGAGCAAAGGGCAGGAGGCTGACGCCATCGATAGGCCGTTCAGGCGCGGCGCCGGCGGCTTCCGCAGCGGTCGCGAAAATATCGAAGTGATGCACCGGCGCCTCAAAGGTTGTTCCCTGAGGCAGACCGGCGGGCCAGCGAACGAAGAAGGGCACGTGAATGCCGCCCTCAAAATTGGTGATCTTCCAGCCGCGATAGGGCTTATTGAGATCATCGAGGCCCACATACCCGGCGCCACCGTTGTCCGACGTAAAGATCACCACCGTATTGTCCGCAAGCCCCTGGGCCTCAAGCGCACCAAGCACCCGTCCCACTTCCCGATCAAGCGCCCGAATCATGGCGGCGTAGACGCGCTCGGTGTGATCGGCGATGTGCGCAAGGGCGTCGTAGTCCCTCCGGAGCGCTTGGAGCGGCGTGTGCGGCGCCCAATAGGCCAGGTAGAGAAAGAAGGGGCGGTCGCGGTTGTTCTCAATGACCTTCACCGCCTCATCGGTGTAGTACTCGGTAAGGTAACCCCGCGGTCGGAAGGCCGCCCCCCCGTTGTAGCTGGCGGCATACTTCATCCCCGCCCAAAGGAACTTATCGATGGGATCGTAGTCGAGCTTGGCATTCACGATGGCGGGGTCATCGGGATCGCCATGGAGCCCCGAGGCCATGAGCAAGCTCTGGTCAAAGCCCTGATCCTGGGGCGCACTGCCGTTCTCCCGTCCCAGGTGCCATTTCCCAATGTGCGCCGTGTAGTAGCCCGCCGCCTTCAACACCTCCGCCAGGCTTTCCTCCTCCGTGGGAAGGCCCATTTCTTCATAGCGGACATCTCGAGACACCTCGGGCCAATAGGCCGGAGGATTGCTGTCCCCCATCATCATCTTCAACGCCGTGCTCATGCCCGCGGGGGTTGGGGTGTACTCAAAACCAAAGCGCGATCCATAGCGGCCCGTCATGAGCATGGCTCGGGAGGGGGCGCAGGTCCCCTGCCCGGCATAGCCGTTTACGAAGTTCACCCCCTCGGCCGCGAGGCTGTTGATATGGGGCGTGGGCACGGAGCCCCCGGCAATGCCGCCACCGTTAAAGCTGAGGTCATTCCAGCCCAAATCGTCAGCCACAATCAGCACGACATTGGGTCGGGGATCGGCGCTGCGCTCCGCCGCCGGCGCCTGCACCCAGGGCACCTCCTGGGTGGGGCCCGTAGGCGTGCGTCGCTCCGAGGCCAGGGACATGCCCGCGAGCATCAGCTCAATGCGAAAAAGATAGGCCCCGGCGCCGAGCAGTAGCACGGCGAGCAGCGCTGCCCGCCCCTTTGAAAATTTCATGCGATCCCCCAAAGCCCTGTTGTGTTCTTATCGCCATGATCATAATGTGTAACATTACTTTATCCAACACCGTCCCGCGCTGGAGCACCGCTATGGAAATCCTTCGCACTCCCGACGCCCACTTCGAGAACCTTCCGGAATACGCCTTCGCGCCCCATTACACGCAGATCGAAACGGAGGACGGCACGCCCCTTCGTATTCACCACCTTGATGAAGGGCCAGGGGACGGACCCATCGCCCTTTGCCTCCATGGCCAGCCGGCCTGGAGCTACCTTTACCGCAATGTCATCCCCCACCTCACCGCAGCGGGGGTGCGTGTCCTGGCCCCGGACCTTCCCGGCTACGGAAAGTCCGACAAGCCCGCGGCGCTTGAGGATTACAGCTACGAGCGCCAGGTGGACTGGATGAGCGCGTGGCTCGAAGCCCATGATTTTCGAGGCCTCACCCTTTTTGGGCAGGACTGGGGAGGGCTTATCGGCCTTCGGCTCGTGGCGCGGGCGCCGGATCGCTTCGAGCGCGTCGTGCTTTCCAACACGGGCCTACCCCATAACCCCACCGCTTCCCACGAGATCGCCGAGCGGGTTGCGCGCTTCTGGGAGGACGTCCCCACGCCGAGCTTGCTCGGCATGCAGCGCGCCCTCTCCCGCATGGGCGGCAATCGCCACCCCGCAGAAAGCTTCGCCTTCTGGCAAAAGTGGTGCTGGGAGACGGTGAATCCGCCCGTGGGCATGCTCATGTCCCTCATGCTGGACCGGCAAAGCACCGCAACCAAGGCCATGAAGGTTTTGATGAACCGCTTCGGGACCGTGAATCCCCTTCCCACGGCGCGCGCCCGAGCCTATGAAGCCCCTTTCCCCGATGCGCGCTACAAGATGGGGGTACGCGCCATGCCGCGCCAGGTGCCGACCTTACCCAGCTCGCCGTCGACGGCGGCGCAGGGAGAGGCCTGGGCCTTTTTCGAGCGTTTCGAGAAGCCCGTGCTATGCGCCTTTGCGGACAACGACCCCATCACCCGAGGCAGCGAGGGGGACTTTTTGCATCGAATCCCTGGGGCCCAGGGCCGACCCCACCGGAAAATCCCTGGCGGCGGCCATTTTGTGCAGGAAGGGGCGCCCCTCGGCGTGGCCAAAGCGATCCTCGATAGCCTCAGCCTCGCCTAGGACGAGCGCCCTCGCCGCAGCCATCCGCCAGCGGCCAGCAGGCTTAGGGCAGTCAGTAGCAAGACCAGCAAGGGCTCGCGAAGCTGGGATGCCAGGTAGTTCGACATCAGCTGCCCCACCTGCGAATACCCAGCGGGAAGGGGCTGAATCCCGTGGCTTTCGGCAAAGGCCTCATAGGCGGCGACCATGCGCGCAAGGCGCTCTGGCTCCTCAGCGCTAAGGTCCTTCGCCTCCCCGGGGTCCTTAACGATGTTGTAAAGGGCCCAGGATCCATCGCCCTCCGGGGGCGCATGGCGCATCGCCTTATAGGGACCCTGAAACAGGACGCCATGCCCGGTCAGTTCGTAGCCCACGCTTTCCTCGGGGCCATAGGCAGCGGAGGCTTCGCCCCGGAGCACGGGAAGTAAATTCTTCCCGCTCATGGGCAGCACGGGACGCCCACCGAAGCGCCCCTCCGGAGGCGAAACCCCGGCCGCCGCCAGGAGCGTCGGGGCAATATCCGTCGCCCAACTAAAGGCGTCGCTGATTCCTCCGCGATTTTGTCCCGGGACATTGGTGATGATGAGGGGGACCCGCATCCCCCCCTCGCCCACGTGAAACTTGTAGTACGCGAAGGGGCTGGCCGCGGCGCTGGCGAAACTTGGGCTGATGCTGTTGTAGCTCCCCCGCTCCCCAAGGCGCTCATAGCTGTTTTCGTACCCTGGCCCAAGGGCTAATTGCGTAATCGCAAAACCCTGGGGATCAACCGCACCCCGAACCTCCGGGCCATTATCCGAAGTAAAAACGAAGATCGTATTTTCGTAGAGGCCCCGATCCTTAAGATAGGCAACGAGCCGACCCAAATGGAAATCCATGGCTTCAAGCATGCCGGCGTACACCGCCATGCGTTTCGCCTCATAGCGCTGGCGCTCCGGCTCGAGGCTGTCCCAGTCCGCCGTGCTCTCCATGCGCACCATGGAAACTCCCGGAGGAACAACGCCCTTGCCTTCGGCGCGAGCGCGCCGCGCTTCTCGCAGCGCATCCCAACCCCCATCGTAGGTCCCGAGATAGCGCTCCGTGAACGCTCGGGGGGCTTGCACCGGCATGTGCACCGCTTGAAAGGGCACATAGGCGAAGAAGGGCTTACCGTCCTCTAGCCCCCCCTCGATAAACTCCAGGGTCTTATCGACGAGAAACGCGGAGGAGTAAAAGTCCTCGGGTAAGGTGGTGCGCTCCCCGTCAGCGAACCAGTTCGCCTCGTCGTAGATCGCAAGGTAAGGACGCTGCTCCCAATTGTCGGCCCCGGAATCCATGAGCGCGAAGGTCCGCTCAAAGCCTCGAGCGCTCGGAAGCTGATCTGGCGCTGAGCCCAAGTGCCACTTCCCAGCCAGGTAGGTGTGGTAGCCCGCGTTCTCCAAAAGACTCGCTAGGGTCACGACCCGCTTGGACAGCACCCCCTGGTAATTTTCAGCCTGGCGCTGCCGTGGGCTCAGCATTTCAGGAATATTCGGCACGCCGGCCAGGTGATTATTAACCCCAGTGAGGAGCATGGCCCGGGACGGCGCGCAATTCGCCGCCGTGTGATAGTTCGAAAAGCGAAGCCCCTCCTCCGCCAGCGCACTTAAAGTGGGGGTACGGATCTCACTGCCGTAGGGCTCGATGTCCGTAAAGCCCACGTCATCGGCAAGGATAAAAACGATATTGGGCCGGGGCCCCTCGGCGGCGACCGCGACAGCAGCGCCCAGGAGCAGGGCCCCAGCGAGGGGTAGGAAGCGGGAAAGCCAGCAGCGCAGCGCCATGGCTTAGTCGCGCTCCGCTAGGGCGCGGGCCGCAAGAAGGGTGAGCCCTCCCACCAGTAGCTCGACCGCAATCATAGGCACCGCAAGGGCCGCCCCATGAAGGAGCCAGGCCAGGGTCCGCCCTAGCGCGGCGAACAAAAGAAGCATGGCAGGGGGATAAAACCAGAGGCGCTGGCCCGTGAGGAGCGCAGCCCCTAGGCAAAGACCGAGGGTCAAAAAGAAGGCGCCTAGATCGCCGAGGAGGGAACTGAGGCCAAGCCCATCCCCAAGCGCAAGGCCGAAGTCGAGCGCAATCCCACCGGGAAAGACCATCCAGCGGACGCCGTAGGATACAAAGAGCACGGCAAAGAGCCCCAGCACGCCCTTCAGCAGCTTTTTCATTTCTCCTCCCCCTGCCCCCAGCTCAAGGGGACAAACCTATCTAATGTGCGGCATTATATTATCTTAGCCACCAAAACGCAGGAGCCTGGCGCGATGAAGAGCGTACTTAAGCGGAGCCTCGCGGGCCTTTTTCTGATCGCTCTAGCCGCCTTTGCCGTCGCCTTCCTCTCTCCTCGACCGCCCCTGACCATCGATCCCGAAACCCTCGCCGGGGACGGCGCTGCGTTGAATTATTGCACCCTTCCGGAGCTTGATGGACAAGGCTTGCGGGCAGAGGACATCCCCAAGGGCAATACCCCGGGCTGCGCTTACCACCACTTCCCCCTTCCCATTCTCCGGGATTGCCGCGAGCCCCTCACCCCAGGCGCCGCCGATCTGCGCGGTCTATGGCAGGCCGTCAGCGGAAAGCTCGGCCACGTGGAGCGCATCGAGCAATGCGGCCGCCGGGTAGTGATCACCACCGCGGGCCTGATTCACGATGGGGGCCCCAATGCCACGGCGGGAGAGAGCACCAACGACACGGAGGGTAGCGTCCTCTTCACCCTGGGGTCGCAAGCGTTCTGCGCACGCACCTCCGCCACCATGACCTGGGACGAGGGGATCCTAAACTTTCACGCCTTCGGCTGGGGCCCCCTGGTGGTCCGGCGCTATCTAGAGGGCGAGGCGCTAATCTGGGAATACGCAGACGGCTCAGTAACGCGCATGGAACGGATCTGTACCCTGCCGGAGGCCCACCGAACGCCCCAACCCCGGGGCCTTCGCCTCAAGCTTCTTTAGCTCCGAAGGACGGATCCCCGAGGCACTCGATATTGAGCTGCCCCGCCAGCCCCGCGGCGCGATGAGATGCGATCTCGGCCATCTCGGGAAGCTGCATCATTTGGAGCATGGCCCCCCGGGTGGGGTAGCAGGCGATGGCCACCTCATCCCAAAGCTCCTCTACCTCGCCCAGGGTCAAGCGGGACACCTCCCCCGCAAAGGTCACGCTGCCCCCCACCGCCTCAAGCAGCTTCTGCACCCCCTCCGCATACAGGCCGTAGGCTTCCTGCCCCGTAAGCGACGAGGCTCGCCCGTCCGCATATTCGGCCTGGGCCTTAAATTTCAACAGGTTCACCATGTAAATGGGCCCCTCTTCCGGATCCTTCAGGAATCCGGCCATCTGTTCCCCATTGGGTAGCACGCGGTTGATCACTTCCATGGTCTTGCCCCCCTTTGAAATCCTACGACCTCCTTTTTAGCGCATCTTTTAATGCTGAGCATTATCTTTTTGATCTTTGCGCCAAGCGGCGCGGACGGCATAGTGAAGGGAGAACCCCCACGGAGGACCGCATCGTGCCGCTTCAACCCCTAGCCCCACGAACTTCCCTGCCCGCCGTGCTCGCGCTCCTGCTAAGCGCCGCTCAGCCAACCCTTGGCGCCGAGCCCAGCCCGAGCACCGCTGCCTGGGCCTACGCCGATGGGGCCACGCTCCAGCGCGCCTTTGCGAAGGGGGAAATCTCTGCGGAAGCCTTGCTGGAGACCCTCACGGCCCGAATAGGGTCCTTGAACGAGGAAGGCCCGGCCTTACGTGCTGTCCTAGCCCTGAACCCCGAGGCCCCGGCTGCCGCAGCCGCCAGCAATGCCCGGCATCTAGACGGGGCCAGCCTTGGCCCCCTCGATGGCCTACCCGTGCTCGTGAAGGACAACATCGAAACCCGCGACCCCCTCCCCACCACCGCTGGCTCCCGGGCGCTCCTAGACAACTACGCTAAGGAGGATGCTCCCGTTGTGGCCGCCCTCCGGGCCCAGGGCGCGGTCATCTTAGGGAAGACCAACCTCAGCCAGTGGGCCAATTTTCGTTCCAACGATTCAGTGAGCGGCTGGTCCTCGGTGGGCGGGCAGGTGCGCAATCCCCACGTGCTCGACCGCTCCCCCTGCGGTTCGAGCTCCGGTTCCGGCGCAGCGGTGGCCGCCGGTCTCGCCCCCCTCGCCCTGGGCACGGAAACGAACGGGTCGATCATCTGCCCGGCTCAGGTGAACGGCATCGTGGGGCTAAAGCCCACCCACGGCCTATTGAGCATCGATGGCATCGTGCCCATTGCGGCGAGCCAGGATACGGCCGGGCCCATGACCCGAACCGTCGCCGATGCAGCGCTCATGATGGACGCCCTCGCCCCGGGGCAGGCCTTTCATCAGCAGCTCCCCCGGGGCATCGCCGGCACCCGCGTCGTCGTGGCGCGCTTTGCCGCCGGGGAGGATCCACGGATTCTTGGGCGCCTTGCCCAGGCGGAAGCGTGGCTCAAGGAAGCAGGGGCAGAGGTGGTGTCCGTCGACGCCTTTGAGCAACCCCTCCGCGCCCTCGGGGGCGAAAGCTTTACCGTATTAAAGACCGAGTTTCGCCAGGGTATCGAGACCTATCTGGCTCGAGCCCAGGGGGCCTTTCGGGGCAAAACCCTCGCGGACCTCATTGCTTTCAATGAGGCCGAGGCCAGCCGAGAGCTGGCGCGCTTTGATCAGGATATCTTTGAAGCGTCCGAGGCCCTCGGGCCCATGAAGGCAGACGAGCATGCGGCGCGGGTTGCCCGGCTCCGGCAAGCGGCCCGGGGCGGCACGTTGGATGCGCTACTGGAGGCGAACGACGCTGTGCTCATCATCGCGCCCTCGGGACCCCTCGCCCCCCCGGTGGATCTGGTAAACGGCGATGTATGGCCCACCTGGCTGGGCCTCGGCAGCGCCGCCGCCATAGCCGGCTACCCGCACCTCACCGTGCCCCTCGGTACCATCGAGGGCGTGCCCCTGGGTCTGTCCTTCCTCGCCGCGGCGGGGCAGGACGCGCTGGTACTTCGTGCGGGCTACGCCCTTGAGCAGCGGCGCGGACCGCCGCCGCGTCCGGCCTTCCATCCCACGGCCCCCGTCTCCTGGGGGCCGCCGGAGTAGGCGCCCGCCCTAGCCTTGGGCGGCGCGCAGGGCCTGATCCACATCGGCGATGATGTCGTCGATATGTTCGATGCCCACGGAAAGGCGGATCATGTCCGGCGACACCCCCGCCGCTGCCAGTTCCTCGGGCCCCAGCTGGCGGTGCGTGGTACTCGCCGGATGGCAGGCGAGGGACTTCGCATCCCCGATGTTCACCAGGCGCAGGATTAGCTGAAGCGCATCAATAAATTTCGCCCCCGCTTCTTCCCCGCCCTTAATGCCGAAGCTCATGATCCCCGAAGCCTTCCCCCCACACAGGCGTTGGCAGCGCTCAAAGTAGGGGCTGTCGGGCAAGCCCGCGTAGTTCACCCAGGCCACCGCCTCGTGCTGCTTCAGGTACTCAGCCAGAGCCTGCGCATTTTCGCAGTGCCGCTCCATGCGCAGGGCGAGGGTTTCCAGCCCCTGCATGAGCAAGAAGGCGCTGTGGGGGGCAAGGGCCGCCCCGGTGTTGCGCAGGGGCACCACGCGGCACCGGCCGATGTAGGCCGCCGCGCCCAGGGCCTCCGTATACACCACGCCGTGATAGCTCGGATCGGGGGTATTGAGGACCGCGAAGCGCTCCTTATCCGCGGTCCAGTCAAACTTACCAGAATCGACGATGGCGCCTCCCAGGGTCGTCCCATGGCCACCGATATATTTCGTGAGGGAGTGAATCGCGATGTCTGCGCCGTGATCAAACACCCGGCACAGCAGCGGCGTGGCCACGGTGTTATCCACGATAAGCGGAACGCCATGGGCATGGGCAATTTCGGCCCAGCGGGCGATATCCACCACATTACCCTTCGGGTTCCCCACGGACTCGCAGAACACGGCTTTGGTGTTCTCGTCGAAAAGGGCGGCGGCAGCCTCCGGCTGATCCCCGTCAACCATGCGCACTTCGATGCCCTGCCGGGGGAAGGTGTGCGCGAACAGATTGTAGGTGCCGCCATAGAGCTGGCTTAGGGACACGATGTTGTCCCCCACCCCCGCGATGGCTTCGATAGCGTAGCGGATGGCCGCCATCCCCGACGCCAGGGCCAGCGCGCCCACGCCCCCTTCCAGCGCCGCCACCCGAGCCTCGAGCACGGCATTGGTAGGGTTTGTGATCCGGGTGTAGATGTTCCCGGGCACGGCCAAATTGAAGAGGTCTGCGCCGTGCTTCGTGTCATCGAAGGTGTAGGACGTCGTTTGGTAGATGGGCGCCGTGGCTGCGTGGGTGGTGGGGTCTCCATCGTAGCCTGCGTGCAATGCCAAGGTTTCTGGTTTCATGAACTGCGCCTTTTTGCTGCCGAAAGGTGATCGCCAAGATCTCAGGGCCGCAGACCCTAGCATCCCTTCCCCGCCCCCCTAAAGAACCCTTTGGAATAGCCTTAGGAGCGCGCTAGGCTCCCTGGATGTGCCATGCGCTGGGGAGCACCATCATGGGGGAACAACGCACCATCGCCTGCCAGGCGGAAATGAATTATCTCGGTGAGAACGTCACGGTGACCATCGAGGACGGCCGGGCCGATCCGGCGCTGACCCTCACCGCCGCCCGCCTAGACGACGACGCGGGTTGGGCGCGGCGGGGCTTTGCGCTCTACCCCCACCGCTCCGCGGTAAAAGACTGGACCGATGAAGCGGCCATTGACCACATTCATCGCCGGGAGATTGCGGAGACGGCCCAGGCCCTCACGGGCTGCACCCACGCCCTGCCCTATCCGGCCATCCTCAGAAATCCCGCCATGGCGGAAGCGGTGGCGGACTACGCCCCCATTCACTTCGTGCACTCCGATTTCACGGAAGATTATGGCCGCATGATTGGGGACCCGGAGCGCACCTATCAGACGTTCCTGGGCCCGCTCCTAGCGTCCGAAGGGCTCCCGGAGGATTGCGTACGCACGGCCTCTCGACGCCTCGTGCTGCAATTCTGGCGCAACGTCGGCCCGGAGCGGGCCGATGCGCCCCTGGCCATTTGCGATGCCACCACCGTGCCGGAGCACGATCTCGAACGCAGCTGGGTGGAGAGCTACGGCGGCGGCAGCTTCGGTTTCGAAACCTTTGGGGTACGGGGCGATCACGCCGACGCCCACCGCTGGTACACCTTTCCGAGCATGACGAGGGACGAAACCCTGCTTTTCCGCACCTACGACAGCGCCCTCGCGGCGCGCGGGGAGGCCTTCTGGACGCCCCACAGCGCCTTTCTCGACCCGGCGATCGCGCCCGGGACGGCGCGGCGCGCCAGCGTGGAAATGCGCGTGCTCTGCCTTTGGGCCTAGCCCCGCACCGGGGTGTTCCGGGCCGCATCATCGGCGGCCAGGAGCGCATCGGTAAGCTGCTCTAGCAGGGCCGCCCGAAGGGCCGGATCTCGGCGAGCCAAGTCGGTCATCTCGTCCGGGTCCGCCTGCAGGTCAAAGAGCTGCTCCTCCCCCTTCGAGTTCCGCGTGTAGCGATAGCGCTCCGTGACGAGGGTCCGGGTTTTCCCGGGAATGGGCGTGCGTCGAGCCACGATGGGGGCCACGTCATCCTCCACCAGAACGTGGGATCGCACGGCCTGCCCTCCATCCTCCAGGAGCGGTACCAGGCTTTGCCCCTGCATGCCCTCATAGGGGTTTAGATCGCACAGATCGAGCAGCGTCTGGGCGAGATCAAGGCTCGAGGCCAGGGCCTCCGTGGCCCCCGGCGCCACCCCCGGCGCTCGAATCACCAGGGGCACCTGGAGCGTGCCCCGATAATGCATGAAGCCCTTCAGGAACAAACCGTGGTCCCCCATCATGTCCCCGTGATCGGAGGTGAAGACCACGATGGTGTTCTCCGCCTGCCCAGAGGCCTCAAGGCAGGCAAGGATCTGCCCCACCCGATCATCAATCATTTCGATCATGCCGTAGGTGGCCGCGAGGGCCTCGGCCAGCAGCGCGTCATCGCCATAGCCACAGGGCGCCACCCAGGTGCGCTGATCCTTCGGATGAATACTCGCCAGGTGACGCAGGTGCGCCGGCGCCTCCGCCAGATCGTCAAAGCGCGAGGCCGGAAGGGCCACGTCCTCCGGGCGATGGCGAAAGAACCACTCCCCCGGGGGCGTTAAGGGATGGTGGGGATCGGGGAAAGAGCAAAAAGCCAGCCAGGGCTCGCCGCTTTCCGCCCCCTCCCGAATTACCTTCATGGTTTCCTCGGCGACGAAGTGCGTGGAATGCAATTCCTCCCCGTAGGGCGGCTGGTAGATCTGCCACCAATGGGAACTCCGGTGGGCCCCGGGGGCGCCAGCGTCGTAGTCGTGCACAAGGCTAGCCCGATCCGCCCCCTGGCTCAGCGCCCAGCGCAGATGATGCCCCGACATGCGCGCCCCGTGATCGATGGACAGGGCGAGGCGCTCAAAGCCGTAGAAGTCCTCCGGGGCCGGGATGGGATCTTCCCAATAGCGCTCCTCGTCCTCGATGGCGTTCCAGCCGGGAGGAAAGGGATCGCCCTCCGGGCCTTCGCCCCCATAGGGCATCACGGCGTTCCGGCTTTGCCCGTGCTGCAGGTGGGATTTCCCCAGGAGCGCCGTGCGATAGCCGGCGGCGCGAAACTGGCGGACGAAGGTGTTCGCATTCCAGGGCAAGGACCGATCATTAAAGATCACGCTATGCGCCGTCGGCAGGCGCCCAGTCATGATGGAACAGCGATTGGGCATGCACACGGGATTCGCCACCCAGGCATTGCGAAAGACCCTACCCTGGGCCGCCAGGGCATCCAGGTGAGGGGTGCGCAAGCTCGGGTGCCCCATGAAGCCGACGTGATCGGCGCGCTGCTGATCGGTGATGATGAAGAGCACATTGGGCTTTTGCGCCATGACCTTAGGGTTCCTTTGGCTCAAGGACGGGGGGAAACCATTCGCAGTCCACCACCGTTGGCAGGCCTTCGTACACCCGCAGCCCTAGCAGGTAGGGGCCTTCCGGGACGGGCAACCAATTTTCGTCGTTCTTGGGGCGCGCCGCGGAAAGCACCACGGTCAGGCTGCCTTCCGGGTCAGTGCGCAGCCCGGGCGTGCGATCACTGAGGGCATAGCGCTGAATCTCGTTTTCCACCAGGTAGAGATCGGGCCCATAGGCCGTCAGGGACCAGAATCCCGTACAGGGCGGCAATCCGCCGGCGGGGAAGGAAAGCTTGAGGGGACGACGACCATCTAAGGGGTTCCCCGCGACGTCATGCACCGCTGTGTAGGACCGGTTCTCGTAGGCATAGTGACCCCCGAGGCCGAATTTCGCCCCGAGGGCGCGCTTAAGAATGTCCTGCCCCGGTCCCCCTGCGGCACGCCCGGAGCGCCAGCCATTCACCACTCGCGCATCCTTGCCCTGGCCGGTTTTCAGCAGCGCCTCCCCCGCCTCAATGCCCGCCTCAAGGGCCCCGGGCGAGGCGTCCCCCAGCCGCGCAAGGAGGGCTTCGGCCTCCGGGCTCAGGGCGGGATGGCAGGGCGCCGGAGGATCGGCCTTCACGGCCTCCGCAAGCTCATGGAAAAAATCGGCCCCAGCTTCCGCGAGGGCCGTGGGGCGCCCCCCTCGCGCCGTGAAGCTCGACGGGTGGTTCTTCGGCGCCCTCACAACGAAGCCCTGCTGCAGGGCCTGGGCCTTGGGGAGATCCTCCGGGCTTTCCACCAGCACGCGGCCGATCACCCACGCCGTCGGGGTGGCGCAGCGAAGCACGCCGTCGCCCACCTCGCCCTCCCCGCCCTCGGGATCCCAGGTGACTCGAGCCCGGAGCCCGCGCACCCCGTAATCCGCCCGGCGAAGGTAGGACACCCGGGTGTAGGCATCCACGACCATCAGATTCCAATAGCGCCCGGGGTGATCCATGGGGGGCACGGTGATCTCAAGATCCCCCTGGCGAAGGTCGTACCACCCCGACGCATAGAGGGTGTCGTTATTGGGGACCACCACGGCCCGATCCCGGGGCGTCGCCAAGGTGGGGATGGCCTTAAACACCCCCGGAGGCGTTCGCGAGCAGAGCAGCTTTCGCGTGCGCTGAATGGATAGCAGGGGGTAACCCCAGAGGTAGGCTTCCGTGGCCGGGGCCCAGGTTTCTCCCGTCACGACGTGGCAGTCGACGACCGGGCGCGGGCGCCCCGCTCCGCGGCCAGGGCAAAAGCCGCCTGCGTTTCCGCCTCGACCTCCGCCGCCTGCTGCGCCTTTAGGGCCTCAAACTCCTCCACCCACCAGCGCCGCGTCACCATGGGGAAGGTCCCCATGCGATTGACGCAGGCGTTGGCGCCCCGATCCCGCCCCGCGTGATAGCCGGCGGCCCCCTGGGCCGGGGCTTCCGTAGCGCCAAAGGGTATGAGATCCCCCTCCATCTTCGGCAGGAGGAAATAGGGCATGGACACCCGCGTTTCCCCCCGGGGGATCAGGGTGGTGTTCACCCGGTGAAGGGTCGCCCCGTAGCGCCCTCCGCTGAGGTGCATGAGCGTCCCCCCGGTATTGACGATCACGGCGCCGGGAATCACGGGGATGTCGTAGTCCCCCGGCGCCGTGCGGCAGGTGACCGGCGCATCGAGCCAGCGCCCCTCCCCCGCCACCACCTGAAGCCCGGGGCGATCGTTAATGAGTAGGGCGACGAAGGGCGGCCCATCAATGTGCGTCCCCACATTCGGGGCATCGAAGCGCTCATAGGCGGCGCGCACCTCCGCCTGTGCCTCCGGGGCATAAACATCCAGGGCGTAGTTGTGGTTCAGGCTCGCGGCGAGGTAGGGCTCCTCCGGATCGAAGTAGCGGAAAAATTCCGCCGGGTCTTCCCCTAGGGATTCGGTGATGAGGGCGCCGAGCTCGAGCGTCAGGCGATGGTAGCGA
The DNA here is from genome assembly GCA_038153445.1 of Pseudomonadales bacterium. Classification (GTDB taxonomy): domain Bacteria; phylum Pseudomonadota; class Gammaproteobacteria; order Pseudomonadales; family Azotimanducaceae; genus Salivita. The sequence continues at coordinate 19,019 of JAYOYG010000011.1, forward strand.
TCGTTAAGGTCCTCAATGAGAGGCCGAAAGCCCGGCATGGCCTCTGCGTCCGGCCAGGTATTCGGGCCCTGGAACAGGCGCTTAAAGAGGGGAACGGAGGGATCGTCGTGGGCGCAAAGGGGCGCCTGCTCGAAGCCATACTGAAAGTTTTCGATAACCTGACCGTGGCCCCGATCCGCCGGCGTAGGGACCGTATAACCGCGAAAATAGGGACTATTGGCGATGTGGGCCGTTTTTTTGAAGTCCCGGGGGGCATCAAAGAAGGCCCGAACCTCCCGAAAGGCCCGCTGCTGGAAGTCGTCGTCGAGCCCAGGGGCGTGGGTCAGAATCATGAAGCCACATTCCGCGAGGGCAAAGCGCAGATCAGCCAGAAACTTCTGCCGATCCCGCTCCACATCCCGCCAATCCACCGTGGGAATCGCCTTCAGCCGTGCGACGCCACCCTCCATAGCCCGTGCCCCCCTCGCCGCTTAAGCGGTCGCCTTTCTTTCCCTGGGACGCTACGGCACTCTCCCAAAGCTGTAAAGAAACCCCGACGAAAGGCCCTGCCCATGCATCCTGCCCTCGCCGCCCTCGGCCTTCCCTACCCCATCTTCCAGGCCCCCATGGCGGGCGTGAGCACCCCCGCCCTCGCTGCCGCCGTGTCCCGCGCCGGCGGCCTTGGGGCCCTGGGCCTAGGGGCGAGCACGACCGAAGGGGCCAAAGCTCAGCTTTCCGAGGCGCGCGCCCTCGGGGCCCGGCGCCTCCATGCCAACGGGTTCTGCCACCCGGCCCCGGCGCGAGATGCCCGCGGGGAGCAGGCCTGGATCCAGCACTTCGAAGGGGCCTTTAGGGATCGAGATGCTGCGCCGCCGGAAGCCCTGACGCCGCCCTACGTCCCCTTTCAGGAGGACGACGCCATGCTTGCCGTGTGGCTCGAGGCCAGGCCTGAGGTGGTCAGCTTTCACTTTGGCCTGCCTCGGGAGGACCAGCTGAGGGCGCTCCACGGCGCCGGCATCCTGACCCTCGTGAGCGTCACCTGCGCGGAGGACGGCCAGGCAGCCCTGGACGCTGGGGTGGGCGGCCTGATCGCGCAGGGCCTGGAAGCGGGGGGCCATCGAAGCACCTTTCTTCGGGAGGGGGACGAAGGACTTGGCACCGCAGCGCTTCTCACCCAGCTCCGTCCCCTTACGGATCGCCCCCTGATTGCCGCAGGCGGCGTCATGACCGGCCAGGACCTCCGGGCCATGCTCAGCGCCGGCGCCGATGCGGTGCAGCTCGGTACGGCCTTCCTGCTGTGCCCGGAAGCGGGCACGGCGCCAGCCTACCGCGCCCGCTTAATTGCTCAAGTCGCCGCGCTTCAACAGGGTGCGATTACTGCGGACCCGGAGGCGGGGACCATGCTCACGGCAGCGCTCTCGGGCCGGCCGGCTCGAGGCCTTCGCAACCAGATCACCGCGCGAGCAGAACATCCGCAGGCGCCACCCCCGCCCCCCTACCCCCTCACCTACGACCTAACTAAGCGCCTGGCCGCCCTACCGGCGCCCGACGCCGCTGAGGCCTTTAGCGCCTGCTGGGCGGGCACGGGGGTGGGGCAGCTTCGCGCCCTCCCCGCCGCCGATCTTGTGGAAACCCTTGCCAGGGAGGCCGACCTCTAGGGAGACTGCCCCCTTACTGATCACAGCCTGAGGGGGCGCCCATGATTGATCTGCAGCAGAACGGACCCGTCTTCACCCTGACCATGACCGCCGGGGAGAACCGCTGGAATACGGCCTTTGTGCGCGCCTTCGCCGCCGCCCTGGACACGGTGGAAGCGTCCGAGGGCCCCGCAGCCCTAGTGATCACCAGCGCCCTCGAAAAGTTCTTCTCCAACGGTTTGGACCTCGCTTGGATTCAAAGCACGGAGCCCGGGGAAGGCGGCGATCAGCAGGCCTTCACCGCCGAGTTCATGCAGCTCATGGGGCGCATCATTACCTTCCCCGTGCCCACCATCAGCGCCATCAATGGCCACGCCTTTGGGGCTGGCTTCATGCTGGCCCTATGCACGGACGTGCGGGTCATGCGCGCAGACCGGGGCTTCTGCTGCGCTAACGAGCTGGCCATTGGCATGCGCATCCCCGACGAGGAGCTCGCCCTCTTCCGCCACAAGCTGTCCGGCAGCGCCTTCTTCGATACGGTGCAGCTGGCTCGGCGCTGGTCCGCGCCGGAAGCGGTGGCCGCGGGCTTTGTCGCCGAAGCCCTCCCCTTGGAGAGTCTCCTTGCCGGGGCCCAGGCCCGGGCCGAAGCCCTTGCACCCCTAGGCGCCAATCGCGAACTCTTCGGCAGCTCAAAGGAGCGCATCTTCGGCGAAAGCCCTTCCATCAACCGTGCCGACGGGGCTGCCCACCTGCTCCGCAGCCGCACGGCCTAGGGAGATCGTCATGCGCCTAGGAATCCTCGCCGTCGCCGCGCTGCTTGGGACCGCCGCCGGGGCCCAGGGGGCCGCCTGCACCGCCGCGGACTATGTACTTAAGGCTCAGCGGATCTACACGGCGAACGACGCTCAGTGGACCGCGGAGCGCGTCGCAGTGAAGGGCGATCGCATCGTCTTCGTCGGATCGGCGGCCGCGGCGAAGGCGGCGCTTTGCGCAGCGGAAGAGATCGATCTGGGCAGCGCCGTGGTCTATCCCGGCTTTACCGATTCGCACCAGCACCTGGAAGGCGTGGGACGGCGGACCAAAACCCTGAGCCTCTTCGGCATTCCCACGCTCGAGGAGACCGTGAGGGCGATTCGAGCCTGGGCGCAAACGGTGCCCGAGGAAAGCTGGGTGCTGGGTCGAGGCTGGATTGAGCGGGAGTGGACGGACGAACAGCGCTTCCTCACCAAGGACGACGTTGACCCCTTCACCCCCACCAAGCCCCTCTTCATGCCCCGGGCCGATGGGGTATCGGCTCTCGTGAACAGCCGGGCGCTGGAACTCGCGGGCATTACCAAGGACACCCCGGACCCCGAGGGCGGTCGCTTCGAGCGCGATGACGACGGCGAACCCACGGGCTATGTGCTCGCCCGGGCCATGGACCCCTTCCGGGCCATCATCCCCGATGATTCCGATGACTACCTTCGAGATAACCTCATCAAGGGTATGAAAGCCAATGCGGCCCTGGGCTGGACCCAAACGCAGGATGCGGGCATGGCCTATCGCCTCGTCGATTTAATGAAGACGATCCACGGCGATGGGCTCATGGCCCACCGGGTTTACGCCGCCATCCCCGTGTCCGAGGCCGCCACGCTTTTCGAGCGCGGCATGGAAAGCACGGACGATCACCTGTTCTCCGTCCGCGGCATCAAGGTCTTTATCGACGGCACGCTCGGCTCTCGCGGCGCTGCGCTCATCGAGAACTATGCGGATGCGGACCACAACGGGTTCATGAACCGCACCACCAAGGAAGACCTCATGCCCGTCTTGGCGGAGGCCCTGCGGCAAGGGGTGCAGATCGAAACCCACGTCATTGGGGATCGGGCCGTGAAGTCCCTCCTCGACTGGTATGGGGAAGCGCAAGCGGCCCTCCCCCGGGAGGTTTGGGCAACGGAGGATCTCCGCTGGCGCCTGGAACACGCACAGATCATTCAGCCCGAGGATCAGCAGCGCTTTCTGGCCATGAAGGTGCTCCCCTCCATGCAGCCAAGCCACGGCATCGGCGATCTCAATTTCGCCCCGGCGAGGCTCGGTCCCGAGCGCCTGAAGTACGCCTACCCCTGGGAGGATCTCGTCGATCAGGGGCTCATGATCCTTGGGGGCTCGGACGCGCCGGTGGAGCTCGGGGACCCGCGCATCGAGTTCTATGCCGCCGTCGCCCGGAAACGCCTCGACGGAACGGACGGCCCAGGCTGGCACCCGGAGCTGGCCGTAGCCCGGGAAACGGCCCTGAAGATGTTTACCCTTTGGCCCGCCTACGGCGCTTTCCAGGAGGACCTCCGGGGGTCTCTGGAGGTGGGCAAGCTTGCGGACTTCACCATCTTCGATCGAGATTTCCTCACCATTCCCGAGGCGGAGATCCTCGAGGCCGAAACGGTGATGACCATCGTTGGCGGGCGAGTCAGCTACGAGGCCCCCAGCGCCCCCTAGGGTTCCGGGCGCAGGGGATCCTGCTCGATGGCCTGAAGCTGCGAAGCGTGGAGCTGCTGGAGCCGGGAGACCTGGTCAGGCGCTGCGCGGCGCAGATCGAAGAGCTCCAGGGGATCGTCCTCGAGGTGATAAAGCGCCTGCGGAGCGTGGTCCTGATCCAACAAAAGCTTCCAGGGCCCCTGCCGCACTGCATAATCCAAGCCATTCGGCGTCGGCAAGGCCCAGTGCAGGGGCCCAGCAGCAGCCGGCGCCCCGCTGAGCAAGAGCGCGGATTGATCCCGGCTATCGAGGGGACGGTCCGTAGGCAGAGGGAAGGCCAGCAAGGCCGCGAGGGTGGCCAGCCAATCGGTGCCCACCATGATCCCATCCCGCACGACCCCCTCGGGAATTCGGCCCGGCTGGCTCACCATCGCCGGAACCTTAAGCCCCCCTTCGTACAGGTAATGCTTCCGTCCGCGGTAGCCCCCCGTCGCGCCATAGGCGTTCACCTCATACCAATTAAGCCAATCGTCAGTCACCGGACCGTTGTCGCTGGCAAACACGATGAGCGTGCTTTCCCGTAGCCCCTTCTCGTCGAGGTACGCCAGTAAACGACCCAGCTGATGATCGAGGTAGGTGATATTCGCGTAGTACTCCCCGGGGCCCCGAGGCGTTAGGAGCGCTTTCGGGGGTGCCGCGAGTCCCGAGGGGATGGGCACCACGGGCCCCTGGGTGTGCTCGGCGTAGCGCGCGTTAAAGGCTGGGGGATTCTCGATGGGGGTATGGGGCTCGGCCATGCTCAGCATGAGGAAGAAGGGGGTGTCCTCGGCGCGCGCCTCGAGCCACCCCATCGCTTCATCGACATAGAGCTGAGCCGTATAGCCCTCCTGCACGGGCAGCTTCTCCCGATTGCGATAGAGGTTGTCGGGATTGCGGTTGGTCGGCGTCTGGAACGCATTGTGGCCGTAGAAATACTCAAAGCCCTGATCGTTCGGCTGAGGTTCGGCCCGGCTTCCGAGATCGCTATTGAGGTGCCATTTCCCCACCAGCGCCGTCCCATAGCCCTCGGCGCGCAGTAGCTCCGCAAGGGTGAGCTCGTGATCTCTCAGATAAATGCCCGTGCCCGCGGGAATCCAGCTCTGAATGCCGGTGCGGTAGGGATGGCGCCCCGTGAGTAGCGCGGCCCGAGACGGTGAACAGAGCGCCGAGGGCGCGTAGTAGTTCGTCAGCCGCACCCCCTCTTCCGCCAGGCGATCGAGATTCGGCGTTTGCAGCACCGGGTGGCCGTAGCTCCCGAGATCCCCGTAGCCCAGATCATCGACATAGATCAGCAGGAGGTTACTGCGGGGCGCGGGCTCTGCCGCGACGGCGCCTGCGCCGAGCACGGCTCCGAGCGCGGAGGCCCAGGCAAGCAGGCCGAAGCCCCATCGCATCCACGGCGGAATCCTCATGCACCCTCCTCCTCGATAAGCGCAGGGATCAGCCCCCGCAGCGCATTGCCGACCCAAAGGCCTTCACATTCAAAAAGCGCCTGCCGGGGAAGCACCCTTTCTCGGGCTTCCCCGGATTCAAGGAGGCGCTGCCGGAGGACGCCGGGCAAGCAGCCTGAACTGAGCGGTGGCGTACACAGGGGGCCGTCGTCCCAGCGAAGAAACACATTCGTGATGGTGCCCTCGCAAAGCTCATCGCGCTCGTTTAAAAACAGCATCTCATCAAGCCCAGGCGGCAGCGCCGCGCGGGTTCGATCGTAGAGCCCCCGATCCGTGGTCTTATGGCGAAGCCAAAGGGCCCCCGCTTCCAGGCGCTCGGGACTTAAACCGACGCGCCAGGGGCCCAGGGTCGGGGTAAGGGGCGCCGTGGTCAGGGCCAGGGCCCCGTCCCGCGCCAGCGTCAGGCGAGCGCGGAGCGGCTCCGAACCCCCTAGGGTCTCCAGGACAGCGCGCAGCGCTGCGTCCCCGAGGGGGAAGCCCAGGGCGTCAGCGGACCGGCGAAGGCGCGCCCAGTGGGCCGCGCCATCCCGCACCCCCGTTTCCGGCGACCAAAAAAAGGTCTCGATTAAGGCGCAGTCTCGGGAGAAAGCGTCGCAAAGCGCGCCTTCCATAGAGCCTCCTCGTATTCCGCCTCTGCCACGCTGTCGTAAACCACCCCGCTGCCCACGGCGAGCCGCGCCTGGCTCTCGTCCAGGGCCAGGGTTCGAATGGCCACGCTGAACTCCGATCGTCCATCGGGCGCCATCCACCCCAGCGTGCCGCAGTAGATCCCCCGGGGCCCGCTTTCCAGGGCCCGCAGCGTCTCCATAGCGCGAAACTTCGGCGCCCCCGTAATGGAACCGCAGGGAAAGAGCGCGCGGAGCAAGGGACCCAGCGCCGGCGGTGCCTTTAGCTGCCCCCGAACGAGGGAGGTCATCTGATGCACGGTGGCAAAGGACTCCACGGCGAAGAGCCCCTCCCCCCGCACCGACCCTAGGGTGCACAGCTTGCCAAGATCGTTGCGCAGCAGATCCACGATCATGAGATTTTCCGCCCGGTTCTTAAGATCCTCGGCGAGGAAGGCCCGAGCTTCCGCATCGCGATCAGGATCGGAATGGCGCGGCGCGGTGCCCTTCATGGGCTTCGCTTCGATGCCCCCTTCTCCATCGGTGCGGAAGAACAGCTCCGGGGATCGGGACAGCAGCGTCGGACCGTCGGGCCTTTCCACCAAAGCGCCAAAGGGCACGGCCTGGCGCGCCGCAAGGGCCTTGAACAGAGCCCGAGGCGATCCCTCGAAGGGGCCGCTCAGGGGAAAGGTAAGATTGCCCTGGTACAGCTCCCCCGCGCCGATGGCGTCATGCAGGGCGCGAAAGGCTTCCCGGTAAGCCTCCAGGGACCACGCGGGGGTCAGGGGCCCGAGGGCCACGGGGGCGTCCTCGACCTCTTGGTCCAACACCCAGGGGGCGGGCGCGTCGAAGGCCCCAAAGGCAAGGAGCGGCAGGGTGGGATCGGTGATCAGCCCCGCCGCCAGCTTGGGCTCGAGCGCGAGGCCAAGCTCATAGCAAGCAAACCCCGCTAGCCAGGCGCCCTGGCGCCGGGCGGCTTCCGCCGCCTCTAGGGCCGGGCCGACGGCCTCTGCGGTCCAGGCCTCAAAGACTGCCGAAGGGTTGGCAAAGCGCAGATCCCCCCCCGTGGGCCAGCCCTGGAAATGGAGCTCCACCGCTAAGCCTAGGACCCGAGGCGAAGCTGCCCGAGGTAATCCGTTTTACCGAGGGGTACGCCGAGGTGGCGAAGAATGCTGTAGGTGGTGGTGGCATGGAAATAGACATTTGGCAGGGAGAAGGACAGCAAGAAATTGTCCGTGGTGAAGGGCATCTCCCGGCCCCGGATACGAAACACCATGGGCCCCTCAGCAAGCGCATTGACCCCCTCCGGCGTCTGCGCCGTGCAATAGGCGATCGCCTCATCCACCAGCCCCTGAAGACCCGAAAAGTCGAGAGGATCCAGGGCCGGGGGCGGCTCGAAAACGCCGGCCTGAAGCCCCTTTAAGGCGCCGAGGGAGTGGTGCCACACGGAGATCACCTGAAAGCTGAAGGGCAACATGTCCTCGTGGAGGCGAAAGTCCACCACGCTCTGAAGATCGAGGCCCGTTTCTTCGCTGTGGGCCACGGCCTTGGCCAAGGCGTTCTTAACGCCTCCCAGCACCTGAAGGTAGGCGGCAACGCTGCAATCGTAAAAGCTCAGGCTCATGGTCGAACTCGCTATGGTGGCGAAAATAGAGAGCGCAGTAGATCAGGGCCTCCGGCGGGAGGGAAGGGAAAGGCCCTGCCCTCGGAAGCCTCGCCATGGCACACTCGAGCCATTCAAAACGCGCACCTGGGGAGGCAACGCGCATGGCAGAGCCCTTTGACGTCGTAATTGTGGGGGGTGGGTTTTCCGGCCTGCTCTGTGGTCACTACCTGAAGAAGGCAGGCATCGAGAACTTCTGCATCCTCGAGATGGGTTCCTCCCTTGGGGGTGTCTGGCAGAACGGCGGCGTGGGGGGCTACCCCGGCGCGGCCTGCGATGTGCCCTCCTATGCCTATCTGCCCCTGCTCGACGAAATCGGCTTCATTCCCTCCAAGAAGTACGTCAGCCAGCGGGAAATCTCCGAGTACACGGATCGCCTCGTGGCCTACTGCGGCCTTGCGTCCCACATCCGCTTTTCCACCAAGGTCACCGCGGTGCACTACGAAGGCCCCGGCGCCTGGCGGGTGGAAACGGAAGATGGAAACACCGGCGCATCTGGGGCAACCTTCCAGGGCCAGCACGTGGTGAGTGCCAATGGGCCCCTCTCCACGCCGCGCATGCCTGAGCTTGAGGGCCTCGGCCATTTTAAGGGAGAGGCCTTCCATACGGCACAGTGGAACTACGACGTCGATCTGAAGGGCAAGAAGGTCGGCGTCATTGGGACCGGCGCCTCCGCCGCCCAGGTCATTACGGCCATCGTGGACGAGGTGGAAACGCTCACGGTTTTTCAGCGCTCAGCCACCTGGTGCATGCCCCGGGATGACGAACCCACGCCCCCGGAAATTGTCGAAGCCTTCAAGAAGGGGGGCTACAGCGAAAGCTTGCGCTTCATCGACTGGCAGAATGATGGGCCCCGGGTCACCCCGATCCCCTTCACCTTCGATACGCTCCACAACGAGGAAGAAAACGCGGAGATTTGCCGCGGCATCGCCGAGCGCATTAAGCGGGAGGTGAAGGATCCGGTGCTGGCGGAGAAGCTGACCCCGGACTACCCCTTCTTCTGCAAGCGCGTGCTCTTCATCGACGACTACTACACCACTTTCAACAAGCCCCACGTGACCCTGGTCGATGATCCCCAGGGGGTTGAAGCCATCACGGAGACCGGGGTGCGCATGGCCAGCGGTGCCTGCCACGACGTGGACGTGCTTATCTACGCCACGGGCTTCGATAGCAACCACATTCCCTTCCCGGTAACGGGCAAGGGGGGCGTGACCCTCGCCGACCGCTACGGCGCCAATGCGGAGAACAACTGGCAGATGACCCGCCCCCAATCCCTCTGGGGCGTGCACGTGGCAGATATGCCGAACTTCTACATGATGATCGGCCCCCAAAGCCTGAACCCGGTGACCAACGTCACCCTGCTCTGCGAAGAGCAAGGCAAGTACATTGCCGAGCTCGTCGCAGGCATGAAGGCCAAGGGCACGCAGGAGGTCGAGCCTAGCGAGGAGGCCGTGGCCGATTGGACCACGCGCTGCAACGCCAGCGCCGATGGCAAGGTATGGCTGCGCTGCAACAACTGGTACATGAAATCCACGAAGACCGACGTGGAAGCGGGCCGGGAACGATCCCAAGGCATGTGGATGGGTTCCTACGAGGAATACCTTCGCCACTTCCTAGGCGGCGCCGGCGGCGCCCGGGAAGACCTTCTGCACTTCAGCGCCTAGGAAGGGCCTAGGGGCTAAAGAAGGCGCGATCGGTCACGGCGAAGTCGTTCTCTGCTGTCAGGACGAAACGCTCGGTCCGATCGCCGTCGATCAGGCGCAGCAGCACCGTTTGCCCCGGACGCTGCGCTAGGGTCGCAATGCGCACCGTCACCAAAGCGGGGCTTGAGGGCATGCCCTCTAGGGCAAAATCGAAGTAGGACCGGTGGCTGCCGAGCTTAAAGCGCCCGGCCCCCAGGTGAACCCTTGCCGGCGCCCCCGGCGCAGGGGTAACCGTTAAAGACAGGCTTTCCTTTAGAAACGCCACCATGGCCTCGCGGAAGGCTGCTCCCTCAGAAGCCCGGGCTGGCGCTGCCTGCCCCTTACGCCAGCTTTCAAGGCCCTCCTCTAGCGCATGCTGGGGCGCCATGAACTCGTAGCGCCAGCCTTCGGAGGTTCTCCGCAGCTGCGCCGTTGCGATGTGCCCATCGTGGGCGCAGGCCAGGACCGGAAAGCCCAGGACCAGCGCCATGCCCAGCACCGCAAGCCCTCGCCTCATGGCTAGCGCACCGAGAAGTGGCTACGGGAATATTGACCCGTGAGGCAGGTCGGAACGTTCGGCGCCTCCCCTGCCCGCGCATGGTAGTGGTACACGCTATCGGGAAAGTCCGGCGTTGCGTGACTGTGGCCCCGGCAGCTATCGAGCTCTGCCACCGTTTCCGGAGCGAGGTTTTCCCCGCCTTCGAGATCGAAGGGTCCATACAGGGGATAGCCGTCCTTCGCCAAACCCGCATAGGCCGCGGGGGCATTGGCATCCACAAAGATATTGCTGCAGGAAATACCAAAGCGGTTGGTGAAGTCATAGTTCTCTGACCCCAACACCTCATTCATGGCCTGGGGGACGAAATGCCAGTGGTAATACCCCGCGGGGTCCACATGGCCTCCGCAATGATCCAGAGCAGGAATGCCGCCGTTGCCCCCCGGCGTCCCCGCCTGAGCCACGGCAACGCCTGGCGGATTCCCCTTGTAGGGGACCCCGGTGAGGCCAACCCCGATGGCCTCCACGGTGCCCAGCTCGTGGGCGACAGCCCGGGGCACGGGGGTCACGGGGATTTGATAGACCAGCTCCAGGGTGCGATCGATGGGCATGGCGAGGCAGGCGGGCTGCCCGGGGCCACCGTTAATGGTCACGTTCCCTGCCTCATCCACGATGTCGAAGCCGTCCGCTTCCATGGCCGCGAAGGCGTCGATAAGAGATTGGAAACCGGGATTGGTTTCTCCGTCGTAAACCCCAAAACCCGCCTCGTCTCGGGGCACGGTGATGGTCTCGGGGCAGAAGGGGCCGATGCTCCCCGCCCCTTCCTGATCCCCGGCGCCGTTGGCAAGAAAGGTGAGCTCGTAGCAGGTGGCGGCGCTACCGTCGTCCAGGGTGCACGCAACCCGGGCTTGGGAAGTGAGCGCCACGGAAAACTGTCCGGGCAAAAAGTTGCCCACGGAGCTTTCGTCGATGGCCGGGGTTGAGCTACCGCTATCGGTGGAAGACGTGGTGACAACGCTGGCGTTCCCACTGCCGCCACCTCCACAGCCCGCGAGAGCAATGGCAAACGCGATGGGAAGCGATTTAACCCGGTGCAGCTGGGGCATAGGTTGTCTCCTTGGCGAAGGATTTAGGGGCCGATTACCAAGGTGTACGCACAAGCCTGCCTTTTCCCGTCGCGGGGGAGAACTTTTTAGGGGAAAACTACCCCCACGGAGCGCCCTAAGCGGCAGCGACGAGGGTCAGCGCCAGCGCCGCCACCGCCTCAGCACTCAACACGAAAAAAAAGGCTATGAACCACCAGAGAACTTTATGCACCGTCGGACCTCCATGACCTGTGGGGCATGAGGAATCATTGCGCTTCCCTTCTGCAAAAGCCCTGACCGGGATCAAGCAATGGCCTATGCTCTGCCATCGGGCCGCCTGCCCGCCACGCCGAGAGGGCCTGCCCGTGGATCGCCTTAACCCTCGTTTTCTCGCCGTCAAAGAGTCCGCCACCCTCGCCATCAATCAGCGCGCTCGAGCGCTGCGGCAAGCCGGGCAGCTGGTCTGCCACCTGGGCTTTGGGGAATCGCCGTTCCCCGTACCGCCCTCCATGGTAGAAGCGCTCAGGGAACACGCCGGAGAAAAGGCCTACCTTCCAGGGGAGGGCCTTCCCGCGCTCCGGGAGGCTGCGGCTGCCTTCCTGCGACGCCAGGGCCATGCGCTGCAGGCAGCGAACCTCCTGGTGGGTCCGGGTAGCAAGGAACTCCTCTTCGATTTTCTGGCCATCCTCGCCGGCCCGGTGCTGGTGCCCGTACCCGCCTGGGTGAGCTATGCGCCCCAGGCAGCCCTGCTCGGAAAACCCTTTGTGCCCCTGGAGACGTCCCGGGAAAGAGGCTATCGCCTGAGTCCGGAAACGCTTGCCCGGGCCTGCGCAGCCCACCCCGGGCCGAAAACCCTTATTTTGAATAGTCCCGGAAACCCCACCGGAACGCTCTACAGCCTCGAGGACCTCCAGGGCCTTGCAGAGATCTGCGAGCGGGAGGGGGTGATCGTCCTCTCCGACGAAATTTACGGCCTGGTCACCTTCGCCGGGGGCCCGGCCCCTTCCATGGCGACGGTCCTCCCCTCGCAAACGATCATCACCACCGGGCTGTCGAAGGCCTTTGCCGCGGGGGGCTGGCGCCTGGGCCTCGCCGCGGTCCCCGATGCCCTCGGGGCGCTCATGGCGCCCCTTCGCGCCATGATCAGTGAAACCTTCAGCGCCGTTTCCGCCCCCATCCAGTATGGCGCCCTCCCCGCCCTGGCCTATGGGCCGGAAATCGCAGCGTTCGTCGAAAGGACCGCGGCAATTCATAGCGCCGCGAGCACCTTTCTCTTCGAGCGCTTCCAAACCCTGGGGCTCCTCTGCCCCCGCCCCGAGGGCGCCTTCTACCTCTTTCCCGATTTTGAACCTCACCGGAAGGCCCTCGCGGCCCGAGGCATCACCACCGGCGCTGCCCTGGCGGAGGCTCTGCTAAGCGATGCGGGCGTTGCGACCCTACCCGGGGAAGACTTCGGCATGGCCGCGGACAGCCTAACCCTCCGCATCGCTTCCGTGGATTACGATGGCGCCGAGGTGCTGGAACGCTTTGGCAAGGGGGGCGCTTCAGACGACCTCTTTCCCCGCCTGAAGTCCGGCGCCGATGCCATCGAGGCCTTTCTAGGAGCCCACACCCCATGATGAAAGCTTTCCTCAGTCTGACCCTGGCGCTCCTACTCAGCTTAAGCCTCCCCACCCGAGCGGGCGGCGTGGTGAGCAGCGCCACGCCGGAAGCCACAACCATCGGCGCTACGGTGCTTGAGCAGGGCGGCAATGCGGTAGATGCGGCCATCGCTATCTCCCTCGCCCTGGGGGTCAGCGAACCCGCGGGGTCGGGGCTGGCCGGGCAAACGGTCATGCTCGTGCGCAGCCCTTCCGGGGTCACGGAGGTGATTCATGGGACCACCTGGTCTCCGGCGAAGCTCCCCGCCGAGGTGACGGCGGCGCAGCTCCGGCGGGGCCATAGCGCCGCCTCCGTTCCTTCCACGCCCAAAGTTTTGGACCTTGCGCTTCGCCGCTACGGCAGCGGCAATTTCAGCTGGGAAGAACTGGTCACCCCCGCCGCCGCCCTGGCCGATGAGGGCGTGATTCTGGGACCTTTTCGCGCCCGGGCCTTCCAGTTCTACGGTGCCGCCCTAGCGGAGCAGGACGCCGCTCGGTGGCTGTTTCTCCATCCCGAGGGGCGGCCTTGGGTGGCCGGCGATCGCTTCCGCCAACCCGTGCTGGCCCAGACCCTTCGGCGTTTGGCCGAGGCCGGGGCGGAGGATTTCTATCGCGGCGCCATTGCCCAGGCCATTGCCGAGGACATGGTGGCCAACGGCGGCTGGATCACCGCCGAGGATCTCGCGACCTTCCCCGAACCGGCCATCGTTGAGCCCCTTCGGGCGACCTACCGGGGTTACGAGATCGTCACCCTGCCTCCGCCCTTCGGCGGCTGGGTCCTCCTGCAGCTGATGAAGGTGCTCGAGCAGATGCCCCTGGCGCCACGACAGCAACCCGGGGCGCCCCGGCAACTGCAGCTGCTTGAGGCCATGCGCATCGCCCACGGCACCCGGGCGCGCGACCCGGTCCCGAGCTTCACGAACTACAAAGAGGACGTCGCGAAAAAGATCTCGGAAGCGGAAGCCACCCGCCTATGGTCGGAGAAGGGCGAGACCACACACTTTTCGGTCGTGGATGATGCCGGTTGGGTGGTAGCCGTGACCCAAAGCATCGACAGCTACTTCGGCGCCAAGGTTGCCCACCCCACCCTTGGCTTCCTGTACAACAACTACATGCAGGGGTTTCGCCTCGAGGACGACGGCAGCCCCTATGTGCTGAAGCCTCGGGAAATGGTGCTCTCCTCCATGACGGGCACCATCGTAAGCAAAGACGGCCAGCCCCTCCTGGTCCTAGGAAGCCCGGGTAGCGAGCGCATTATTTCTGCCGTCGCCCAGGTGACGAGCCATTGGCTTGATCTGTCCAGAGACGTGAAGGGGGCGGTCAGCGCCTATCGGGTCCATGGCACTCCAAAAAGCGCCGCCTTTATCGAGGGGCCCACGCTTTCCCAAACGCTTCTCGCGGGCTTGGCGCGCGCCGGCTTTTCCCTTGAGCGGCCTCGCTATGGCGTCTCCGATAGCTATCTTGACCCCTACTTTGGCGGCGTTCATGCCATTGCCTGGGAAGAGGACCGCTGGGTCGGCGCCGCCGACCCCCGGCGCGATGGGTCGGTTAAGGCGAGCGCCGCCCCCTAGATCGACAGATCGTTCAGGTTGTAATCCCGAATGATGCGTTCCCAATTCTCCGGCGTGAACGCAAGCTCCCCCTCCCGCCCAGCAAGGGGCGCGTAGGAGAAGCGCGGCGCCTCCGGGTAGTGCTGAGCCCGGGCGTCGATGGCGACGGCAATCACCTTTGAGCGCGCCTCGATGCGGGCCTCATCGTAGATCACCGAACCCTCCTCACTGAGGGCGCCCTTCGCGCCGAGCACGGACGCCCGGCGGTGAAAGCCAAAGGTCAGGGATGCGCGAAAATCCGAGGAGGTGTTGGCAAAGGAGCCGTGCAGGGCCTGACGATTCGCGATGGTGACGTCTCCAGCCCGGCACGCCAGGGGAACGGCATCGGGCAGCTGTTCTTCCCCACCGTTAGCCGCAAGGCGGGCCGGGATGTCGATCTTGCCCTCGCGATGGCTCCCGGGCACGACCCAGAGGCAACTGGCCGCCGAGGTATCGTAGAGCTGCACCTGGAAGTTAAAGCCGTGAATGCCCGGATCCCAGGCCGGGTTCTCCCAGTGCGTGACCCCATCCTGGTGCCAGGACACCGCGCCCCCCTGCCCCGGCTGCTTGATAAAGATCGCATCGTTGTAAGGGACAAAGTCATCGCCATTGATGGAGGCGGCAACCGCAAGGAGCTGGGGGTGGCCATAGAGGCGCAGGCCGCTCGCCATGGTTTGGCACATGCCGGTCATGAGGAACACGACCTTGGGCGCGGCCTCATCGACGAAGGTCGGCTGGCGCATTTTAACGGGATGGCGACCGCCAAGGGCTGCGGTCCCGCCCCAGGGATCCACCAGAGGGCGGATCAGGGAGAAGACGGGGCGAGCAAATTCCTGCCCGTAGGCCGGGCGCCCGTGCCGATCCACCGTCGCCCCGTTATCCACGGGAGCGCGCTCGAGCAGCGCTTCAAGCTCGCCTCGTAGGACCCCAAGCTCCGCCTCTCCGATAACGTTTTCAAAGACGTAAAAGCCTGTGCGCTCATAGGCGTCAAGAATCTCCGGGACCAGCCGCCCGTCGGGACCCAGCCGCAGGGGCCCGCGATTGCCTAGGGCCTCCGCGCGCTTGAGCCCTGCCTCCGCGTAGGTTGCCATGGCCTCGGCATGGGCCGCCGCCGTCATCCCTTGCCTCATCACCCGTCTCCCTACTCTCCGGAGCCTATAGATAGCGCGACGGGGATGCCCTGTCCAACCGGGCCTTGGCAGCGCCGGCACCGGGGCGTAGCGTTTGCCCCATGGTTACGCGGGGAGGCGTGATACCGATGATCCTTCAGCCCTTAGCTGGGAAGACCTTCGGCGCGGTGGTGCGCGGGTTGCCCCTAGCGACCCTGCCCGACGACACCTTTGCCGCCCTGCATGACGCATGGCTGCGATACGGCCTCCTGATCTTCCCCGAGCAGCATCTAAGCAGCAGTGAGCAAATCACCTTCGCTGAGCGCTTCGGGCCCTTGGTGCCCGGTCTCGAAGCCGCTGCCATCAGCAACCTTCGCGCCAACGGGACGCTCCGGGACGCCCCGGACGATGACATGATGAAAATCATCCGCGGCAATATGGAATGGCATCAGGACAACACCTACATGCCGGTGCAGGCTAAGGGCGCGGTGTTCAGTGCCCAGATCGTGCCCAAAACCGGAGGCGAAACGGCCTTCGCCGATCTAGAAGCGGCTTGGGATACGCTAGAGCCCACGCTCCAGGCGCGCTGCGAGGCCCTCCGGGCTTACCACTCGCTGGCGGAAAGCCAGCGGCGCCTTGGGGAAAGTACGAAGGCCGAGGGGAGCGAGTACATGGGCTACGGGCTAGATGTCGCCGGTAGTCCCCTACGCCCGCTGGTGAAGGTTCACCCGGAGACGGGACGGAAGAGCCTGGCGGTGGGCCGTCACGCCTACGCCATCGAGGGCCTAGAAAACGATGATGCCCTGGCGTTAATTGGCGCCCTGATAGACCACGCCGTGGCCGCACCGGAGCGGGTGGTAGAGCACCGCTGGAGCGCCGGGGACGTGGTGCTTTGGGACAACCGACGCTTACTCCATCGGGCACAACCCTGGGATTTCTCCGAGCCCCGAGTGATGACCCACTCGCGCCTTGCGGGGGACCAGAAGACCGAAGGCGCCCCCCTAGGCGCCCCCTTAGGCGCTTAGCCCAAGCTCGGCCACCAGCGCGTCGCGCATCACAAACTTCTGAATCTTCCCCGTGACGGTCATGGGGAAGGCGTCCACGAAGGCGATGTATTTAGGCACCTTAAAGTGCGCAATGCGCTCAGCGCAGAAGCTGCGCACCTCTTCTTCGGTCAGCGTCGCCCCTTCCCGAAGCTGGATCCACACCGCCACCTGCTCCCCGAACTTTTTATCGGGCACGCCAAAGACCTGGGCCTCCTGGATAGCCGGATGGGTGTAGAGGAACTCCTCCACTTCCTTCGGATAAATGTTCTCACCGCCGCGAATGATCATGTCCTTCAGGCGGCCGACGATCTGCACGTAACCTTCCTCATCCATGACCGCGAGATCGCCGCTGTGGAGCCACCCCGCCTCATCGATGGTTTCCGCGGTGCGCTCTTCATCGCCCCAGTAGCCCCGCATGACGGAGTAGCCCCGGCAGCACAGCTCCCCCTTCGCGCCAAGGGGAACCACCCGGCCCTCTTCATCGATGATCTTTACCTCTTGATGGGGACCGCACTGACCAACGGTGGAGACGCGCTTTTCAAAGGGCGCATCAATCGCCGTCATGTGATTCACCGGGCTCGTCTCCGTCTGCCCATAGCAAATGATGACTTCCCCCATGTGCATGTCGTGGTTCGCCCGCTTCATGACCTCCACCGGGCACAAGGCCCCGGCCATGATCCCCGTACGCAGGGAACTCAGATCGAAGGTAGAAAACCTGGGTGCCTCCAGCATGCCCACAAACATGGTCGGCACACCGTAGAGCGACGTGCAGCGCTCGTTTTCTACCACCCGAAGGACGGTCTCCGCCTCAAAGGCGTCGCTCGGCAGCACCGCGGTGGCACCATGGGTGAGCACGCCGAGCATGCCCATGACCATGCCAAAGCAGTGGTATAGCGGCACGGGAATGCAGACCCGGTCCGCCGCCGTGAGGTTCTGCCCAGCCCCGACCTGGGCGCCGTTGTTCAAGATATTGAAATGGGTGAGGGTCGCGCCCTTGGGATTACCCGTGGTGCCGCTGGTGAACTGAATATTGATGGGATCATCGGGGCTCAAGGTCGGCGCGAGGGCGGTGAGCCTAGCGCGCTCCCCTGCCCCCCCCAAGGCGCAGACCGCGGGGAAGTTCAGCATGCCCGGCGTTGCGTCCTCGCCAAGGCGAATGACGATTTCGAGCTCGGGAAGCTTTGCGCTCTTGAGCGCCCCCGGGGCGCAGTGCGCGAGCTCCGGCGCAAGCGTTTCCAACATGCCGAGGTAGTCGCTGGTCTTAAAGCGCTCGGCGGCAATGATGGCCTTACAGCCAACCTTGGTGAGGGCGTACTCCAGCTCATGAACTCGATAGGCCGGGTTGATACACACCATGATGGCGCCGATCTTTGCCGTGGCGAGCTGGGTTAGGCACCACTCAGCGCAATTCGGCGCCCAGATGCCGATGCGGTCTCCCGGGCCCAAGCCCAGGGCTAAGAGCCCCGTAGCTAGGGCCTCCACCTGCGCGTGGTAAGCGCCGTAGGTCCACCGAATCCCCTGGTGGGCGACGACAAGCGCCTCCCGATCGCGATGCGCTTCTGCCATGCGATCGAAGTGCTCGCCGATGGTTTCGTAGAGCAGCGGCGTTTTCGCTTCTCCGCAGCGATAGCTTAGACCCTTCATGCCCCTATCCTCCCTCCCATCAGCGGAGCTCCGCCTATTGTTCTCCCGGGTTTCCTCCGCCATGGTGTAAACCATCGCGAGAAAAATATCGAGGAAAGATACCGATGGATCATTGGCTAATGATCGGTGCTTCGGCCCTATCCCTCTTCGGAGCGTTCTTCCACGGGGTTCCTGGCGCGCGTATTTATCTCGGGAATATCAACGCGAGCACGCTCGAGCCCCTCGGGAAGTCCCTGAGCGTCGTCAGCTGGCACATCTTTACGATTTTCTTGACGGTGAGCGGCGCAACCTTCCTTGCTGTGGCTTTCGACCGTGCGTCCGCCAGCGCCGCCTGGCCCCTCATAGCAGCAAATGCCCTTGGGGCCCTGCTCTTCCTTGGCCTGAGCTTAAGAGGCCATAAGGCCTTGCTTCGCCTTCCCGGAATCTACCTCATGGGCACGACGGCGCTTTGCGGCGCGCTTGCCCTCACCTGATGGCTAGCGGGCACCGTAGCCGAAGAGCTTGCGGGCCTTAATCACCTCGGCGACGCGCTCGTCGACCATGCTTTCCCAGGCTTCATCCCCGCTCTGGAGTTTCTCGAGGACCTCCGGAGCTTGGATATCCAGCACGCTCTCGTCGTAGTCCTCCACGGGAATCAGGAAGCCCCGCTCCACGAGATAGCCATAGAGGTGGCGCACGTCCTTGGGCACCTCCAAGGTCTCCACGGTCCACAGCGTGCCCGTCTCCGGATCCTTCTGGGGATAAACGAAGATGTGAAGGTCGTTCTTAAAGAGACGCCCAAGGGCCTCGAGAATCCCGCCTTCGAGGCGCGCGTAGTAGCGCTCGTCGAAGATCTGCCGCAGCGCCCCGGCCCCCATCACGATGGCGCAGCGCCGATCGGTGTAGCGCCGTAGATAGGCCGCAAGCCGGTAATACTCGAAGTAGTCGGAGATCATGACGATGTGGTCCGTGACCCCCAGCACCTCGGCGCGACCGATGAAGTCCGTGAGGTCCACCTCCCCCTGATCGGCGCGGAGGTTACTCATGGTGATCTCCATCACCGAGACAATGTCGTCCGCCTGCACGGCAGCGCCGCCGTCGTCGGCGAACTGGGCCCGCGCCTTGTCGATCATATCGAGATTGACTCGGGTCACCGGGGAGAAGCGCCCCCGCTCCAGCAGCACGGGCCGCTTACGCAGGACTTCCGAGGGCTGGAGAACCTTTCCCGAGGCCGAGAACATGGCCGCCGGGGTCAGCCCCAGCTGCACCAGGCGAAGGCTCATGATGCGGTTGTCGACGTGCCGAAACTCGATGCCCGAAAACTCGATCATGTCGATTTCGATGCGCTCGATGCTCAGCTCGTCGAGAAGCGATTCCACCAGCTCATCGGGGCGGTGGTAGAGAAAGAAGGCCCCGTAAAGCAGGTTTACGCCAATGATACCGAGGGCCTCCTGCTGCGCCTGGTTCTCGCTATCGAGCATGCGCACGTGAAGGATGATCTGGCTGTCTTCGTCCCGGGGATGGGACTGGAACTTCACGCCGATCCAGCCATGGCACTCGTTGTTGCCCTGGTAGGAGCGGGCCTGCACGGTATTGGCAAAGGTAAAGAAGGCTGTGGAATCGCCGCGCTGGGGAAAGAGCCGCTCTAGGGTGAGGCTTTGCTCGTAGCGGAGCATCTCCTCTAAACGCTCGCGCACCACGTAGCGGCGCGTGGGACCGTAGATGGCGTCGCTCACCGTTTTGTCATAGGCCGAGACGCTCTTGGCGATGGTGCCTGCCGCCCCACCAACGCGGTAGAACCAGCGCGCTACCTCCTGCCCCGCACCGATTTCCGCGAAGCTGCCATAGCGGCCCATATCCAGATTAATCGCGAGTGCTTTTTCGTTCGTGCGCGTCGGCCGATCCACCCAGAGTCCCCTCAATCCGTGAGCGTCCTATTCTGCCAGCGCTCCATGAACCTTTCCTGTCTGGCTCCAGGTCGCTTTCCAAATTCGTTAGTGCCCGTTACGAAAGCGACCATCGGTCCCTCCCGCCCGCAGGCCAAGCAAGCACGCCTAGGGGGGTAAGGTCTCCCCGGCCTAAGGTTTTTGGACCACCTTAAGGAGACCGATCCCATGAAAATTCTTTCGCTTCCCTTACTCAGCCTCCTTGGGCTCCTCGCCCTGCCCCTACAGGCCGCCGCCTCAGAGGAGGAGGTGCTGGCCTTTTTGAAGGACTACAGTGCCCTCGAAGGCGATCTCGATGCCCAGAGCCGCTACATTCGCAATGACCGAGTCTGGATTGCGGTCAGCCGGTGGGCCCACGGACCCGACTTCATGGCCTGGCAAGAGGCTCAAAGAGACCATCGGGCCAAGCAAACTGACGGGCAAGGCGACACCTACCACGTCCAGATGGAGTCCCCGATCATTCGGGTCTATGGAAACACCGCCGTGGCGAGCTACCTTCGACGCACTCAGGTCATGCCCTCCGAAGGACCCATCGTTACCCAGCCGCCCCTTTGGATCTCCCTCGTGCTTGTTAAGGAGTCAGGCTCCTGGGGCATCGCCCACTCGCATATTTCCCCTGCTCGGCCCTGGAACTGATTTCAGGGCCTTAGGAAACCCCCGGGATCCCCTAGGAGAGAGGGGCCCGGGGGAAGGTCGCTTGGGGGTCCCTCAGGTGCTTCGAGAGATCGCCATAGAGCGGACGGCGAATATCCCGCTCCGTGAAAGCCCAGCGCCCTTCCGCCTTAGCGAAGCAATCGTAATATTCCCCGGCAAAGATCGTTCTGAGCTGATCTCCCGGGACCTGCTGATAAACGGTGACGTAGGAATGCCCTTCGGCGCGATGACCTTCTGGATCAACGATGATCGCGATATTGGTGACCACATGCTTCGTCCTTGGCGTTCCATCCTCGTAAACAATGACGTTATTCGCAGAAGCCGGTGCGGGGGCCTCACCCTCGACCAACCACCTTGCCCCTCCCATCAGGGCCCGAAACGCCCCCCAGGCACCGCTGTCAATCGCTCTGCAGTACGCCAGCATTAAGGCTTCAATTTCCGCTCGGTCACTCATCGCATCTTCCACGGTCCGCTGATCGCGAGGAAAGCTTACGCCTTTGACGCCGCAGCGGCGCCTATGGTGCTATGCACGCCCGGCTAAGGAGCACGATCATGGGCGCAATCCAAGCCACCACCTTTTCCTCCGATCCCCTGTGGGCCCGAATCACGAAGGAAGCGGAGGACGCCGTTCGCCGCGAGCCCCTCATGGGCGGCTTCATCCACGCCTGTGTCCTGCATCACCGCTCCCTCGCCAAGGCGCTCAGCTACCG
>JAYOYG010000012.1:0-27792 GCA_038153445.1 Pseudomonadales bacterium
GGCCGAGGCGGAAACGCTGGCCTTCCTCCAGGGCTTTGCGGAGCCGGGGCAGGCGCCGCTCTGTGGCAATTCCATTCATCAAGATCGTCGGTTCCTTCGCCGGCACATGCCGACCCTCGAGGCCTTCTTCCATTATCGCCTGATTGACGTCAGCACGGTGAAGGGCCTCGCGGCGCGCTGGTATCCCGAGGCCTATGCGGGGGTGCAGAAACAGGGGCGCCATCTGGCCCTGGACGATATCCGCGATTCCATCGCCGAGCTGGCCCACTACCGGCGGACGATCTTCAAGGCGCCTTAGCCGCCTGCTCCCCGAGGGCCCAGCTTAGGTGCTCCCGCACCATGGGGCTCGCGGTTTCCATGCGTTCCTGAAGGGCGGCGACGATCGCGGGATCAAAGGGGGCATTCCCCAGGGCGACGGCCAGATTGCGTTGCCAGCCCTCAAAGCCCGGGCGCCGCAGCGGGCTGCCGGCGGTGCGCGCCGACCAGGTGGCTTCATCCCAGCGGAAAAAATCCAGAAGCTCGCCGCGGTCGAAATCATTTCGCGGGGCGAAGTCCCGTTCTTCCGTGGGCCTTGAGAACTTGGTGAAGGGGCACACCAGCTGGCAGTCGTCGCAGCCAAAGATGCGATTGCCCAGGGGGCGGCGGAGGGCTTCGGGAATGGCGCCCTTGTTCTCGATGGTTTGGTAGGCGAGGCAGCGTCGGGCGTCGAGCTGCCGAGGTCCGCGGAAGGCGTCCGTGGGGCAGGCGCTCAGGCAGCGGCTGCAGGAGCCGCAGGGGTCGCCGGTGCTGGGGTCGTCGATGGGGAGGGGAAGGGTGCTCAGAATCTCCCCGAGCAAAAACCAGGAGCCCGCCTCTCGGTTCAGCAGCAGGGTGTTTTTACCGATCCAGCCCAGGCCGGCCTTCTCCCCATAGGCCTTTTCGAGGAGGGGCGCGGAGTCCGTAAGGGCCCGGTGTTGCCCCCCGGCTTCCCGCTCGATGCGCTCCGCCAGGCGAGCGAGGCGGGGCCTTAGCACCTTGTGATAGTCCCGACCCAGGGCATAGCGGGCGATATAGGCCTTTCGGGGATCGGCGAGCACGGCCTCCGGGTCGTCGTCCCGGGGCCGGTAGTTCATGCGCACGCTGATGACCCGAAGGGCCCCGGGCAAGAGTCCCGGGGGGTCGCTCCGAAGGGCTTCATGGCGTTCCATCCACAGCATGGAGCCATGGTGGCCCTGGGCCAGCCACTGGGCGAGGTAGTCCCGGTGGGGCCCGGCGTCCACGTCCGTGACCCCGAGGGCCTCAAAGCCGAGCGCCCGGGCCCAGCCGTCCAGGCGTCGACGCAGCGCGTCGAGCGCCGCAGGGCTAGCGGGGGGTACTCCATCGCTCATGGGATACCTGCAGGGGACGGGGGGAGGCCCTATACTGCCCCGGCCCTGCTAGGTGGAGAAAGCCCCCATGACCTGCGCCCCCGTTCCGGGCATGAGCGATGCCCTGGCCTACACGGCCGCCGCCGCCCAGGCGCACGATCGCGCGCTCCAAGCCGAGGGCGTACCAGGGCTCCGGCTCATGCGCCGGGCCGCCCAGGCAGCGCTGACTACGCTGTACGGATCCTGGCCCGAAGCGCGGAGGGTGGCGATCTTGGCGGGGCCAGGCCATAACGGTGGAGATGGGGCCGTGCTGGCGGGCCTGGCCCAGGGGCGGGGCCTCGCTTGCACCCTCTTCTACCTCTCGCCGCCCAAGACCGCGGATGCGCAACGCGCCCAGGACTTTGCGGAGGGCGCTGGGGTCGCCTTTGCTCCCTTTGATCAGTTTGATCCCGCGGCCTTCGACCTTGTTGTCGATGGCTTGCTGGGGACGGGCCCTGCCCGCCCCGTGCGGGGGGCCCTAGCGCACTGCTTTGAGCGGGTGAATGCGCACGATACGCCGGTGCTGGCCCTGGACCTGCCCAGCGGCCTGGACGCCGATACGGGGGCGGCCCCGGGCGCGGTGCTGCGGGCGACGGTCACCCAAAGCCTTCTGCTTCCTAAGCGCGGCGCCTTCACCGGGGAAGCCCGGAATTGGGTCGGAACCCTGACCCACGCAG
Source organism: Pseudomonadales bacterium (assembly GCA_038153445.1). GTDB lineage: Bacteria > Pseudomonadota > Gammaproteobacteria > Pseudomonadales > Azotimanducaceae > Salivita. The sequence continues at coordinate 2,063 of JAYOYG010000012.1, forward strand.
ACCTTGCCTGCCCGCCGCCCGCCGAGGTCCCGGAGGGGACCGTGGCCCTCCTCGGCCCCCGGCCCGCCGGGGCCTTGCCTCGCCCCGCCGCCGCCCACAAGGGCATTTTTGGCCGCGTGTTGGTGGTGGCCGGAGGGGTAGGCATGGGCGGCGCAGGCCTTTTGGCGGCGGAGGCCGCCCTGCGCGCGGGCGCCGGCGCCGTCACCTTGGCTACGGCGCCGGATCACGTGGCGCCGGCCCTGGGACGGTGCCCGGAACTGATGGTGCGCGGCGTCACCCATCGCCGAGACCTTGCGCCCCTCCTGGCCCGCGCCGACGCGGTCCTGCTGGGTCCGGGGCTCGGGCTCGATGGCTGGGCCCGGCAGCTTTTCGGGGCGGTGCTAGAGGCGCGCCTGCCTACGGTTTTCGATGCCGATGGCCTCACTCTCCTGGGGGAGCCGGGGCCTCGCGCCCTCCCCTTTCCCGCCCTCCTCACCCCCCATCCCGGGGAGGCGGGGCGCCTGCTCGGCTGCCCCACCGCCGCCGTGGAGTCGGACCGCTTTGCCGCGGCCGAGGCCCTCGTCCGGGGCTATGGTGTACCCACCGTGCTGAAGGGCGCTGGGGCGATCATCGCGAGCGAGGCCGGCTTGGCCGTGAGCCTTGGGGGCAACAGCGCCATGGCCACGGCCGGTATGGGGGATGTGCTCGCCGGGCTGACCGTGGGGCTATGGGCTCAGGGGCTGGCGGCGGAGGCGGCTCTCACGGCGGCGGTGCAGCTTCACGGGGAAGCCGGGGACCGGGCCGCGGGGCACCGGGGGCCGAGCCTCCTGGCGCGAGATCTTTTTGACGAATTCGGACCACTGCTTAAGGCCTGGGCGCAATGAGCGCGCTGGCGGGGGACCACTGGCTGGCCAATGAGGCGGCTACCCTGACCCTTGGCGCTCAGCTGGCGACCCTGCCCTGTCCCCAGGTGGTTTACCTCCAAGGCGATCTGGGTGCGGGGAAGACGACCCTGGTCCGGGGTACGCTGCGGGCCCTGGGCTACGCGGGCGCGGTGCGCTCTCCGACCTACACCCTCCTCGAGCGCTATGAGCTGGGCGGTAAGGTCATTGTCCACTTTGACCTCTATCGCCTCGCAGACCCGGAGGAACTTCACGCCCTGGGGCTCCGGGAGCTTCTCGAAGAGGCGGCCATGCTGTTCTTTGAGTGGCCCGAGCGGGGGGAGGGGCTCTTGCCCCCCGCCACCCTGACGCTGCGCTTTGACCTGGAGGGCGAGGGGCGGCGCGTTCAGGGGATCGTTCCCCAGCCCTGACGGCCTGCGGACCCCTTGCGAAAGGGGGAGGGACTGCCCAGACTGACGACGTCACTGGGCGGTTAGCGTGCGGGGTTTGCGTTCCCCATGGGTCAATTCCTTGCCGGATTTGCGCGGCCTTGCCTCCGACGGGCCCGGGCGGGGGCCCTGCTGACGCTGCTGCTGCTCGCTGGCCCCCTGGGTGCCACCACCGTTGAAGGCATGCGCACCCACGCGGGCCCGGAGCACACGCGCCTCGTCCTCGATCTCTCCGCGCCGGCCCGCTGGTCGGCCTTTGCCCTCGAAAATCCGGCGCGCCTCGTCCTCGATTTGGCAGACACGGACCTTGCCTTTGACCCGGCCCGCTTGCCCCTCGCCCAAACCACTCTGGCGGGGGTGCGGAGTGCGGAAAAAGCTGGGGGCGAGCTTCGCCTGGTCCTCGATCTCACCGGCCCCCACGACCACACGGTTTTCGCCCTAGACCCGGTGGCCGGGATGGGGCATCGCCTGGTGGTGGACCTTCGCCCCCAGGGCGCCGCGTCTGCGACGCCGCCCCCCCTGGCCGAGACGCAGCGGGCCGTGGTGATTGCCATCGATGCGGGGCATGGGGGCGAGGACCCGGGGGCCCTCGGCCCGGGCGGGGTTCGGGAGAAGGACGTGGTGCTGGCCATCGCTCAGCGCTTAAAGGCGAAGTTTGATGCCACCCCGGGCTTTCGCGGAGAACTCATCCGCACCGGCGATTACTATGTGCCGCTGCGCCGTCGCACGGCCCGGGCCCGGGATCTCCGCGCGGATTTCTTCATCTCCATCCACGCCGATGCCTTCGACTCTCCCCAGCCCCGGGGCGCCTCGGTCTATGCCCTCTCCCAGCGCGGGGCAACGAGCGAAAGCGCTCGCTGGCTTGCCGCCAAGGAAAACCAGTCCGATTTGATCGGCGGGGTGGGCGCCGTGAGCCTCGCGGACCGGGATCCGGTGCTCGCCCAGGTGCTCATCGATATCGCCATGACCGGGACACTGAGCCAAAGCCTCTTGGCCGGAGGGCGGGTCGTCGATGCCCTGGGGGCGCGCACCCGGCTGCACAGTAAGCGGGTGGAACAGGCGGGTTTCGTGGTTTTGAAATCCCCCGATATCCCCTCCCTTTTGGTGGAAACGGGGTTTATTTCGAATCCCGAGGAGGCCCGGCTGCTGCGCTCGGCGCGGCACCAGAGCCGGCTGGCGGAGGCGATCTTTGAGGGGGTTCGGGCTCACCTCGAGCAGGCCCCGCCGCCGGGAACGCTTCTTGCGGCCCGGCAGGCCCAGCTGGCCGACGCGCCGCGCTACAAAATTCGCCGGGGTGATACCCTGTCCACCATCGCGGCGCGCTATGGCATTGATACGGCGCGCCTTAAATCGGCGAACAATCTCGCCTCGGACCGCATCCGCGTGGGGCAGGTGCTGGTCATTCCCCGGAGCTAAGCCGTGCCCATAGCCCTGTTGCCACCGCAGCTTGCGAACCAGATCGCCGCCGGAGAAGTGGTCGAGCGCCCGGCGTCGGTGCTGAAGGAGCTGGTGGAAAATGCGATCGACGCCGGGGCCACGCGCATCGAGGTGGAGCTTGAGGATGGGGGCGTCCGGCGCCTCCGGGTGCGGGACAACGGTTCTGGCATTCCCAAGGACGAGCTCACCCTGGCCGTGGCGCGCCACGCCACCAGCAAGATCGCGCGGCTCCAGGACCTTGAGGCCGTGGGCACCCTCGGGTTTCGCGGCGAGGCCCTGGCCAGTATTTGCTCCGTGGCCCGGGTGACCCTGACCTCCCGCCACCGCGCCGCGGAGGAAGGCTGGCGCCTGGTGGTTAATGGGCACGCCGAAAATGTCGATTGCTACCCCGCGGCCCATCCCGTCGGCACCACCGTCGATGTGGAAGATCTCTTTTTTAACACTCCGGCCCGGCGAAAATTTCTGCGCACGGAGCGCACGGAAAGCACGCGCATCGAGGAGGTGCTTCGGCGCTTGGCCCTGGCCCACCCGGAGGTCACCTTTGCCCTGCACACCCCGGGGAAGGCGGTTCGCCACTTCACCGCCGTGGCGGAGGATCGGCAGCTCGAACGGGTCGGCGCCATTTGTGGCGAGGCGTTCCTGGCCGCGGCCTTCGCTTTGGACGGTAGCCGGGATGGGTTGCGGCTGCACGGTTGGGTGGCCGAGCCCACCTTTTCCAGGAGTCAGGCTGATCTCCAATACTTTTTCGTGAATGGCCGGGCGGTGAAGGATCGGGTGATCGCCCACGCCGTGCGCCAGGCCTACAGCGACGTGCTGTACCACGGTCGCCATCCGGCCTTCGTGCTCTTCCTTGATCTGCCCCCGGATGCGGTGGACGTGAACGTCCACCCGACCAAGCACGAGGTGCGCTTCCGCGAGCAGCGCCAGGTTCACGATTTCCTTTTCGGGACCTTAAAGCGCGCCATCAGCGATATGCGCCCGGAGCATCGCTTGGCGGCAAAGCGCAGCGTGATGGGCGCCCCCGCCTCCGACAGCGATCGTTCTCCGAGTGAAGCCTTTGGCTCGGCGCCGGCGGCCTTTGCGCCCCGGCCCCAGGGGGCCCTCGCGTTTGGATCCTCCGCCCGGGCGTCCGGCGCCACCCTTTCCCTTTATGAGCGCTTGGCCAGCGCCGGTGCTGAGCCCGCGGGCGCGTTTCCCCCCGCGACTGGCGGTCCGGCAGGCGACGCCTCCGCCGCCACGGCGCCGACCCTGCCTCCGGAATCGGAGGCGGGGCCGCCGCCCCTGGGCTACGCCTTGGCTCAGCTCCACGGCATCTTCATTTTGGCTCAGAACGAGGACGGGCTGATCCTCGTCGATATGCACGCGGCCCACGAGCGCATTACCTACGAAGGCTTAAAGCGGGGCCGGGAGGCCGAGGGGGTGCGAAGCCAGCGCCTGCTCGTGCCCGTGGCCGTGGCCGTCAGCGAGGGGGAAGCGGATCGCGCCGAGGAGGCGCGGGGGGCCCTGGAAGCGTTCGGGCTCCGGGTCGATCGCGTCGCCCCGGGGCAGCTGCTCGTGCGGGAGGTGCCGGCGCTTTTGGCGGAGGCCAACGTGGAGCAGTTGCTGCGGGACGTGCTCGCCGATCTTCAAGCGGAGGGCAGCAGCGCGCGGGTGCAGGCGGCGGAGGACGCGCTTCTGTCTACCATGGCGTGCCATGGCAGCGTGCGCGCGAATCGTGCGCTCACCCTTGCCGAGATGAACGCCCTGCTGCGCTCCATGGAGCACACGGAACGCAGCGGCCAATGTAATCACGGTCGCCCCACCTGGACGGCCTTAAGTCTGCCGGAGCTCGATCGCCTCTTTCTTCGGGGGCGCTAGCGTGTCCTGGCCCGCCGTCGCCCTCCTGGGCCCCACCGCTGCCGGGAAAACGGCCCTCGCCTTCGCGCTGGCCGATCACTACCCGGTGCACCTTATTAGCGTAGACGCCACCCTGGTCTATCGCGGCCTGGCGATCGGCGCAGCTCAGCCGACGGCAGCGGAGCTCGCCGCCTATCCTCACGAGCTCATCGATATTCGCGACCCCGCGGACCCCTACTCCGCCGCCGATTTCCTCGCCGATGCCCGGGCCGCCATGGCGCGGGCTCGGGAAGCCGGGCGCATCCCCCTGCTCGTGGGCGGGACCATGCTGTATTTCCGCGCTTTGCAGGAGGGGCTCGCGGAGCTCCCGGAGGCCCGCCCCGCCTACCGCGCAGCCCTCGAGGACCGGCTGGCCACGGAGGGGCTCTCGGCGCTCATCGAAACCCTTCAGGCCCAGGATCCGGAGGCCGCTCGGCGCGTCGATTTGAAGAATCCTCGGCGCGTGCTCCGGGCGCTAGAGATCATGGACGCTAGCGGGGAGCAGGCGAGCGTGCTCTGGGATCGCCCCGCGGCGCGGCCCCTCGAGGAGGATGGCTTCTCCCTTCAATGCTTTGGCCTTTGGCCGGAGGATCGGGCGGCGCTCCACGCCCGCATCGAGACGCGCTTTGACGCCATGATCGCGGCGGGGTGGCTCGAGGAAGCGGCGGCGCTGAGGGCCCGGAGCGATTTGTCCCCGGCGTTGCCAGCCCTCCGCGCCGTGGGCTACCCGCAGTGGTTTGCCCACTTAGATGGAACCCTGTCCTTCGAAGCCGCCCGAGCGGCGGGGATGGCCGCCACCCGGCAGCTGGCGCGGCGCCAGCTGACCTGGCTCCGGGGCTGGGAGGGGCTCCAGCGCCTGCCTCTTGGCCCAGATTTCGCTTTGCCGTCCGTCTCTAGCCTGGCAAAGGCCTTCCCCTGCCCTTGAATTCCCCTGGGGCGGGGCCCATGATTTCCCGACGATAAGAAGCTCTATTCCCCACCTTTGGCGCTCGCTGTTGTCTTGAGTGCTACGCCTAGGAGCCCCACCGATGTCCAAAGGGCAATCCCTTCAGGATCCTTTCCTAAATGCGCTACGGAAAGAGCGCATCCCCGTGTCCGTTTACCTGGTAAACGGCATCAAGCTTCAGGGGCAGATTGAATCCTTCGATCAGTTCGTGGTGCTGTTGAAGAACACCGTGAGCCAGATGGTTTACAAGCACGCCATTTCCACCGTGGTGCCCTCGAAGAATGTTCGCATGCCCGGGGCCGGTGGTAGCGACGATCAGGGGGGCACGCCCAGCTAGGGCGCGAAACCACCATCGCCAACCTCTTTTTCGAACGGGAAGCGGGCGGAGAACGCGCCCTCCTAGTTTCTGTTGCCGTGGAAGGGGAGCCAGACCCGGAACCGGAGGAATTTCTTGAGCTGGCTCGGGCCGCCGGCGCCGAGGTGTTGGCCCTGGAGTCGGCGAAGCGGCGCCAGCCCGATCGGCGCACCTTCCTCGGGTCGGGTCGCGCGGAGGCGCTTCGGGATCAGGTGAAGGCCCTTGAGGCCGATCTGGTGATCTTCGACCAGGACCTGTCCCCGGCCCAGGAGCGGAACCTCGAGGCGCTCGTGCAGGCCCGGGTGCTGTCTCGCACGGGCTTGATCCTAGATATCTTTGCCCAGCGGGCGCGCACCCATGAAGGGAAGCTCCAGGTGGAGCTTGCCCAGCTTGAGCATTTGTCGACGCGCCTGGTGCGCGGCTGGACCCACCTGGATCGGCAAAAGGGCGGGATCGGCATGCGCGGCGCCGGGGAGACGCAGCTCGAGCTCGATCAGCGCATGGTGCGCACGCGCATTGGCCAGGTGAAGCGGCGCCTCGCCGACGTTCGAGCTCAGCGGGCTCAGAGCCGCCGGGCCCGGCAGCGCCGGCGCGTGCCCTCGGTTGCGCTTGTGGGTTACACCAACTCGGGGAAATCCACCCTCTTTAATGCCCTCGCGGAGGCCTCCGTGCTGGCCGCGGATCAACTGTTCGCGACCCTCGACCCGACGCTGCGGCGCCTCGCCATCCCCGGGCTCGGCCCCGCGGTGCTCGCGGACACCGTGGGCTTTGTGCGTCGCTTGCCGCACCGCCTTGTGGAAGCCTTTAAGGCCACGCTCGAGGAGGTGTCGGAGGCTGATGTGCTTCTGCTGGTGATCGACATCGCCGATCCGGGCTGGGAGGACAAGCGGGCCGAGGTGCTGGCCGTGCTCGAGGAGCTTGATGCCAGCCGGGTGCCACGCATTGAGATCCACAACAAGATTGACCTGACCGAAGACCGAGAGCCTCGGGCCCACTCCCGTTCGGAAGCCCCGCCCACGGTGCGCGTGTCCGCCGTGGCACAGCTGGGCTTTGATCTGATTTACGACGCTCTGGCCACGGAGCTGGGGAAGGCCCTCGGCGGGTCCATACGGGGCCGGGGCACCCTGCCCCCGGAGGCGGGGCGTCTGCGGGCGGAACTCCACCAGAAAGGCTGGGTCGAAGAGGAAGTTTTTAACCCCGAGGGGCAAATTTCCCTTGAGCTTCGCCTGCCCCGGGACGCCCTAGAGCGTCTGACGGCGGAGGGGCTCCGCTTTGAGCCCGCCTAGGGCGGTCCTTGCCTTGCAGCGGCCTAGGGGGCTCCCTAGAATGCAAGCGACATGGGGTGAAAACCTTTTTCTCACGGGCGTTTGCGCATCCTCTCGGGGTAGCGCGTCTTCGCAAGCGCAGACGGCAATGGAGCATCGGATGTCTTGGAATGAGCCCGGCGGTGGTCGCCAGCAGGATCCCTGGGGTGGGGGTCGCGGCGGCGATCAAGGTCCCCCTGATTTAGATGAAGCCTTCCGCAAGCTGCAGAGCCAGCTGGGCGGGCTCTTTGGCGGCGGCGGTGGCTCCGGTGGTCGCGGTGGCGCCGGGGGCTTTGGGGCGAAGGCCGTGGCCCTGGTGGCCGGCGTGCTGCTTGCCCTCTACGCCATTGGGGGCTTCTACACCCTCGATGAGCAGGAGCGGGGCGTGGTGTTCCGCTTCGGCGCCGTGCAAGACGAGGTCATGCAGCCCGGTCTGCGCTGGCGCCCCCTGGGCGTGGATTCGGTGGTTCCTGTGAACACCACTCGCGTGTTCGTGGAAGAGCACCAGGCGCAAATGCTCACGGAAGATCAAAACATCGTCGACGTCAGCTTGACGGTGCAGTACCGCATCGCCGACCCCGTCGCGTATGTGGTGAACGTGCGCGAGCCCCGGGAAAGCCTCAAGCAGGCGACGGAAAGCGCCCTGCGCCACGTGGTGGGCTCCTCTACCATGGACGACGTCATCGGCCAGGGCCGGGAAGCCATGGCCGCTACGGTGCAGGAGCGGCTCCAGGTGTATCTGGGTGTGTACGGCACGGGCATGAGTGTGCGCTCGGTAAACCTCGACCGAGGCGCGCCGCCCCGGGAAGTGGAAGCGGCCTTCGACGATGTGCAAAAGGCCCGGGAAGACGAGGAGCGCTTCATTAACGAAGCCAACGCCTACGCCGAACAGGTGGTTCCGGAAGCGCGCGGGGATGCGCAGCGGATTATCGAACAGGCTAATGCCTACCGAGACGAGGTGGTGGCCCGGGCCGAGGGGGAGGCCTCCCGCTTTACAGCGCTGCTGGGCGAATACCGCCAGGCTAAGGACGTCACCCGGGATCGCCTCTACATCGACGCCATGGAAGAGGTGCTGGGGCGGACCAGCAAGGTGCTCCTCGATGTCGAGGGCGGGAACCAGATGCTTTACCTGCCCCTCGATAAAATCATGCAGGGCCGGGATTCGGCTGCCCCCGGGGGCGGTGTGCGGCCTTCCCAGAGCACCGTGGACCAGCTGACGGACGCCGTGCTGCGAGAACTTGAGGCACGAAGCAATAATGGCAGCTCTCGGAGGCCCCGCTAATGTCTACCCGTGCAACGCTGCTCACCGTTATTGGTGTGATTCTCTTTTCCCTCGCCACCGACGCGGTATTCGTGATGAAGGAAACGGAGCGCGCCGTGCTGCTGCGCTTTGGGGCCTTGGAGACGGCGGATATCGCCCCGGGGCTCCATTTCAAAATGCCCTTCGCCGATGAGGTCAAGCGCTTCGATGGCCGTATCCTGACGCTGGATTCGGAAACCCAGCGCTACTTCACCGTCGATAAGAAGCCCCTAAACGTCGATTCCTACGTCAAGTGGCGGATCAAGGATGTGGCCCTGTACTACACGGCCACCTCCGGGGATGAGCGAAACGCCTCGGACCGCCTTGCCGAGCGGGTGCGCACGGGGCTCCGGAATGAGTTTTCCCGTCGCGATGTCTACGAGGTGGTTTCGGGGCAGCGCGATGAGCTCATGGATAACCTGACGGCTAGCCTGTCGGAAGTGATGCAAAAGGAATTCGGTGTCGAGGTCATCGATGTGCGAGTGAAGCGCATCGAGCTGCCCGGGGACGTCAGCAATTCCGTGTTTCAGCGCATGAGCGCTGAGCGGGAAGTGCTGGCCCGAGAGCATCGCGCCCGGGGCCGGGAGATGGCCCAGGGCATTCGCGCAGACGCCGAGCGCCAGGCCGTGGTGATCCGCGCCGACGCCGAGAAGACCGCCGAGGAAATCCGCGGCGAAGGGGACGCGCGGGCGACGGCGACCTACGCTGCGGCCTTCAATGCGGACCCGGAGTTTTACGAGTTTACCCGGAGCCTCAACGCCTATCGCCGGGCCTTCTCTGGCAAGGACGATGTGCTGGTACTTGATCCGAGCAGCGACTTCTTCAAGTATCTTGGCGCGAACGACGGCAAGGACTAGGCCCCGGTGGAAGCGCTGCTGACGGCGCTCAGCCTGGTGTTGGTTATAGAAGGTCTGCTGCCCTTTGCTGCTCCGGCCCTGTGGCGCCGGGGTGTGCAACGGGTGCTGGCCGGTGACGATGCGGCCTTGCGCCGGGTGGGTTTGGTGAGCATGGCCCTGGGGCTCGTGCTGCTGTATTCGGTGCGCTAGGGCAGCGCGCTGCCTCAAGGACAGGAAAGAAAACCATGGGCGACCCCACGGACGGCGACCGCTGGCTACTGCCAGAGGGTGTCGATGAAGTCTTGCCGCCGCGGGCGCGGGCGCTGGAGCGCTTGCGTCGCGCCCTTCTCGATCTCTTCCATTTGGCAGGTTTCGAGCTCGTGGATCCCCCCCTCCTTGAGTTTGTGGATTCCCTCACCGTGGCCGGGGGCGCTGAGCTCGACCTGCAAACCTTCAAGGTGGTGGATCAGTACACGGGCCGGATGATGGGCTTGCGCCCCGATATCACGGCCCAGGCCGCGCGCATTGATGCCCGGAGCCTCCAGCAGTCGGGCCCGGTGCGGCTCTGCTACGCCGGCCCCGTGTTCCGCGCGCGCCCCGAAGGGCTGTTCCCCTCTCGCACTCCGGTGCGCGTAGGGGCCGAACTCTATGGCGTGCCGGGCCCGGAAGGGGACGCGGAGGTGCTCGCGCTCATGGGCGCGGTGCTAGAAGCTGTGGATGCGGGGCCGGTGGTACTTGAGCTGGGGCACGTGGGCCTCTGCCGCGCCCTGCTCGAAGCCGCGGCGCTGCCTCAGGATCGGGAGCGGGCCGTTTTCGACGCGCTTCAGCGCAAGGCCACGGCCGATCTCGACAGCCTGCTCGCGTCCGTGGAGGATCCCTGGGCCAGCGCCCTGAAGCAGCTGCCAAAGCTGTACGGCGATGCCTCCGTCCTGAAGACCGCGGAGCAGACCCTCGCGCCCCTCCATCCGGCGTTGAGGGAAGCCCTGGCGGAGCTGCGCGCGATCACGGCAGCCCTCGCGGAGCGCGCGCCGGGGCTTCAGGTCACCTTTGATCTCGCCGAACTCCATGGCTATGCCTATCACACCGGCGCAGTGTTCTCCGCCTATGCGGGGCAGCAGGGGTCCGCCGTAGCCCGCGGTGGGCGCTATGATGCCATCGGCGGGGCCTTCGGCCGCGCGCGCCCGGCCACCGGCTTTGACGCTGACCTGGCCGCCTTGCTCGCCCTGGCCCCGGAAACCGCCGGGCCCGCTGGCGATGCGCCGGTGATCGCCGACCCCGCCTCCGCGCCCAGCGCAGAGGCCCGGGCGGCCTTGCCCGGGGCGGTGGCATCGCTGCGGGCGGAAGGGGTGCGAGTGGTAATGGGGCCGGGAGAGGGTTCGGCACGTCTTCAATGGAACGGATCGACTTGGACTTTGACGCCTTTGGCGTTGGATGAGGAATAGCCATGGGCCGCAATGTGGTGGTGATCGGAACCCAGTGGGGGGACGAGGGGAAGGGCAAGGTTGTTGATCTTTTAACGGAGCATGTCGCGGCCGTCGCGCGTTTCCAGGGGGGGCACAATGCGGGCCACACCCTGGTCATCGACGGTAAGAAGACCGTACTTCACCTGATCCCCTCGGGGATATTGCGGGAACACGTGACCTGCCTTATTGGCAACGGCGTGGTGCTGGCTCCGGAGGCATTCCTTCAGGAGCTGCGCACCCTCGAGGCCCAGGGCGTGCCGGCCCGAGAGCGGCTGTACCTGTCTCCGGCCTGCCCCCTCATCCTGCCCTATCACGTGGCTCTGGATCAGGCCCGGGAGGCTCGCCGAGGCGCCTCAAAGATTGGCACCACGGGGCGGGGCATCGGCCCGGCCTACGAGGATAAGGTGGCCCGCCGAGGGCTCCGGGTCGGCGATTTGCTGAACGAGGCGCGCTTTGCCGAGCAGTTGAAGGAAGTGCTCGAGTACCACAACTTCGTGCTCACGGAGTACTACAAGGCGCCGGCGGTGGATTACCAGCAGGTGCTGGACGACACCCTGAAGGCAGGGGAAGAAATTCGGCCTCTCGTCGCCGATGTCGTCGATTTGCTTCACCAGAGCCGCCTGGCCGGGGACAACATCTTGTTTGAGGGCGCGCAGGGGGCGCTGCTGGATATCGATCTCGGCACCTACCCCTTTGTGACCTCGTCGAACACCACCGCCGGCGGTACGGCGGTGGGGAGCGGCTTCGGGCCCCTCTACCTCGATTATATTCTCGGAATCACCAAGGCCTATGCCACTCGGGTCGGTTCCGGACCCTTCCCTACGGAGCTCTTCGATGACGTGGGGGCGCGCCTCGCGGAGCGGGGTCATGAGTTTGGGTCCACCACGGGCCGGGCCCGGCGCTGTGGCTGGTTTGACGCCGTGGCCCTGCGCCAGGCGATTCGGATCAACTCCATATCTGGCCTGTGTCTGACCAAGCTAGACGTGCTCGATGGCCTAGAGACGATTCGGGTGTGCGTGGGCTATCAGGATCAGGGGGGGGACGCCACGCCGGCGCCCTTTGGGGCGGAGGGCTACGACCGCATCGTGCCGGTCTACGAAGACCTCCCGGGCTGGTCCGAGTCCACCGTGGGCGCCAAGCGCCTGGACGATTTGCCCGCGAACGCTCGGTCCTATTTGAAGTGCATTGAAGAAACGGTAGGGGCCCCCATCGACATCATCTCCACCGGTCCCGATCGCGCCCAAACCATCGTGCTTCGGGATCCCTTCGACGCCTAGCGGTCCACGCCCTAGGGCACCCGCTCTACCCGCAGCGTATTGGTGACCTCCGCTGCCCCAAAGGGGAGGGCGGCGGTCACCACCACCGTATCTCCCGAGGCCAGGATTCCGTCGTTCCTGAGGCGGACCAGCTCTCCACGCATGGCGCCCTCGATATCCCGGGCCATGGCCGGCTCCGTGGGCAGGGCTCGCACCCCCCAGAGCAGCGCTGAGCGGCGGCGAATGGCTTCCGTCGCGGTGAGGGCAATGAGCGGCGTTTGGGGCCGAAGGCGAGACAGCTGCCGCAGGGTGGCGCCGCTACTGCTGAGACAGAAGATGGCCTTGGCGCCCAATTGCTCAGCGAGGCGGCAGGCCGCCTCCGCCACGGCGTGATCGGCACCGCCGGACAGCTGGGCGTTTTCCGGGCCTCGCCATCCGGGCGGTAGGGCCTCCTCCGCCAGCTGAGCAATGCGGGCCATGGTTTCCGCCGCGAGCGTCGGGTAGGCGCCGCTCGCCGTTTCCGCCGAGAGCATGACCGCATCCGTGCCGTCGAGCACGGCGTTCGCCACATCCGAGGCTTCAGCCCGGGTCGGGGTGGGGCTGTCCACCATGGATTCGAGCATCTGCGTGGCCGTGATGACCGGTAAGCCCGCTGCCCGGGCGGCGCGAATGATGGTTTTTTGAATGAGGGGTACCTGCTCCGCAGGGAGCTCTACCCCGAGATCCCCGCGGGCCACCATGATCCCGTCCGCTGCCGCGAGGATGGCTGGGAGGGCGGTCACGGCCTGGGGCTTCTCGATCTTCGCAATGATGGGAATGGTGGCGCCCAGATCCGCTAGGGCCTGGCGCAGGTCCTCGATATCTTCCGGCCGCTGGACGAAGGACAGGGCGATGTAGTCCACCCCCGCATCTACCGCGAAGCGCAGGTCCGTGCGGTCCTTTTCCGTGAGCGCGGGAAGGGACAGCAGGGCCTCGGGCACGTTGACGCCCTTCCGGGGCTGAAGCCAGCCGCCAACCTTCACCTCGGCTTCTAGGGCGTCAGGGGTTTTGCCCAGCACCGTCAGGGCGAGACGCCCATCGTCCAGCAGAATGCGTTGCCCCACGGCCAGGTCGTCCACGATGGCCTCGTGGCTCACCGCAAGGCGCCCCTGAGAGGGGTCTGTCTCGCCCTGGCCCACCACCGTGAGCCGATCTCCGGGACTGAGGGTCCAGCCCTCGGAGGCGAGGCCCGCGACGCGAATCTTTGGGCCCTGAAGGTCGAGGAGGGTGGCGAGGGGGCGTCGGCGCTGAGCGGCCAGCGCGCGAAGGCGAGCCAGGCGCTGGGCGTGCTCTTCGTGAGCACCGTGAGAAAAGTTCAGGCGGGCCACGTCCATACCCGCGGCCAGAAGGCCCTGGAGGGTCTCGTCGTTATCGCAGGCCGGTCCCAGGGTGCAGATCATCCGCGTGCGCCGGTAACTGGCCATAACGTTCAAGACTCCTGCTTTTCCCTGAGAGTGCTAGCATACGCCCTTGCTACCGCAGGGGACGACCTCAACATGTTCGATCGCGACCTTTTGTCCATTTTGGTGTGCCCCGTCAGCAAGGCGCCGCTTAAGCTCATCAACGATGAGCAGGAGCTCGCGTGCGTTGCGAGCGCCCTGGCCTACCCCATTCGTGACGGTATTCCCGTCCTCCTCGCGGACGAAGCGCGGACCATGGGAGCCGAGGAGCTGGACACGCTTCGGGGCGAAGGCTAGCTGTCCGCTTTTTGTCCTTGACACCGTTGCGGGGCTCCGAGCCCCGGCCTATACTCCGACTAGCTTGGTCGGATATTTAACCGGCCCACCCCCACCCCCAACGGAACCCAGCCATGAATAGTCTCAAGCTTCCTGAGCGACCGGGCGGCATGCCCGACATCGCTACTCACGGTGGCGCTGGCCTTGCGGAAACACTCGATTGGGTTGGCATGGCCGCCATTCACCTCCCCATGACCCTCGCCCTCGAGGCCGGATCGGTCCCCGTCGCGGCGAAGGCCCAGGCCTTTGTGAACCTGGGAGATCCGGAGGCCAAGGGCATCCACATGTCCCGGCTCTACCTGGCCCTCGATCAGGCCAGCGGCGCGGGCCCCATCACCCCGGCGGCCCTGGGCGCCCTGCTGGAGCAGTTCCTCGAGAGCCACGCGGAGCTCTCCACCCACGCGTTCATCGAGGTGAGCTTCGATCTGAACCTGCGGCGCCCGGCCCTGGTAAGCGATAACAGCGGCTGGAACGGCTACCCCGTGCGCCTCCGGGCAGAGCGGCGGGGGGCGCAAACGCGCCTCGAGCTCGCCCTTTCCGTGACCTACTCCTCCACCTGCCCTTGTTCCGCGGCGCTGGCGCGGCAGCTTATTCAGGAACAGTTTGACGAGGACTTCGCCGGGCAAGCGCAAATCGATGCCGAGGCCCTTCGGGCCTGGCTGGGCACGGAGCAGGGCATCATGGCCACGCCGCACAGCCAGCGCAGCATCGCGGACGTTCGCCTGAGCCTCGCGCCCACCCTGAGCACCTTCCCCATCGAAGCCATGGTGGATCGCCTGGAAGGCGCGCTCAAAACCCCCGTGCAGGCGGCGGTGAAGCGGGAAGATGAGCAGGCCTTTGCACGCCTCAATGGCCAAAACCTCATGTTCTGCGAGGACGCCGCTCGGCGCCTGAAGGCCGCGCTGCTGGCGGACGAGCAGGTGGTGGATTTCTGGCTTCGAGTGAACCATTACGAGAGCCTTCACGGTCACGACGCCGTGGCCGTGGCCACGGCAGGGGTTCCCAGCGGCTATACGCCCGATCCCGGTTGACATCGCCTCGGTGCATTTGTACATTTCGCCGCCCCGCGGGTGTGCTCGCGGGGAATGCCGAGGTGGCGAAATTGGTAGACGCGCCAGCTTCAGGTGCTGGTGGGGGAAACCCCGTGGAGGTTCAAGTCCTCTCCTCGGCACCATCTTTATCGATCGAGCAGTCCCTTAAGCGCCGTGCATGACCCCTAAGGTCGCGCTGGACGCGGCGCCACCCCCGGGAGGCGCCCATGGCTAAGCTCTACTTCCTCCCCCGCGTAGCCCTTAAAGCGCAAGATGCCCTCTTGCCCCTGGCCTGGCGCCTCGAAGCGGCGGTGGTGCGCTGGACCTTTCGCCGGCTGCGTCGTTTGCCCCTCCCCGAGGCGCAGGCGAGGGCGGCACGATGGTTTCAGCGCCTTGGGCCGCGCACCCCGGTGGCGACGAAGCTGCTTCGGAATCTGGCCATCCTCCACCCGGAAGCGCCTCTTAGCGCCCTGAAGCAGGCGGCCCGGGAGAGCTTCGCCGCCCTGGGCGAGGCCGTGGCGGAGCTGGCCCATAGCGACACCATCAGCGGAAATCCCGAACAATATTGCGAATTTGTGGTGGATCCCGCGGCCGAAGCGGCGCTGTCCGATCCTAAGGCGCCGGCGGTGCTGATTACGGCCCATGTGGGCCCCTGGACCTTCACCAACCTGATTGCGGCCTGGGGCCGCTTTCCCCTATCCATTCTGTACGCTCCAGAGTCGAACCCCGGGGTACGGGAGGAATTCCTGCGGCTCCGGGGGGCCCTCCCCGTCACCCTGATCCCCCGGGATAACAGTATGCGTGGCCTGCTGAAGGCCCTGGGGAAGGGGGAGAAGGTGGGCCTTGCCTCCGATGTGCGGCTCGATAGCGGCGAACCCCTCCCCTTCTTCGGCCATCCCATGCTCACCAATACGGTCCCTGGGCGCCTCGCGCTGCGCGCGGGGTGCCCCCTAATCCCCATTCGGGCTGAGCGCCTGGGGCCGGGGCGCTTTCGCATTCATGCTGAGGCTCCGCTGGATCCTGGATCGGAAGACCTGCCCCTGGAAGACCGGGTACAGCACCTGGCTCGTCAAGTGCTAGGCACCTATGAGCGCTGGATTCGGGAGGCGCCCGCGCAATGGATGGCCATGGCCCGGCGCTGGCCAAAGGCGCTAGAGCTTGAGGCCTATGAACGGGCCCGGGCCCGGGATCGCGCCCCGTGAAGCTGATCTTTGCCGAGCGCCTTGGGCCCTGGCTTGAGCGTAACCCTGGGGTGTTGCGAACCGTCTGGCGCGTCGAGGCGATGCTGGTGCGGGGCCTCATCGCGCTGTTTCGAGCCCTGGGGCCGGAGCGCAGCGCGGCCGTAGGGGCATGGCTTTTGGCGCGCTTTGGCCCGAGGGCCCGGAAGAAGCAGCCCGTGGTGGCGGCGACGCTGCGTCGGGTGACGCCCGATCTCACGGAAACGGAGCGCGCTCAGGTGCTCCGAGCCAGCTGGGAAAGCACCGGCGCTGTGTTCGCCGAATATGCTCACCTTGAGGCCCTGGCCTCCCCGGAGCGCCTTACCCTAAACGATGAGGCGGACCTCCCTGGCCTGCTGGCGGCGAAGCGGGGCATCATCTTTGTGGGGGCCCACTACGGGAACTGGGAAGTGCTCGCCATGGCCGCCAGCCGGGCGGGCTGCCCCATGATGGCGGTCTATGCGCCGCTGCAGAATCCCTACCTCGATGAACTCCTCTGCGCGGCCCGGGCCAGCTTTGGCGCGGACACCGTGCCCCGGGGGGCGCCCCTTCGGCCCATGCTGCGCCACCTGCGCGGGGGCGGGGCCACGGGGCTGCTCTTGGATATCCGCGTGCCCGATGGCGTGCCCGTAAGCTTTTTCGGAGCGCCTACCACCTTTTCCGCGACGCCGGGGCGCCTGGCCCAGCGCACCGGGGCGGCCATCGTGCCCCTTTGGGCAGAACGCACCGCCCCTGCCCGCTACCGCGTGACTTTCGAAGCGCCCCTTTTCGTGGGCAGCGATGAGCAATCCGTGATCCAGGTCACGGAAGCTTTGACCGCGCGCTGCGAAGCTTGGATCCGCCACGATCCCAGCCAATGGCTTCTGGCTAACCGACGTTGGGACAAGGCGACCCTCGCGACCTTCTAGGGCGCGCCCTTCCTTCTATCCGCCGACGGGAGTAACGTGCGGCGCAACAGCAGGAGAGACCGGATCTGTGAGTACGCTCGTCGTTGTGTTTTTGGCCCTGGCCGGGGCTGCCTTCCTGGCGCTGCGCTGGTTTGAAGGCCTGCCGAACAAAAAGAAGAAGAAGTGGTTTACGAAATCCGTGAACCGCTACTTCGTGCTGCTCGAGAACCTGGGGCTGCTGCGACGCACGGTGGCCTACGATCGGGACTATCACCGCCAGTATCCGGGGCTGGATAGGCTCGAGGCGAACTACGCTGATGTGCGGGAAGAGTGCCTGGCGCTATTGGGCATCAAGGATCAGCTCACGGACATGACGGCCCTGGGGGCCGGCTATACCAACGGGGGGATTCACACCGCCCAGTGGAAAGCCTTCATGTTCAAGTCCGGTAACCGCTTTATTGAAGAGAATTGCGTGCAGGCGCCGAAAACCACGGCTCTGCTCCGGGGCATTCCGGGTATGGAGACGGCCTTCTTCTCCATCCTCGATCCTCGGCAATACATCACGCCCCACTGGGGCTACTACAAGGGCTACATGCGCTATCACCTCGGGGTGATCATCCCCGACAACAACGCCGAGCAAAAATGCTGGCTGCGGGTGAACGACAACCGTGCGCAGAACGCCCTCAAAGATAAGGATCAGATTGCTTTTGGTGAAAAATATCATTGGCACGATGGGGAAGGGATCGTCTTCGACGACAACTATCTCCACGATGCCTCTAACGAGTCGGATCAGGTTCGCGTGGTCCTTTGGCTCGATCTTCGGCGCAAGATGCCCTTCTATGCGTCCCTCTTTAATCGCTTCGTGCTTTGGCTGGCGGGCCGGGATAAGTCCGTGGAGAAAATCCGCAAGAAAGCGACCGTTAATGCCTAGGGGGCCGCGCGGCCACGGAGGTGATCGTGGCCAAAGGTAAGACGCCGCGCAGCCCGACGCCGAAGGATCCCCACGCCCAGCGCGAAGCGGAACGCTACGCCGACCCCATCGCCAGTCGAGAGCTCATCCTAGACACGCTGGGGGAGGCCCGCCGACCCCTTACGCAGGAAGCCATTGCCGCCGCCCTCGCGCTCCAGGGCCCAGGCCCCTTAGAAGCGCTCCGCCGGCGCCTCCGGGCCATGTGCCGGGATGGGCAGCTCATGGTGGATCGCCGAGGGCGCTACATCATGGCGGAGAAGCTCGCCATGGTGCGGGGCAAGATCGCAGCCCACCGCGATGGCTTTGCTTGGCTGCTGCCCCAGGACGGTAGCGCTGACGTTTACCTCCACGACCGCGCCCTGGGCTCGGCCATGGATGGAGACGAAGTGCTCGTGCGTATCACGGGCACGCGCCGGGATGGCAAGCCCGAGGGCGCCGTCGCCGAGATTCTCGAGCGCGCCCACGAGGCCCTGGTGGGACAATTCTTTGATAGCGGTGGCGTTGGGGTGGTCCACCCCGCGCATCCGCGGATTCATGGGGAGTTCCTCGTGCGTCCCGGCGGGCCCCTAAGCCCGGCCTCGGGCAGCTGGGTCCGCCTGCGCCTGACCACCTACCCCCGGGGCCGTAGCCCGGGCTGGGGTGAGGTGGAAGCGGTGCTCGCGCCTCCGGGGGATCTCAATTACGAAGGGCAGCTGGCCGTGGTGCTGGGCGCCCATGATTTGCAGGAAGACTGGCCCGCGGCGGTGGAAAAGCAGGTGGCACGGCTTCCTAAGCAGGTGCCCAAGGCGGCGCTTGCTGGCCGAGTGGATCTGCGTAGCACGCCCCTCGTGACCATCGATGGGGAGGATGCGAAGGACTTCGATGACGCGGTCTTCGCCGAGCCCCGGGGCCGCACGGGATGGCGCCTGCTCGTGGCCATCGCTGACGTTAGCCATTACGTGCAGCCCGGGAGCCCTCTAGACGACAGCGCCCAGGCCCGGGGCACCAGCGTTTACTTCCCCGGGCGGGTGATTCCTATGCTCCCCGAGCCCCTTTCTAATGGCCTGTGCTCCCTCATGCCCAAGGTGGATCGGCTGGCCATGGTCTGCGAGATGAACATCAGCGGGGCCGGGCGGGTGACGGGCTATCGCTTCTTCGAGGCGGTGATCCGCTCCGCGGCTCGGCTCACCTATACGCAGGTGGGGGCGTTCTTCGAGGATCAGGATGCGGGGCGCGATCCCTCCCCCGCGGTGGCCTCCCTAGCGCCCCAGCTCCGGTCCTTGCGCACGCTCTACAACGCCCTCTGGGCGGAGCGAGAGCAGCGCGGCGCCCTCGACTTCAGCGGGACGGAAGCGCGCATCGTGCTCGATGAGGCCGGGCGCGTGGCCGACGTGGCGCCAGTCACTCGCAATGACGCACACCGGCTCATTGAAGCCTGCATGATCACGGCAAACAGCTGTGCGGCGCGGCTGCTGAGTAAGGCCAAGGTGCCCACGCTCTATCGTAATCACGCGCCTCCTGGACCCGGGGGGCTCGAAAGCCTTTCGACCTACCTGGGGAATCTGGGCATTGAGTTCGCCGTGCCCGATCCCATCACGCCAAAGGCCCTACAGGGGCTTTTGGCGCGCCTCTCCGCTAAGGCTGAGACCCAGCCCCTTGAAACCATGGTGCTGCGGTCCCTCTCCCAGGCGGATTACGGCCCGGAGCGCATTGGCCACTTTGGGCTGGCGCTGAGTCACTATGCCCATTTCACCTCGCCCATTCGCCGGTATCCGGACCTTTTGGTGCATCGCGCGCTGCGGGCGCTTTTGCACAGCGACCGGGACCTTCTGGAGCTCCATCGGGTGCCCGGTATGGCGCCGGGGGATTTCGCGCAGCTCTACCCTTACGACGTGCCCACCATGCTGAGCTTGGGCGCGTCCCTGTCCCTTCGGGAGCGGGGTGCGGACGCCGCTGCCTACGATTTCGAGGCCTGGTTGAAGTGCGAATACGCCAAGGATCATCTCGATACGGTGATGGCGGGCACGGTGACCGCGGTGACCCACTTTGGACTTTTCGTCACCTTGGACGATCTCCGCCTGGCCGGTCTTCTGCACGTCACTCAGCTTCCGGACGACTACTACCACTTCGAGGAGGTGGATCGGCGTCTCACCGGGGAGCGGGGTGCCGGGGATTTTGCCCTTGGGGACCGGCTGAAGGTGCGCCTAAGCCAGGTCGATAGTGAAGAGCGCCGCATTGATCTTGCCTTCGAGGCCCAGCTGAGCCGGGGCCCGCGCCCCGCCCGGCGGGGGCGTCGCAAGACCACGGAGCGTCGGGGTCCGCAAGCGCGGGGCGCCAAACAAGGCCCCCGGAAGCGGCGCCGATGAGCGAGGGCCCCTGGATTGGCGGCATCCATGCCGTGGAAGCGGCACTGCGTGCGGGCAACGTGCGCCGCCTGCGCATCGCCACGGGGCGGGGCGGGGAGCGGCTCGGCCCCGTGCTGGATCGGGCGAAGCGCGATCACGTTAAGGTCGAGCGGGCGGAGCGCCGGGCCCTCGACAATCTCGTACCGGAAGGCCATCAGGGGGTGGTGGCGGAGCTTCTTGAAGCGACCGTGACCCTGGGGGATGAAAGCGCTCTGGAAGCCCGCCTCGAGGCCCTGACCAATCCCTTCCTGCTGATCTTGGAGGGGGTGCTCGACCCTCGGAACCTGGGCGCTTGTCTACGTAGTGCGGAGGCGGCGGGGGTGCACGGTGTGGTGCTGCCGCGGTCCCGCATGGCCCCCCTCAATGCGGCTGCTCGAAAGACCGCCGCTGGCGCCGCGGAGCGCGTGCCGCTTTACGCGGTGGCTAACCTGGCGCGCACCCTGCGTACGCTGCAAGAGGACTTCGCCGTACGCTGCTACGGCTTGGCCGGGGGCGGGGAAGCGCCCCTTTGGACCGCGGACCTGGCCGGGCCCTGTGCCCTGGTGCTGGGGTCGGAAGATCGGGGCCTGCGCGCCCTGACCATGCGCCAATGCGATGGACTCCTCGCCCTGCCCATGGCGGGGGAGGCGGAATCCCTAAACGTCTCCGTGGCTGCTGGGGTCGCGCTGTTCGAGGCCGTGCGGCAGCGCCAGCCCGCTTAGGGAGCGCCGACCGGCGCCCTTGCGCTTGGGCGAGGGCCTCCGTATCATCCGCCGCCCCTGGGCATGGACTCATGCCCTTCCCTGCTCCACGCCAACACCGGCGGGGGCAATACCCAAAGGGAGCATTCATGCGACATTACGAAGTGGTATTTCTGGTCCACCCGGACCAGAGCGAGCAAGTCCCCTCCATGATCGAGCGCTACAAGGGCGTTGTTGAAGCCGATGGCGGCGCTGTGCATCGTCTGGAAGATTGGGGACGCCGTCAGCTGGCCTACCCGATCAACAAAATCCACAAAGCGCACTACGTGCTCATGAACATTGAGTGCGGTGAAGCGCCGGTGGCTGAGCTGGAAGGGCTCTTCCGTTTCAATGACGCCATCCTCCGTAGCATGGTGCTGCGCCAGGATGAGGCGGTCACGGAAGCGTCCCCCATGATGAAGCCGGAGCGCGAAGGCCGGGATCGCGGACCCCGTCGGGATCGCGAAGATTCCCCGATGGCGCAGGACGATGACGATTCTGGTATTGACGCGGACAAGGAGGACTAAACATGGCTCGTTTTTTCCGTCGCCGTAAGTTTTGCCGCTTCACCGCGGATGGGGTCAAGGAGATCGACTACAAGGATCTTGAAACCCTCAAGCAGTACATCACCGAGACCGGGAAGATCGTTCCCTCTCGTATCACTGGCACGCGCGCGAAGTATCAGCGCCAGCTGTCCCGGGCCGTGAAGCGCGCGCGCTATCTTGCGCTTCTGCCCTACACGGACCGCCACAACTAAGCGCGGGAAGGAGATTAGGCAATGGACGTTATTCTTCTTGAGCGCGTGCGCAACCTGGGTAACCTCGGGGACGAAGTCTCCGTGAAGAACGGCTACGGCCGTAACTTCCTGATCCCCCAGGGCAAGGCTGTTCGCGCCACCGCTGCGAATCGGGAAGTCTTCGAAGGCCGTCGCGCCGAGCTTGAAGCTCAGGCCGCGGCTCAGCTGAAGGCTGCCCAGGACCGGGCCGCTGGCCTCGCCGAGCTCGCCGTGACCATCGCGGCGCGCGCTAGCGACGAAGGCAAGCTCTTCGGTTCCGTGGGTTCCCGGGAAATCGCGGATGCGGTCACGGAAGCCGGCCAGGAGGTCAGCAAGGACGAGGTTCTGCTGCCCGTGGGCCCGCTGCGTAGCATCGGCGAGTTCACCGTCGACCTTCAGCTGCACTCCGATGTCACCGCTTCGGTGACGGTCAACGTGATCCCCGAGTAAGGCTCAGGGCTAATCGTTGTCTCGCGGGGGCCTTCGGGCCCCCGCGCTGTTTCTGGACCGGTAGTGCGCTCGGCCCTTGACCCCTCGCGGTCCCTGGCCGACGCTAGCGGTCTTATCCACGAGGGGAGCACCCATGGCCGAAGAGCCAGCTGCGCCTGCGGCGCCGGAAGGGCGGCTAACGGGACTTAAAGTTCCGCCCCACTCCATTGAAGCTGAGCAAGCGGTGCTGGGGGGCCTGCTCCTGCACGCTGCGGCCTATTGGGAAATTGGTGATCTATTGGGGGAAGGGGACTTCTACCGCACGGATCATCGCCTGATTTGGCGCACCATCGGTAGCCTCATGGAAGACGAGGGCGCCGTGGATGTGCTCACCGTGGGGCGGGCCCTGGAGAACCTCGGCAGTGCCGCTCGGGGCCTCGACATGGCCTATCTCGCGGAGCTCGCGGAGAGCACGCCGGGCATCAGCAATATTAAGGCCTACGCCGAAATCGTCCGGGAGCGAGCCACCCTTCGCCAATTGATCTCTGCGGCCAATCGCATCGCGGAGGCCGCCTTCTCCCCCCAGGGGCGGAAGAGTGCGGAGCTCCTCGATGAGGCGGAGCGGGAAGTTTTCCAAATCGCCGAGGGGCGGCCGAAGGCCGGGGGGCCGCAGGATGCTCGGGCTCTGTTGAAGCAGGCCGTGGACCGCATCGATCGCCTCGTCGCCTCGAAAAGTGCCATTACCGGCCTGCCCACGGGCTTCGCGGACCTCGACGGCATGACCAGCGGTTTGCAGTCGTCGGATCTGGTGATCGTCGCCGGGCGCCCCTCCATGGGGAAAACCAGCTTTGCCATGAATCTGGCGGAGCACGCGCTCATGCTCGATGGCGCAGGCCCCGTCCTCGTCTTCTCCATGGAAATGCCCGCCGATGCGCTCATGATGCGGATGCTGTCGTCCCTCGGGCGCATCAACCAGAGCCACATGCGCACCGGCCAGCTCACGGACGACGATTGGCCTCGCCTGACCTCCACCATGGCGTTGCTGCGGGATCGCCCTCTCTATATCGACGACACCCCGGCCCTGTCCCCCACGGAACTTCGGGCTCGGGCCCGGCGTGTGGCTCGGGAACACGGAAGCCTCGGCGTGATCGTGGTGGACTATCTGCAGCTCATGCAGGTGCCGGGGAGCAGCGAAAATCGCACCGGAGAGATCTCCGAAATTTCCCGGTCCCTGAAGGCTCTGGCCAAGGAAATGGGATGCCCGGTCATTGCCCTCTCCCAGCTCAACCGCTCCCTGGAGCAGCGGCCCAATAAGCGGCCGGTGATGAGCGATCTTCGGGAGTCGGGGGCCATCGAGCAGGACGCCGATCTCATCATGTTTATCTACCGGGACGAGGTCTATAACCCCGAATCGGCGGATAAGGGCGTGGCGGAGATCATCATCGGCAAGCAGCGGAATGGCCCCATCGGTTCCGTGCGCCTGGCCTTCGTGGGCCCGCTGACGAAATTCGAGTCCCTCGCCCCGGACCGTTACGACCAGTTCTGATGGCCAGCCATCGCTACGCTCGGGCCCTCATTGACCTTCAGGCCTTCCGGAGCAACTTGGCCCTGGCCAAGGGCTGCGCCGGCGGCCGCGCGGTTTATGCCGTGGTGAAGGCCGACGCCTATGGCCATGGCATGGCGACCATTGTGGGCGCTGGGGAGGCCGCGGACGGCTTTTGCGTGGCCGATCTGGACGAGGGGCTGCAGCTCCGGGCCCTGGTCCCGGAGCGACCCATCGTGGTGCTGCAGGGCGCCCATGACCGCGCCGGCAGGGCCGCAGCGGCGGAGGCGGCCCTGACCCTCGTGCTGCATACCCCGGAACAGGTTGCGGGCTTTATTGACGGCCTGCGCCTAAGCGAAGCGTCTTTGGCCCCCTGGCTAGAGCTGGACTCGGGAATGCACCGGCTGGGGCTTGATGCCTCGGCGCTGGCAGCGGTGAAGGCCCAGCTCGAGGCGAAGGGGCTGGCCCCGACGGTGATGACGCACTTTGCCTGCGCCGATACGCCGGGGGCGCCCCTACATCAGCGGCAGCGCGCCGCGGCGGCAGCCCTGGGGGCCCCGAGCAGCGCCTGCAATTCCGCTGCCCTGTTGGCCGGCGAGGTCACCGGGGATCACATCGTCCGTCCGGGGATCATGCTCTATGGCGGTGCCTCGCTAGCGGAGCCAACCCCCGAGGCCCTGGGCCTCGCGCCCGTGATGACCCTCACCTCGCGCATTTTGGCCGTGCGCACCGTGCCCGCCGGGGATAGCGTGGGCTATGGGGCCAGCTGGGTGGCACCCCGGGAAAGCCGCATCGCCACCGTGGCCCTGGGCTATGGCGATGGCTACCCCCGAACCCTGCCGTCGGGAACCCCGGTGCTGACGGCGGCGGGCATCGCCCCCTTGGTGGGGCGCGTGTCCATGGATTCGCTCACCATCGATATCACCGATCTCCCAAGCGTCGGCCTAGGAGATCGGGTGACGCTATGGGGGAAGGGCCTGCCCGT
The DNA here is from genome assembly GCA_038153445.1 of Pseudomonadales bacterium. GTDB lineage: Bacteria > Pseudomonadota > Gammaproteobacteria > Pseudomonadales > Azotimanducaceae > Salivita. Next base: position 26,859 of record JAYOYG010000012.1, read on the forward strand.
GGATCAGCTCGCGGCGGCCCTGGGGACCATTGGCTACGAATTGCTGACCCGCCTCGGGCCCCGGGTGCCGCGGGTGGTGGAGGGCCCTGTCCATGGCTAAGGCGCCGAAGGTTCTCTGGGTATGCCGCGAATGCGGCGGCGACCACGCGAAGTGGCAGGGCCAGTGCGTGCACTGCCAGGCCTGGAACACGCTCGATGAGGTGCAGGGCGCCCCAAGCCGCGGTCGCGGCTCGGCGGGATGGGCTGGGGAGCGCAGTGCGGTGACGGCCCTGTCCTCCGTGCGCCTGGAAGAAATGCCTCGGCGCCCCTCGGGCTTAAAGGAGCTCGACCGGGTGCTCGGGGGCGGCTTCGTGGCCGGCTCCGTGGTGCTGCTGGCGGGCAGTCCTGGCGCCGGTAAGTCGACCGTGCTGCTCCAGGTGTCCTGCACGCTGGCGGAGCAGGCGACGGTGCTTTACGTCACCGGGGAGGAATCCCTGACCCAGCTGGCGCTGCGGGCGGAGCGGCTCGAGCTTTCCCGGGAGCGGCTTCGGGTTGCCGCGGAAACGCGAGTGGAGGCCATCCTCGCCCACGCCGCGGAGGAAAAGCCCGCGCTTCTGATTCTCGATTCCATCCAAACCCTGCACACGGACGATGCCGACGGCGCCCCCGGGGGCGTGACCCAGGTGCGGGAAGCCACGGCGCGCATGGTGCGCTTTGCCAAGCAGACGGGGACAGTGGTCATTCTCGTGGGCCACGTAAATAAGGAAGGGGGGCTCGCGGGGCCCCGGGTGCTCGAGCACATGATCGACACCTTCATGATGCTCGAGGACGCCTCGGACAGTCGTTTCCGCATGCTTCGCAGCCTCAAGAATCGCTTTGGCGCCGTAAACGAGCTCGGGGTGTTCGCCATGACCGAGCGGGGCCTCCGGGAAGTCGCGAACCCCTCGGCGATTTT
>JAYOYG010000012.1:27892-37714 GCA_038153445.1 Pseudomonadales bacterium
GGGGGCGTGCGGGTCGCGGAAACGGCGAGCGATCTTGCGGTGCTGCTGGCCACGGTCTCGAGCTTCCGGAGCCAAGCGTTACCCGGTTCCCTCATCGTCTTCGGCGAGGTGGGCCTCTCCGGCGAGGTGCGTCCCGTGCCCCAGGGCCTGGAGCGTCTGCGGGAAGCGGCGAAGCACGGCTTCACCAAGGCCATCGTGCCCAAGGGCAATGCGCCCCGGCAGGCCCCGGAGGGCCTCACCGTGGTCCCCGTGACGACCCTCGCGGAGGCGCTCAGCGCCGCCGGCTTTAGCTGAAAAGGAGTAACGCCATGGTGCTGTCCACTCTGCGGGGGGCCCTCTGGGGTGCCCTTTGCCTGGCAGGCGTCGCCACTGCGGCCGAGGTAGAAAAGGTGCCTGGGTCCGTGGGTTTTTCCGCCGTCGCGGCGCTCCCCGTGCCCAGCCCCGTGGCCACGGTGCGCTACGGGCCCGCTGCGCCCCAGTTCGCGGAGCTCTATCTGCCCGCGGGCACGATGCCGGCGCCCGTGCTCGTGCTGGTGCACGGCGGCTGCTGGCTGAACGCCTACGGGCTTGATCATATTCGCGCCCTCGCCGGGGCCCTCGCCGCCGAGGGCTATGCCGTGTGGTCCCTGGAATACCGGCGCGTGGGCGATGATGGTGGCGGCTGGCCGGGCACCGGAGAGGATGTGCAGGCGGCGGTGGCCGCCCTGGGGAAGGCGCCCTTTGCGGCGCGCCTCGATCTTCAGCGCAGTGCCGTGCTGGGCCATTCCGCCGGTGGGCACCTCGCGCTGTGGCTCGCAAACCACTGGCCCGAGGCCCTGCCGGCGCCGACGCTGGCCCTGGGTCTTGCGCCCATTACTGATTTGCCCGCCTACGCCGCGGGGGATAACTCTTGCGAGGTGGCGACGCCCCAGTTCCTCGGAGGGCTGCCGGAAACGGCTCCGGAGGCCTATGCGGCGGCGGACCCCCTGCCGAAGACGCCGGGGGCCACGGCCTTTGCGCTCATCCACGGCGCCGACGATCCCATTGTGGCGCCGGGCCAAAGCGAAGCCTTTGCCCAGGCCCTGGGCCGGGCGGGGCGCGCCGTCACCCTAGAAATCCTTCCGGCCCACGGCCATTTCGCGCTTATTCATCCCCATAGCCCGGCCTATCCGGTGCTCTCCGGGGTGCTGGGGGAGGCGCTCGCACCGTGAGCGATCGGGCCCGCTTTGAGGCGCTGGATGCGGCCGATCCCCTCGCTGCGCTTCGGGAGGCCTTTATCCTGCCCCCGGGGGTCCGCTATTTCGATGGCAACTCCCTAGGCCCGCAGCCGAAGACGGCCCGGGCGGCGGTGCTGCGCGTGCTTGAGCAGGGCTGGGGGGAGGCCCTCATTCGCGGCTGGAATGACGAGGGCTGGTTTGAGCTGCCTGACCGCACGGCGGAAGCCCTGGCGCCCCTCCTGGGGGCAGCGCCGCGTTCCGTGGCCGTGGCCGATTCCACCTCCCTGAATATTTTTAAGCTACTGGCCGCGGCCTTGGCCGTGCGTCCCGAGCGCCCCAAGATTTTTGCCCTTCGGGACACCTTCCCCACGGACCTCTACATGGCTGAGGGTTTGGTGGCCTGGCTGGGCGAGGCCCGGGCCGAGCTGTGCACCTTCCCGAACCTGGAGGCCCTGCAGGACGCCCTCGATGGCACGGTGGCCGTGGTGCTCCTGTCCCACGTGGACTTCCGCACCGGCGAGCGCTTGGCCCTGCCGGAGATCACCGCGGCGGTGCATGATCACGGCGCCCTCGTGCTGTGGGATTTGGCCCACAGCGCCGGGGCCATGCCCCTGGCGCTCGAGGCCTGGGGCGTGGATTTCGCCGTGGGCTGCGGTTACAAGTTTTTGAACGGCGGCCCCGGGGCGCCGGCCTTTGCCTACGTGGCGCCGGCGCACCAGGCCACCCTTAGCCAGCCCCTGGCGGGGTGGTTTGGCCACGCACGCCCCTTCGCCTTCGAGCCCCATTACGCTCCCGCCGCCGGAGTGGATCGGCTGAAGTGCGGCACGCCGCCGATCCTGTCCCTCGCAGCCCTGGCCGGGGCGCTTACGCTCTTCGAGGGGGTTTCCCTGGCCGCGCTGCGGGAGAAGTCCCTCGCCCTCACGTCGGCGCTCATGGATGAGGTTGCGGCTCGCCCTGCGCTGAAGGACTTCCAATGCCTGACGCCTCGGGATCCCGAATGCCGAGGCAGCCAGGTGGCCTTCGCCCATCCCGAGGCCTACGCCCTCATTCAGGCGCTGCAGGACGACGGGGTGATCGGCGATTTCCGGGCGCCGAATATCCTGCGCTTCGGCGTGTCCCCGGCCGTGCTTCGCTTTGTGGATGTTTTTGATGCCGTGGAGTGCCTAGAAGCCACGGTGCGCAGCGGTCGCCATCGCGCGGCCCGCTACCAAACGACCAAGGAGGTCACCTGAGATGGCAACGGGATTCCTTCGCCGCAGCGCGGCCCTAGCGGGGCTGCTTACGGCCCTCGTGATCTTCGCCCCCGCGAAGGCCTCTCCCCAGGCCGAGGCACAGGCGGAGGCGGAGGCCGTGCTCGATAGCCTGCATCGCTACGCCTCGGAGGCCGCCCTCGAGCCCTACCTCAGCCTGTTTACGGAGGACGGAGTTTTCCTCGGCACGGACCGCAGCGAACGCTGGCCCCTGGTTGAGTTCGCCCCCTACGTCACCGCCCGCTTTGCGACCGGTACGGGGTGGACCTATCACCCCGCGGAGCGCCAGCTGGCTTTCAGCGAGGACGGCACCCTGGCCTGGTTCGACGAGGTGGTGGTGGGCACGCGCATGGGGCCCTGCCGAGGCACGGGGGTGCTTCGGAAAACCGCTGAGGGGTGGCGTATTGCCCATTACAGTCTGACGCTCCTGGTGCCGAATGATCTGGCCCAGGGCGTCGTGGATCGCATTCACGCTCATGAACAGGAGCACACCCCTTGAGCTTCAGCCATGCCATCGCCCTCACGGAAAGCCAGCCCGGGTACTACGCAGGACAAATCGCCGAAGGCTGGGATATCGGGGGCAACGCCAACGGCGGCTACCTCCTGGCCCTGGCGGCGAATGGTCTTCGCCAGCATCTCGGGCGCCCGGACCCGGTCAGCATCACGGCGCACTATCTGCGTCCCGGGAAGGTCGGGCCGGCGGCTGTGCACTGCGAAACGGTGAAGGAGGGCAAGCGCTTTGCGACGGCCCGGGCCACCTTGGAAGGTCCCGGGGGCGCGGTGCTGAGCGTGCTTGGCACCTTTGGCAATCTCGAGGACGGGGCGGCGGGTCCCACCCAGGTGCGCCTTGAGCCCCCGGCCCTGCCAGCGTCGGAAGCGTGCTTCCCCCTGGGGTCCAGCGGCGAGGGCTTCGCGCCCTCCCTTATGGATCGCATCGAAGCCCGGCTTCATCCCGAGGATGCGGCCTTTCGCAACGGCCAGTCCCGGGGCATCCCGGAGATGCGCGGCTATTTCCGCCTCCCCGACGAAGACCCTTGCTCCGTGCTCGGCCTGCTCCTCGGGCTCGATGCCTTTCCCCCCACCATCTTTAACGCCAACCTTCCCGTGGCCTGGACGCCGACGGTGGAGCTCACCTGCCATCTAAGGCGCCGTCCCGCGCCGGGCTGGCTCCGGGCGCGCTTCGTCACCCGGGTGATTTCCAGCGGCTTCCTCGAGGAGGATGGGGAGCTGTGGGATAGCACGGGGCAGCTCGTCGCCCAATCTCGCCAGCTGGCCCTGGTGCCGAAGGTGACCGCCCCCTAATGGGCGCCCTGGCCCAGCGCCTGAAGCCGGTCCTGATGCCGGCACTTTTGGCGTTGCTCCTGGCGCTCCTTCCCGGGCGGGCGTGGCTGCCCGGGGACTGGCGCCTGGTGGAAGGGCTGACGGCCTTTACGCCCCAGTGGCTGGCGCTGGCCCTGGCCCTGGGGGTGCGGGCGCTGTGGCGGGGCCAACGCCTGCGCGCGCTGGTCTTCGTGCTCCTGGCTACCCCGGATTTGGTGAGCGCCCTGCGCCCCGAGGCCGGGCGCCCCGATGCCGGTAGGCTGGCGGCCCCGGGCACGGACTTCACCCTGTATGCGGCGAATCTTGGGGAAGACCCGGCGGCCCTGGGGGTGGCGTTGGAGACGCTTCAGGCCACGGCCCCGGATGTGATTTGGCTGAGCGAGGTGCCGGCGACGCGCCCGGCGGCGCTGGAGGAAGCGTTTGATGTCATGGCCGCGGCCTATCCCTATGGGATGGCCTGGGCCCCGGCGCCGGGGCGGGAGCTCCGCTTCTTAAGCCGCTTCCCCCTGCGGGCAAGGGAAGAGTTCAACCCGGAGCGGGCGCGGGGGCGGCCGGGCATGCGCCTCGTGCTTGATGTGCAGGGGCAACTCCTCACCGTTTATGCCTTGCACACCCACCCCCCGACCCAGGCCTGGAGCCTGAAGGCACGAAATGAAGCGCTGAGCTGGGTGGGGGCCCGGGTGGCCGCGAGCGACGGCCCCGTGCTGGTGCTGGGGGATTTGAATACCTCGGCCTTTTCGCCCTTCTTTCGGGGCTGGATCCGGGACAGCGGCCTGCGCTGCCCCTCCCCCTGGACCTGCGCTACGGGCACCTGGCCGGCGCCCTGGCGTCCCCTCGTGACCCCCATCGACCACGTGCTGGCCAAGGGGGCCCTTCAGGTGCAAAGCCTTAGGCGGGGCCCGGCCACGGGGTCTGATCACTACCCCCTGCAGGCCGAGCTGACGCTTGAGGCGCCCCAGCCCTAAGGCCGAGGCCCCAAAAGGTCAGTCCTAGGCGCTGTGCTGCGCGAAGCCCGCTTCCGCGGCGCCCATGATGCCGAGGGTGCGGGGATCGCCCATGAGCGTCGACACCATGCGGTTCATCACGAAGGAGACGGTCACGCGCCGATCCTGATCCACGAGGATGAGGGAGCCGCCCCAGCCGCCCCAGTAGCACATGCCCGGGGGCAGCGGCATGTTCGGGTTGGCGAGGCCGTAGCCCATGCCGAAGTTCGCGGGCTGGTTCAGCACCAAATCCATGCCGGAGATCTGCGATTCCAGGGCCCGGCGGCAGCCCGCCTCGCTGAGGATGCGCTTGCCGTCAAGTTCGCCGCCGCAGGCCAGCAGGGCCTGGGCTCGGGCGACGGAGCGGGCGTTTCCGTGGCCGTTGGCGGCGGGCAGCTCGGCCCGGCGCCAGGGGATCGTGCGGGAATCGAGAGCCACAGCCAGGGGGCTCCGGAAGGTGCGGGCGGAAATGCTATCCGGGTCGCCCCCGGCGGCTTCCCCGAGGTGCTGGTCCGGGGGGATGAGATCGCCAATGCGCGGATCCACGCTTTCCGGGGTGCCGATGTGGAAGTCGATGCCCAGGGGCTCCGCGATTTCTTCCCGGAATACCGTGCCGAGGGTTTTCCCCGTGGTGCGCCGCACCACTTCCCCGAGCAGATAGCCCTGGGTGAGGGCGTGGTAGCCGCTGGCAGTGCCCGGCGTCCACCAGGGGGCCTGGGCGGCGAGGCGGGCGGCGATGTCGTCGTGATCGTAGATGGCGTCACCCTTGGCCGGCGTATCGAGACCTGACAGGCCGGCGCTATGGGCTAGGAGCATGGCGATGGTGACATCGCCCTTTCCTTCAGCGGAGAACTCGGGCCAGCACTTGGCGACGGGATCTTCCAGGGCTAAGACGCCCCGATCCGCCAGCAGCAGCATGGTGAGGGCCGCCATGGTCTTGGTGGTGGAATAGACGTTGACCACCGTGTTCTCTTCCCAGGGCAGGCTGTGCTCTGCGTCCCGGGTGCCGCCCCAGAGATCCACGACCGGGGTGCCGTCGACGGTGATGCACACGGAGGCGCCGTCGTCCCGGTTCTGATCGAAGTTGTCCTGGAACGCGGCCTTCACCCCTTCGAAGGCCGGTGCGCAGTGTCCGTAAACGGTGGTCATGGTCATCCCTCCCCGGATGGTGATGCGCGCCTCAGGCGAGGCGCTTGTACTTGATGCGCTGGGGGCGGTCCGGGTCGAGCCCGGCGGCGCTTAAGCGCTTCTTATGGTCTGCCTCATATTCCTGGTAATTGCCCTCGAAGAACACCACCTTGCCCTCCCCTTCGTAGGCGAGGATGTGGGTGGCGATGCGATCGAGGAACCAGCGATCGTGGCTGATGACGAGCACCGTGCCGGGATACTCCAGCATGGCGTCTTCCAGGGCCCGGAGCGTTTCCACGTCCAGGTCGTTGGTCGGTTCGTCGAGCATGAGCACGTTCGAGCCCTGCTTCAGGAGCTTCGCCAGCTGGAGCCGGTTGCGCTCCCCGCCGGAGAGGTCGCCCACGCGCTTTTGCTGGTCCGAACCCTTGAAGTTGAAGCGGCCGATGTAGGCCCGGCTGGGGATTTCAAAGCCCCCCACTTCGATGATGTCGAAACCGTCGGAGACCTCTTCCCAAACGGTCTTGCTGTTGTCGAGGTCGTCGCGCATCTGGCCGACGTTGGCGATCTGCACCGTTTCGCCGACCGTGACCGTGCCGCCGTCGGGCTGCTCGTCGCCGGTGATCAGGCGGAAGAGGGTGGTTTTACCGGCGCCGTTCGGCCCGACAATGCCCACGATGGCCCCGGGCGGGATGATGAAGGAGAGATCCTCGAAGAGGACCTTGTCGCCGAACTGCTTCTGCACGCCGTCGAAGTTGATGACCACATCGCCCAGGCGCGGGCCCGGGGGAATGAAGATCTCGTTGGTTTCGTTGCGCTTTTGGTATTCCTTGGAGTTCAGCTCGTCGAAGCGGGCGAGGCGGGCCTTGCTCTTCGCCTGCCGCCCCTTGGGGTTTGAGCGCACCCACTCCAGCTCGGCCTTGAGGGCCCGCTGGCGGCTGGCTTCTCCCCGCGCTTCCTGGGCAAGGCGCTTCTCCTTGGCTTCGAGCCAGGTGGAGTAGTTGCCTTCGTAGGGAATGCCCCGACCCCGGTCGAGCTCGAGGATCCACTGGGCCGCGTTATCGAGGAAGTAGCGATCGTGGGTGATGGCCACCACGGTGCCCGGGTATTCGGTGAGAAAGCGTTCAAGCCAGCCCACCGATTCCGCATCGAGGTGGTTGGTGGGTTCGTCGAGCAGCAGCATGTCTGGGTTCGACAGCAGCAGACGGCACAGGGCCACCCGGCGCCGCTCCCCGCCGGAGAGCTTGGTGACGTCCGCATCCCAGGGCGGGAGGCGCAGGGCGTCGGCGGCGATCTCGAGGGTGCGCTCCAGATCCCAGCCCTGGGCGGCGTCGATGGCGCTTTGCAGCTCCCCCTGGCGCTCAAGGAGGCGGTTCATTTCGTCGTCGTCCATGGGTTCGGCGAACTTCATGGAGATCTCGTTGAACTCGTCCACGAGGGCCTTGGTTTCCCCCACGCCCTCTTCCACGTTGCCGCGCACGTCCTTGTTAGGGTCGAGCTCCGGCTCCTGGGGCAGGTAGCCCACCTTAATATCGGCCTGGGGCCGGGCCTCGCCCTCAAACTCCTTATCCACCCCCGCCATGATGCGCAGGAGGGAGGATTTCCCGGCGCCATTCAAACCGAGCACGCCGATTTTGGCGCCGGGGAAGAAGGACAGGGAGATGTCTTTGAGGATCTCGCGCTTCGGGGGCACGATCTTCGAGACCCGATTCATCGTGTATACGTACTGAGCCATCTAAAAACCTTTTTAAACAGGGGCCTAGGTGCCAAAGGGGGGCGCACCCAGTACCGGCCGAGCGGGGTCATGCGAGTGGGGGCAATGATACCTGACGCTGCGGGGGGGCGGCGCGTCTTTGGGGAGAAAAGGCGACTGCAGGGGCTTGATCCTGGAATGATGGACACCACCCCCACCGCAGCGGAGGTGGCGCCCAGCTCGCCCTTACGCCTGCGGCAACACCAGGTACTTCTCGCCGGTCTTCATCTGCCGGTAGTCGGTGACCGCGTCCTTGGTCAGCATTTCCTCCAAGCTCACCTTGCGCTTGTAGTGGCTGGCGAAGGTGGTGGTGATGTTGTCCAGCACGCGCTGGCGCATGCGCATCATGGTTTCGAGGCCCGCCACCTGCAGGAAGGGGGTGAGGAGCCAGCCCGAGAGGGTCCAGCCAAAGCCGTAGGAGGGCGTCAGCGTGGTCGGGCCCAGGTCTAGGCGGCCGTAGATGTACATTTTCTTCTGCTGGTTAGAGCCGTAGCGGGAGAATTCGCTCATCTTGCTCACGGCCACCTGCTCCATGGCCTTGAAGCAGGCGTCGGTGTTCATGCCGCCGCCGATGGGGTCGAAGCCGCAGAAGGCGTCCGTGGCGTCGATGGCCGCGCGCAGCTGATCCATGAAGTCCGGCGCTGAGGAATTCACGATGTATTCCGCGCCGAGGCCCTTCAGGAGTTCCACCTGGGCATCGCTGCGGACGATGTTCACCAGGGGGCGCCCGTCTTCCTGGCAGATCTTCACGAGCATTTGGCCAAGGTTTGAGGCGGCCGCCAGGTGAATGATCCCCTTTTGGTTTTCCATGGCCGCCGTTTCCACGAAGCCCAGGGCCGTCATGGGGTTCACGAAGGCGGAGGCGCCATCCTCGGAGGAGACGTCCCCCAGGGGCAGGCACATGCCGGCGTCGGCGATGGCGTACTGGGAATAGGCGCTGCCGGGCACGCAGGCCACGCGCTGGCCGATGAGGGCCTGGGCCTGCTCGCCTGCCGCCACTACCACCCCGGCGCCTTCATTGCCCGCGGGCAGGCGCTGGCCGTGCCGCGCCTTCTGGGCGCTGTAGAAGGGCTCGGGCATATCGGCAACGAACTTGCCCGGGGTGTATTCGGCGTTCTCAAGATCGGCGCTGCTGGTGAGGATGGCGAGGTCCGAGGGGTTGATGGGCGCCGCTTCCATTTGCACCAGCACCTGGTTGCCCGTGGGCTGGGGGAATTCCCGCTCCACGATCTCGACGGTCAGCTTGCCGTCGGCAAGGGTGGTGAAAAGCTGCTTTCCGGTGGTCATAGCGGTCGCTCCCTAGCTAGCGCGGTAAGAATGGCCCCGAGCATACCCTGAGCCCCGCTCAAAGCGAATTGAGCCCGCCTCAGTGGGGCTGTTTGCCACCTTCGGGTACACTGCGCCCCATCTCTAGTGGCGTGCCGAGGACCCCTGTCCATGACCGATGCAACGATTGCTGCCTTTGACCCGGAACTGTCCGCTGCCATGGTGGCCGAGGCGGCTCGGCAGGAAGCGCATATCGAGCTGATCGCTTCTGAAAACTACACCTCGCCCCGGGTGCTCGAGGCCCAGGGCAGCGTGCTTACGAACAAGTACGCGGAAGGCTATCCGGGCAAGCGGTACTACGGCGGCTGCGAGCACGTGGACGAAGTGGAGCGCCTCGCCATCGAGCGCGCCAAGGCCCTCTTCGGCGCGGCCTACGCCAACGTCCAGCCCCACTCCGGCTCCCAGGCTAATGCCGCTGTGTTCCTCGCCCTGCTCCAGCCCGGGGACACGGTGCTGGGCATGAGCCTCGATGCCGGCGGCCATTTGACCCACGGTGCGGCGCCGAACTTCTCCGGGAAGACCTACCACGCGGTGCAGTACGGCATCGACACGGAAACGGGTCTCCTGGACTACGACGCCATCCGCGCCCTGGCCCTGGAGCACAAGCCGAAGATGCTCATTGGCGGCTTCAGCGCCTACTCGCGCATTGTGGATTGGGCAAAGCTTCGGGAAATCGCCGACGAGGTGGGCGCCTGGTTCCTCGTGGATATGGCTCACGTCTCGGGCCTCGTGGCCGCGGGGGTCTATCCCAGCCCCGTGCCTCACGCTCACGTGGTGACCTCCACCACGCACAAAACCCTTGCCGGGCCCCGCTCCGGGATCATCCTCGCCTGCGACGACGAAGCGCTGCACAAAAAGCTGAACTCCGC
>JAYOYG010000013.1:0-7405 GCA_038153445.1 Pseudomonadales bacterium
CCACGCGCCCGGCCGTCTCTTACCCACCCTGCGTTCCCGTTGCCAAAGCTTTCCCTTGGCCCCCGGCACGGAGGCGGAGGCGTTAGCCGTGCTTCAGCAGGCGGGGATGAGCCCAGCAGAGGCGAGCCGGCGTCTGGTGCTGGCCGGGGGCGCACCGGGGAAGGCCCTCGAGGAGGACACGACCGTCCGCCTCGCCCTCGATGAGCCCGTACGTCAGGCCCTGGCTTCCGGGGATAGCGGGCCCCTTCTGACCTTTCCTCCGCGCCTAGATGCGTCGGGGCAGCGCGCCCACGCGAGGGCCGTCATCGATGTGCTTCGAGTCCATACGGCGGAGGCGCTTCGGGAGGGGCTTGTCCAGGGGGTGGATCGGCGGCTTCTGGGGCGCTATGAACAGCTCGAAAGCGCCCGGCGAAAGCTGGAGAGCAGTGCCAATCCTAGCCCCCTGTTGCTTCTTGAGGAGCTTCTCTTACCCCTTGCTCGCTAGGGCTAGCCCGCGTTTTCCGAGGCCGGAGCGCTCAGGAAGGTTTCCAGCTGATCGGCGAGGCCGGAGCAGGCCTGGGCCTGAACCCGAGCGATGATGGGTACGGGGACAACCATGGCGGGCATGTAGGAGGTGCCATTGGCATCGCTGGAAATCCGTCCCAGGGTTTGTCGCGTTTTCAGATCCCACACCGTTGCCTCATAGGAGGCATCCCGGGCCCAGGTCACGAAGCCAAAGCATCCGCCACCCCCGGGGCTAATGGTGCAGGTCATGGACCCCGCCTGGTCCGTGGTGTTGGTCGCGCCGTCCACCCAGATCATATAGCGAACGCCCAGATCGTCGATGCGCTTGGCGACCACTTCGTTGGCAAGGAGGGTGGGTAAATCGGCGGTGCCCAGGGGTGCCGTGCGCGGTTCAAACCAGGGGTAAAGGGCGTCGATGAAGGCCTGTTCCGGCAGCACCGCGCTACCGCGGAGGCTCTTCCCTACGCAGTCAACAAAATTACTCTCGGTTTCGTAGCCGTTGTTGTGCCGGCGGCCGAGAATCACGATGCTGCCTTCCTGCGGGGCCTCCAGTAGGGCCGGGGCGGTGCGCACTTCCTCGATGGTGGCGCTCACGCAGCCGCCGAGGGCAAGCCCCAGGGCCAACAGGCTGAGTACGCGGGGGTGACGACGGGCATTCATGGCGTTTCCTCCCTAGGGGGTTGGGGGGACTCCCCGTCCGCACCGGCTGCCTCCTCAGCTGCTGCTTCGGCTTCCGCTTCGGCCTGTGCTTCGGTCTGTGCTTCCGCGCGGGCCTTTTCCGCGCGCAGCTGCTGTGCGCGCACCCGGGCCGCCGCCAGCGCATCCTGGTTCCGAGGAAACTCGATGGCAAAGAACGCCCCGGCGTCACGCAGTGCCGTGATCGCCGCTTGTTCGATGGCCACCTGAGCACTGTCTAGGAAGCCATCCCGAGTACGCCCGTAGCCCGTTAGGGGATAGCGGGCGACCAGCGTCTCTCCGTCCCGCTCGTAGAGCTCAATCTCGTACTTCAGCCAGACTTCGAAGAAGTTGGAGCGTGTTTGGTAGGGAATGGAAAATTGCATGTCCTGGAGCTGGGGCCGTAGCAACAGCTCCGCGGAGCTGTCCTCCGGCTCCGGGGCAAGGGCTTCCCGCTCCGTAACGGCGCTGAAGATGGCTGGAAGCATGGCGCGGAAGAGGGCGACCTGGGCTGCGCCGAGGTCGATCTCCCAATTGCCCCGCTGGGGGATGCTTTCGGAGAGGGTGTAGCGTTGGAAGGCGTCGTCATAGACCACCGCCACCTCAAGGGGCAGCTGCTCAATCACCGGGCGCTCCGGGAAGGTAGCCTCCACGGTCACCGCCGTGGTGGTGCAGCCTCCCAGGAGCAGACTGAGGCACAGGCTAGCTAGGGCGGCGTGACGTGGTGCCATCGGAACTCCTCGCTGAGCTTTCGACTCTAGCAGAGCCCGAAGGAAAAGGGGGAGTTGCCGGGGGCCCGGGCGGGCCCCCGACGGGTGCTGCTTAGGCGTGAACCATGACCTGCATACTGGAGTAGCCCTTCACGAAGGCCGAACGAACCCGGGTGGGTTCCTCCAGCACCTCCACGTGCTTGAAGCGCTTCAGGATCTCTTCCCAGACAACGCGCAGCTGCATCTCGCCGAGGCGGTTACCCATGCAGCGGTGGATGCCGTAGCCGAAGGAGACGTGGCTCCGGGCGTTGGGGCGATCGATGATCAGCTTGTCCGCATCGGGGAATTGGTTCTCGTCCCGGTTCCCGGAGAGATACCACATGCAGACCTTTTCCCCGGCCTTGATTTTCTGGCCTCCCAGCTCCGTATCCACCAGTGCGCGGCGGCGCATGTGGGCAAGGGGCGTTTGCCAGCGGATGATTTCCGCGACCATGTTGGGGATGAGGCTCTGATCGGCCTTGAGCTTGGCGAACTGCTCGGGCCACTTGTTCAGGGCGTAGACGCCCCCGGTAATGCTGTTTCGGGTGGTGTCGTTGCCGCCCACGATCAGAAGAATCAGGTTCCCCAGATATTCCATGGGGGGCATGTTCTTCGTCGACTCGCCGTGGGCGAGCATGGAGATCAGATCATTGCCCGGTTCGCTGTTCACCCGGTCGTTCCAGAGCTGGGTGAAGGATTCCAAGCACTCGATGAGTTCGGCCCGACGTTGCTCTTCAGAATCGCTGATGCCCATGCCCGGACCTGCGGTGGCCACGTCAGACCAGCGGGTCAGCTTGCGCCGATCTTCGAAGGGGAAGTCGAAGAGGGTGGCGAGCATCTGTGCCGTGAGCTCGATGGAAACCTTATCGACCCAGTTGAAGGCTTCCCCCACGGGGAGCTCATCGAGGATCTTGCCAGCGCGCTCCCGGATGAGGGGCTCTAAGTTCATGAGGTTCCGGGGAGACACCACCCCCTGCACCGTTTTGCGCTGCACGTCGTGCTTCGGCTGGTCCATGGCAATGAACATGGGCAGCTTGAAGTCCTCGTCTTCGTCGTTGAGCGTGATGCCCGTTTCCGACGAAAAAATCTGGTGTGACTTGTCGACGTGCATGATGTCTTCGTAGCGCGTCACGGACCAGTAGGGGCCAAATTGGCTGACCTCAGTCTTGTGAATCGGCGCTTCTTTGCGCAGGCGCTCGAAGAACTTGTACTGCTGATCGGCTTCAAAGAGCTCAGGCTGCGCCGGGTTCAATTCCTCGAGGGGGATGCTGTAGGGGTCCATGCCAAGGTGGCTGGGGACATCGGGGAAGGGATTTTCCCAATCGATCGTGCCAAGGGTGGGCGCTTCGCTCATGGTGGCTCCTAAAGGTGAGTCGCGGCTCGCATTTGCCCCCAAATGTCCTCCGCCCCCACCCATCTGTCAAGAGTCATCTGCCAAGAGGCGAGGGGAGGAGGGGGGAATCCCTAGGCGGTATAGAGCAGGCCGAGGCCGAGGTAGGCCACCAAAGCGATGGCCCCGGCGCAGAGGGCAAAGGGCAGCTGGGTGCGCACGTGCTCGATATGGGAGGCCTCAGCGGCCAGGGAAGCCACTACCGTGGTATCGCTGATGGGGGAGGCGTGGTCTCCGAAGACCGCGCCACCCAGCACCGTGGCCAGCAGCAAGGACGGCGGAAGGCCCAGATCCAGAGCCAGGGGGATGGCGAGGGGGATCATGAGGGCGAAGGTGCCGAAGGAGGAGCCTATGGAGAAGGCGGTGATTCCACTCACTAGGAACACCAGAGCCGGGAGCAGGAAGGTGGGCACCTGATCCCCCACAAGCTGAGCCAGGTAGGGGCCCGTACCCAAGGCCTTGGCCGCGGTTCCCAAGGCGAGGGCGAAGAGCAAAATCACGGAGATGGTGAGCAGGTTAGCGGCCCCGGTCAGGCTCGTTTCCATAATGTTTGCGAAGGCCGTGCCCTTCCGTGCGGCCTGCACCCCGGCGACCGTCAGTCCCGCCAGCACGCCCCAGAGCACGGCCTTGGATCCGGAGCCCGCCATGAAATCGCCGTCTCCTGTGATCCACAGACCAAGGGGCACGGTCAGCAGCAAGGCCAGCAGGGGAAGGAGCATGTGCCCCGCATGGCCTTGCCCCGGGCCTTCTTCCGGTTCGCTGGCCAGGGGGGCGGCCGTTCCAGCCTGGGCTGCGCGGTCGTCCGCGGCACCCATGGGGCCGAAGCGCCAGCCGAAGGCGATCGTGGCCGCGGCAATGGCCACGGCGCTAAAGGCGTAGATGTTGAGGGGGATGGCGCTGACGAATACGCCGAGGGGATCGTCGAGCCCCGTGTTTTCGAGAAGGCCAAGGTTGATGGCCCCCCAGGCATTGAGGGGGATGAGAATGCACACGGGGGCGGAGGTGCTGTCGATGAGATAGGCCAGCCGCTCCCGGGAGAGGCGGAAGCGGTCGAAGAGGGGCCGGGCCACGGCACCGGCCACGAGCAGGGTGACCGTGGACTCGATGAAGATCACCACCCCCGTTCCCCAAGCCAGCCACTGGGCGCCCTTGGGGCTTTGGCTGAAGCGCAGCTTTGAAAGCGCCCGGATCAGCCCTCCTACGCCGCCGTTGCGTTCGATGAGGGCCATCATGGAGCCGATCAGCATCATGAAGATCAGTACTCGCGTATCGCCGGGGCTCTCAAAGACCCGAAGGATGCCGTCCACCGCATCGGCCAGGGCGCTTAGGGGATTCAAGCTGCTGTTTGTTCCGAAAGCGAGGAGGCCGTAGGCGAGCCAGATTCCCGCAAAGAGCGAGGGTAGAACTTGGCGCGTCAGCAGGGCGCAACCGATGGCCAGGGCCGGGGGCAGAAGGGCAGTCCAGCTCACATCGCTCATGAGGGGTCCTTAAGGCAGTCATGCGTTCCGTATCGGCTCCGAGTATGCCGTGCTTTCACAGAGTTGCACCCCATGACGGAGCGAGGCAGGCTCTGGCACTAGGGAAAAGCAGAGAGCCTTGCAGCCAAGGCTCCGGGGGAGGAAACAGCCAATGGTGAAGTTAGCCGATCGTTTTGATTCCTGGGCACCGATCACGGCGGATGACGCGGCGATTCGAAATGCTCTGGCAAGTGCCAACATTCCGGCGCTCATGTGCGCCCTGGTGCACCTGACCGGGGATCCGTCCCTGCTTCGGGGCGCCATTAAGCCCAGCGCGGAATTCATGGGCGATCCCCAGGGGGGGATTTCGGAGGCCGATCAGGCGCAGATGCGGGAAGCGGCCTTCGAAGCACTGGTCGCCTATCGCGATGGGGGGCAAGCCCTGCCGCCGGCGCCGAACCTCGAGGTGGTCCGGGAGATGATTGATTTCATCGCCGGCCAGCCCTTGCCCGATCACTACGGCCCCTTCCTCCTCGGAGAGCTTGGCCTGAACCACGAGGACCCCTACGCCCAGCCGGCGCTCTTCGAAGTTGAAGAAGGGAAGCGGGGCGCCTTTCACGTGCTCATCATCGGTGCGGGGATGTCCGGGCTCCTGGCGGGCTATCGACTGAAGCAGGCTGGGGTGCCCTTTACCATCATCGAGAAAAACCCCTCCGTGGGCGGCACCTGGTTCGAGAACACCTATCCCGGCTGCCGCGTGGACAGCCCGAACCACACCTATTCCTATTCCTTCGCGCCCAACGACTGGCCCCAGCACTTTAGTGCCCAGCCCGTGCTCCTGGACTACTTCCGCCAGTGCGCAGAAGCCATGGGGGTGCTGCCAAACATCCGCTTCAATCGGGAGGTCACGGAGGCGCGCTACGACGCCGAGACCCAGCAGTGGGTGCTGTCCGTGAAGAGCCCGGAGGGCACCGAGTCCATCTCCGGGGATGCGCTCCTCACCGCCACGGGGCAGCTGAATCGCCCGCGCATGCCGGAGATCGAGGGCATGGAGCGCTTTTCCGGCCCGAGCTGGCATTCGGCGCGGTGGAACCATGAGGTGGATCTCACGGGCAAGCGGGTTGCCGTTGTGGGTACGGGGGCCAGCGCCTTCCAGTTTGTCCCCCATATTGCCAAGCAAGCCTCGAGCGTCACCATCTTCCAGCGCACGCCGCCCTGGGTGTCGCCCCAGGCGCACTACTTCGAGCCCATTGAAGAGGGCAAGCACTGGCTGCTCCAGCACGTGCCCTTCTATGCGAAGTGGTTCCGCTTCTCCCAGTTCTGGTCCACGAGTGAAGGGCTTCTCGGTTCCGTGCGCCGGGAGCCCGGCTACGAAAATCGGGACGACGCCGTAGGAGAGGCGAACGATCAGCTCCGGGCCATGCTGACTGAGTTCATTCACGAAATGCTCGGGGATCGGCCCGATCTGATTGAGAAGGTCACGCCCCACTATCCCCCGGCGGGCAAGCGCATGCTGGTGGATAACGGCACCTGGTACCAAACCCTGAAGCTGCCGCATATTGAAGTGCTCACGGATCGCATCGCGCGCTTCACGGAAGGGGGACTGGAAACGGAAAGCGGGGTCAGCCACGACTTTGACGTGGTGATCTACGCCACGGGCTTCCACGCCAGCAAGATTGTCTGGCCCATGGCCATCTACGGCCGCACCGGGGAAAACCTGCAGGACCTCTGGGCCGGGGACCCCCGGGCCTACCTCGGGATCACCGTGCCCGATTTCCCCAACTTCTTTATGACCTACGGACCCAACACCAACATCGTGGTGAACGGCTCCATTGTGTTCTTCTCCGAATGCGAGATTCGCTACATCCTCGGCTGCCTGGCCTTGTCCATGGAGCAGGGGCAGAGCCTCGCGGTGAAGCACGCAGTCCATGACAGCTTCAATGAAGCGGTGGATCGGGCCAACGAAGAGATGGCCTGGGGCGCCCCCCACGTCAAGAGTTGGTACAAGAATGCGAAGGGGCGGGTCACGCAGAACTGGCCCTTTACGCTTCTTGAGTACTGGGAGCGGACCCGGGCACCGGCGGTGGAGGATTTTGAATTCTTCACCCCGGAGGGGCCTGCCCAAAAAAGGGCCTAGGGCCTTTTTTCCCGCCTAAAAAAACGCTGGCCCCCGGGGAAGGGAGCCAGCGTTTTTTCTTCAAACGGAAGTTTTGTCCCCGTGGCTAGTCGGGCCGGTGGTACTTCACCACGCCCTTCGGGCCCACTTCGGCTCCGTAGACGTTTCCTTCCGCGTCCACCGCCACCCCTTCGGCGAAGGTCGTGCTGGCCTGGTCCGGATTGGGCTCGATATCCGGGATAAAGAAATCCACGTAGCCATCAATGACGCTGCCAATGCGCATGCCCCGGCGGTAGCCCGGATTGTTGCCCCAGGTGCGGTTTGACTCCGAGTCCACGGCGTAAAGGATATCGTCCTTGATGAAGAGGCCGCTGTTTCGGCTGAACTGGGTCCAGGTATCCAGATGCTTGCCTTCCTGGTCGAAGATTTGGATCCGGTTGTTGTGCCGGTCGGCGACGAAGAGGCGGCCGGCGGAATCCATGGCGAGGGCGTGGGGTTCCCGGAACTGACCGAA
>JAYOYG010000013.1:7505-9110 GCA_038153445.1 Pseudomonadales bacterium
CCGGCGCCGAAGCTCTTCAGCAGGTTACCGTCGAGGTCAAACTGGAAGATCGGGTCCAGATCCTCCTTGCCGATGCAGCTATTTTGCTCGCAGCGGTCGGCGACCCACATCGTTTTTCCGTCGGGGGCCGGATAGATAGCGCTGGTAGAGCCCCAGCTACGTCCTTCCGGCAGCTGGCCCCAGCCGCGCTCAGCGGTGTAGGGATTCGGTGCGTTATTTTCAGCCTGTGCTGCGAGGCTCAGGCTAAGCGCTGCAGCCGCAAGGGCTGCCAAAAATATCGATGGTTGTCGCATGGGGTCTCCTCCTCTAGGCCTATCCACTATAGAGCCTGGGGCCGGGCCCGGGCTAGCCGCTGGGCAAGGCTGGCAAGCCCCCCATAGACCAGGGCGGCGGCCAGGAGCAGAGCTAGCCAGCGAAGGCCCCCAGCGGTCAGAAAGTCTCCAAGGGCAGGGAGACTGAAGGCGTAGGCCGCCACCGCTTCCCCGCGCTCGAGGCACCAGTGCAGCGCCGTATGGCCAACGAGCGCAATGAGCACCCAGTCGAGGGCCCGACCCGGGAAGCGCCGGCGAAGCGCCCTCAAGATGGGCACGGCGACTAGGAGTACGGCAATTTGCCCGAGCTCCACGCCGCCATTGAAGGCGAGGAGGGCGAGGAGCTCATGGCCTCCGGCGTACTGCAGTCCGTCCGTCAGCATGAAGGCAAAGCCGAAGCCATGGAGCAGGCCGAAGAGAAAGGCGAGGCGCCAGCGCGGTTCAGTGCTGGGGCGGAGGCCGTGCTCCAGGGCCATGAAGAGGATGGAGGCGGCAATGCCTGTCTCCACCAGGGGGGGGAACCAGGGGGCCGTGGGCAGAAGCCGGAGGGCCGCGGCGATCAGGGTAAGGCTGTGGGCGGCGGTGAAGGCCGTGGCCACGGCCAAAAGCGGCCCTAGGCGGAGGAGAGGCAGCATGAGGCATAGCAAAAAGAGCAGGTGATCGAGCCCTCCCAGGATATGAGCCATGCCTGAGCCGATGAAGCGCAGCGCCGCTGCGAGGGCGCCGGGATTCAGCGTCACTGCTCCCGGGTCGCCGGTGAATTCGAAGAGCTGAAGGCCCCCGTCCCGGCTTTGAAAGCGCAGGCGCGTGTGGGTCTCGAGGCCGAGGGTCCCGAGGGGCGCCTGAAAGGATAGCGCCCCTTCCCCCGGGGGGAAGCGCAGCGCGACATCCACCACCGCCTGCTCCCAGAAAACCTCCTCGGTCTCCGGTAGGGGCTGCGCAGCGAAATAGGCGGGGAGGCCCTCGACGCTGCGGAGGAAGCGCTGATCGCTGGGCAGGGCGACGCGCAGCGCCTCCAGCGTTCCCCGGGGCAGCGCTTCGCCGTCCCGGCGTAGGGTCAGGGCATCCAGAAGCCATAGCTCGATGCCCTCCCGGAGGGGCCCGTCGGCACGAGCCAGATCCAGATAGCCCGGACCCCGCAGGGGCAGAGCGATATCCCGCAGCGCTTCTACCGGGACCCGGGCATAGACCTCCACGGCCCCAGGGGTATCGAGCACCCAAAAGTCTAAGCGCACCTCCGCGGGAACCTCATGGGCCCGGAGGGGTAGGGCCAGGCTTAGGAGCAGCGCAAGGC
>JAYOYG010000013.1:9210-29738 GCA_038153445.1 Pseudomonadales bacterium
CGGGCGAACGAC
Source organism: Pseudomonadales bacterium (assembly GCA_038153445.1). Taxonomy (GTDB): domain Bacteria; phylum Pseudomonadota; class Gammaproteobacteria; order Pseudomonadales; family Azotimanducaceae; genus Salivita. The sequence goes on from JAYOYG010000013.1 coordinate 9,223, forward strand.
CGCATCCAGGTGTTCAAGAAGGATGGCACCTTCGTGAAGGAAAAGTTCATCGCGCCGAAGACCCTCGGCGATGGCTCGGTCTGGGATATCGCCTTCTCCCCGGATCCGGAGCAGACCTTCATCTACCTGGCCGACGGCAAGAATGAGCGGGTCTACATCATGGATCGGCAAAGCCTCGAGATCATCACCACCTTCGGGGATGGGGGGCGCCAGCCTGGCCAGTTCTTCGGCGTGCACAGCATCGCCGTGGACTCCAAGGGCAACATCTTCACCACGGAAACCTATGAAGGTAAGCGCGTGCAGCGCTTTGCCTATCAGGGTATGAAGCCCGTGGAACGCCGGGAGCAGGGTACGCCCTGGCCGGCAGCGGCGCGCTAGCCGCCACCCTCGGGGGTGACGGCCTGGGCCGTTGCCTCCTGCATCGCCGCGCGGGCCCAGGCGCCCGCGCGGTATTTTCAATCCCTTCCGTTGACCCAATCAGGAAATGCTCATGCGCCGCGCTGCCATTGTTACCCCTCTTCGTACCCCCGTGGGACGCTTCCTTGGCGGCCTGTCGGCCCTCCCTGCGGAGGTGCTAGGTGCTGAGATCATCAAGGCCGTGGTGGCCAAGAGCGGCGTGGATCCGGCTCGCATTGAAGATGTGGTCTTCGCCCAAAGCTACGCCAACTCCGAGGCCCCCTGCATCGGTCGCTGGGCGGCCCTGGCCGCCGGCCTACCCCTCGAGGTGCCGGGAATTCAGCTGGATCGGCGCTGTGGTGGGGGCCTGCAGGCCATCGTCACCGCAGCCATGATGGTGCAAACCGGCGCCGCCGATTGCGTGCTCGCCGGCGGCGTGGAGTCCATGAGCAACATCGAGTACTACACCACGGCGCTTCGCGGCGGTGCCCGGGCCGGTAACGTAGCCCTGTACGATCGCCTAGAGCGGGGCCGGGAGCGCTCCCAGCCCGTGGAGCGCTTTGGGGTCATCTCGGGGATGATCGAAACGGCGGAGAACGTCGCCACGGAGTGCGGGATTACTCGCGAAGCCTCGGACGCCTACGCCGCCGATAGCCATGCCCGGGCCGCGGCGGCCTGGGCTCGGGGCGATTTCGACGCGGAGGTGGTGCCCGTTTCCGTCCCGCAGCGTAAGGGCGACTCGGTGGTGGTGGCCCAGGACGAAGGCTTTCGCCCCGACACCACGGTGGATTCCCTGGCCAAGCTTCGGCCCCTCATGAAGGATGGGGTCGTCACCGCGGGGAATGCGAGCCAGCAAAACGATGCGGCCGCAGCCTGCCTGGTGGTGGCGGAGGATCAGCTCGAGGCCCTTGGCCTGACCCCCATGGCGACCCTCGTGGGCTGGGCCCCGGCGGGATGCCATCCCGCCACCATGGGCCTGGGCCCGGTGCCGGCGGTGGAGAAGCTCATGAAGCGCACGGGCCTGACCCTCGACGATATGGGCCTTATCGAATTGAACGAGGCCTTCGCCTGCCAGGTGCTGGGGGTGATGAAGGGCCTGGGCATTGAGAGCACGGAGCGCTTGAATATTCAGGGCTCGGGCATTTCCCTGGGCCACCCCATTGGTGCGACGGGGGTCCGGATCATGACTACCTTGCTTCACGCCATGGCGCGGCGCGGCGATCGCTACGGTTTGGAAACCATGTGCGTGGGCGGCGGGCAGGGCATTGCTGCCATTTTCGAAGCATGCTGATCCCCCTTCGGTCCTTGCAGGGAGCAAACGGACGATGAGTGAACCCATGACCCCCCCTGATGATTCCCCGGAGGCCCGGGAGGCTGCCCTGGAGGCGGTGCGCACCCTGCTTCGCTGGGTGGGCGAGGACCCCACCCGGGAGGGGCTCCACGACACGCCTCGGCGCGTGGTCGATGCCTATCTTGAGTACTTCCGGGGCTACGCCGAGGATCCGGCCCGCTACCTGGAGCGAACCTTCGAGCAGGTCGGCGGCTACGATGAAATCGTGCTCCTTCGCGACATCCCCTTCGTTTCCCACTGCGAACACCATTTAGCGCCGATTCACGGCAAGGCCCACGTGGGCTATTTGCCCCGGGACCGGGTGGTAGGCATCAGTAAGCTTGCCCGGGTGGTGCACGCCTTTGCCCGCCGCCTGCAGGTTCAGGAGCGGCTGACGGCGGAGATTGCCGACTGCATTGCGACGGCCCTTGAGCCCCTGGGCGTGGGGGTCATTGTCGAAGCCACCCATGGCTGCATGACCTGCCGGGGCGTCGAGACCCCCGGGGTGATCATGACCACGAGCCGCATGATGGGGGTGTTTCGAGAGGACGAAAAATCCCGCCAGGAGTTCCTCCAGCTCGCGGGCTACTAGGTCGCGCGTGCGGCGCGGCTAGTGAAAATCCCGGGCCTTCAGGGGAAGGTCTGCCAGCTGGGCGCTTTCGTCAAAGAAGGCGCCGCCCACGACGTGAATCACCTCCCCCTCCCGCTGAAGCACCCCCTTCACATAAAGCAGGCTTGCCCCCAGCACTACGGCGCGGAAGCGCTCGAGCACCCGGGGCCAGACAATCACGTTGATGAAGCCCGTTTCGTCCTCGAGGGTGAGAAAGAGCACCCCGGAGGCCGTACCGGGGCGCTGGCGCCCGGTGACGATGCCCGCCAGGCGCAGGAAGCGCCCGTTGCGAAGCGAGCGGAGGTCTTCCGCCCGGGGGAGCTTCTGGAAGCGAGGACGGCTGCGCAGAAGCGCTAGGGGATGGGGGCGCAGGGTGGTGCCCAAATTTTCGTAGTCCGCTCGGAGCGATTCCGCCAGACGGGGCGGGCGAAGGCTGACCTCGTCCCCGGGGCCTTCGTCCCCTAGGAGGGGCGTAGCGGGGAGTAGCGCTGCCCGAGCCCAGTGGCTTTGGTGCCGGTGGCCCGTAAGGGCCTGGAGCGCATCCCCCTGGGCCAGGCAACGGAGGCTCCCGGCGTCGAGCTGGGCCCGGCGTCGCAGTTCCGAGAGGCTTTTGAAGGGCCCCCCCGTGTCCCGAGCCTGGATGAGGCGTTCTGCCGAATTCCGCTGTAAGCCTTTGATTTGCCTGAGACCCATGCGCAGCGCCGCCTGGGGATAGGCGTAGTCGTAATGCCAGGGCCCCGGGCCCCGCTGGCCTGGCCCGGGGCTCTGGGGGCTCGGTTCTAGGGTGTAGTCCCAGTGGCTGCATTGCACATCCACGGGGCGGATCTCGAGGCCATGGCGCCGCGCATCCTGTAGGAGCTGGTCGGCGCTGTAGAAACCCATGGGCAGGCTATTGAGTAGGCCCGCATAGAAGGCCGCGGGCTCGTGGCGCTTGAGCCAGGCGGAGCAGTACACGAGCACGGCAAAGCTGGCGGCGTGGGATTCGGGGAAGCCATATTCCCCAAAGCCCTGAATTTGCGCGAAGAGCCGCTCCGCGAAAGCTTCGTCGTGGCCTCGCTCCCGCATGCCCCGGAGCAGCTTGTCCCGGAAATGGCTTAGCCCCCCCTGCCGTTTCCAGGCGGCCATGGCCCGGCGCAACGCATCGGCTTCGCCGCCGCTAAAGCCCGCGGCCACCATGGCCAGCTTGATGACCTGTTCCTGAAAGATGGGTACCCCAAGGGTACGCTCGAGCACCTCGCGCACCGCTGCATTGGGGTAGTGCACCGCTTCTAGGCCCTGGCGTCGGCGCAGGTAGGGATGAACCATGTCCCCCTGGATGGGCCCGGGGCGCACGATGGCCACCTCCACGACGAGGTCGTAGAAGCAGGCGGGCTTCAGCCGGGGCAGCATGGCGAGCTGGGCCCGGGACTCCACCTGAAAGACGCCCAGGGCATCGCCCCGCTGGAGCATGGCGTAGGTGTCCGGATCCTCTCGGGGGATATCGGCCAAACTCCGGGGCCCCTCCCGCAGGGGCGCTAGAAGCTCGAGGCTGCGGCGCAGGGCGCTCAGCATGCCCAGGGCCAGCACATCGACCTTCAAGAGGCCCAGGGCCTCCAGGTCATCCTTATCCCATTGGATCACCGTGCGCTCGGCCATGCTCGCGTTTTCCACGGGAACCAGCTCGGCCAGGGGGCCCCGGGAAATCACAAAGCCCCCCACGTGCTGGGAAAGGTGGCGAGGCACCCCGAGGAGCTGGGTGACCAGGGCCTGGTAGCGCCGTAGCGCCGGCGCCGTGGGATCGGCGCCGCAGGCGCTGAAGAGCTCGGGAAGGCCCCGGCTTCGCTCCCAGCCCCGGGCCTGGCGGGCGAGCTTCTCGATGAAGGCAGCTTCAAAGCCCAGGGCCTTCCCCACGTCCCGAAGGGCGCTGCGCAGGCGATAGGCGATCACCGTGGCGGCAAGGGCGGCCCGGTCCCGGCCGTATTTCCGGTAGATGTACTGGATGACCTCTTCCCGGCGCTGATGCTCAAAATCCACATCAATGTCCGGAGGCTCGTTGCGCTCCTTGGAGATGAAGCGCTCAAAAAGCAGCTGGCTCTGGGACGGGTCCACCTCCGTGATGGCCAGGCAATAGCACACAGCAGAGTTGGCGGCGGAACCCCGGCCCTGGCACAGGATGCCCTCGCTGCGGGCGAAGGCCACGATGTCGTAGACGGTGAGAAAGAAGTACTCGTAGCCCAGGGCCTCGATGAGCGTGAGCTCGTGCTCAAGCTGCCGGGTCACGCTGTCGGGAATGCCGCTGGGCCAGCGCTCAGCGGCGCCGGCGAAGGTGAGGCTCCGAAGGTGGCTGCTCGGCGTTTGCCCCGGAGGGACGAGCTCCTCGGGATATTCATAGCGCAGCTGAGCCAGGGAGAAGTGGCAGCGGTCGGCGATGCGCAGCGTTTCCGCCAGGAGCTCGGGAGGGTAGCGACGCTGGAGGGTGGCCCAGGGCTGGAGGTGGCGCTCTCCGTTGCTATGTAGGGCCGAGCCGAGGCTAGCCACGGGGCGGCCCAGGCGGATGGCCGTCAGCACGTCGTGAAGGGGCTTATCCTCCGGCGTGACCAGGCGCACGTCCCCGGCGGCGGTGAGGGGGAGGGCGAGGGCCTGGCCGAGGGCGTAGGCTTGGTGGTAGCGCGCGACGTCGTCTCCCTCGTCAAAGCATCCCAGGGCCAGCCAGAGGCGCTCCGGGAAGGCGGCCTTCAGGGCCTCTCCCCAGGGCCGCTGTGCGTCCATGCTGCGCGTTGGATCGGGAAGCCAAAGGGCTAGGCTCTGGGCCGTGCGCTGGGCCGTGAGGTCCCGGAGGCTTAAGCGGTAGTGGCCCTTTTCGCAGCGCCGGCGAGCCTGCGTAATGAGGCTGCAAAGCGCCCCGTAGCTGGTCCGGTCCGGGGCCAGGAGCACGATCTTCGGCCCCTCCTCAAGGGTGAATTCGCTGCCTACGATGAGCTTTAGGCCCTCGGCCTGGCAGGCCTGGTGCATGCGCACGGCCCCGGCCACGGAGCATTCGTCGGTGACCGCGAGGGCCGCGTACCCGAGGGCCTTAGCGCGCTCCGCAAGCCGCTCCGGATCCGCGGCGCTGCGTAGAAAGCTGAAGTGGGTCAGGCAGTGGAGCTCCGCGTAGCCAGCCATGGGTGTCCTTAGGCGAAGAGCCCGTGGAGGTACCAGGCCTCGCTGGCGCTATCCTGGAAGATCCATAGCCAGGGCCCCTGGGGGGCCTGGGCGACCCAGTAGTCCCGGGGGGCGCCGGGACCTTCCGCCGTGTGGTCCCACCAGCCGTAGCAGAGGCGCTCCGGGCCCTGGCGCAGCTGCAGGGCCTTCCCCCGGTAGCGAGGCTGGGCCCCCGCGCCGGAAAGGCGCTGGGGGCGGGGGAGGAGCCAGAGGGGCCGGGGGCTGCGGCGCCAGCTGGCACCTTCCAGGGGCCGGGCCTCGAGGGCCTCTTCCCGGGCCCCAACCTCGACCCGGAGCCCGCCCCCGGTCTGGCCTTTGGCGCCTCGGGGGCTCGGAGCGAAGCGAGGGCGAAGGGTCGCGGTGCTGCGCTCGGGCCGAGGATCATCCTGGGTGCGCAGCCCCGAGCAGCTGTCTTCCCCGAGCCGCGCAAAGAGGCGGCTTAGGAGCGTTTGCGGGGTTTCCTGGGTGCCGCGCTTGGCGCTTTGGAAGAGATCTTCGCCGGGTCCTTCGCAGGGACTCAGGGCCATGACGCGCAGGGTGAGGCGATCCACGGCGGGGAGAAGCTCCGCCCGGCTCAGCTGGAGCCAGGACAGCTCGTAGAAGGCTTCGGCGCTGCCCTGGGGCTCGGCGAGCACCACGCGGAGGATTTGGCTGCCGTGATCCCGGTGCTGAAGGCGCCAGCTTAAGCGATCGGTGCGCAGCTGCCGATCCCGGAGCCATTGGGCGAGTTCACCGCAGAGGCGCCGAAGGGGGAAGCGCAGGCCGCCCCGGTGCACCGCATCTTCCAGAAAGGGCTGGTCCCGGTAGAAGGCCCGGCGGGGCTTCAGGGCGGGACGGAGATCGGGTTTGGTGCCCCAGAATAGTTCTAGTCGATCCCGGGCCTCTGGACCCAGGCGCGCCCGTAGCGCGGCCCGGGGGAGGGCGCGGAGCGCGCCGAGGTGGTGAAGGCCGAGATCTTCCAGGAGCTTCGCCGTCACGCCCCGGGGAAAAAGACTGGCTGTGGGTAGGCGTTCTAGGAGAGGCGCGGCCTGGGTGGCAACGCCCTGGCACCAGCGCGCCTTTGGGCTCAGGGTGGGACCGTCCGGGAGGGCTTGGCGAAGGGCTTCTAGGGAGAGCGTCTGCCCCGCTTCCGCCAGGGCCTGGGCGCTGAGGGGGGTGGGCCCAAGGCTTGCGCTGACGCTGTAGCCCTGGGCCTGAAGCCCGGCCACGGCAGCGCTTTGGATACGATCTGCGCCTCCAAAAAGCTTAACACTATCAGAAATTTGCAGGATTAAGCTCGAAGGGTCAGAAAGACTGACGTCCGGGGTAAACACCGTGGCCCAATCCCCCAGAAGGCGCAGCGTTTGCTGTTCTTCCCGGAGGGCGCGGGGCCGCACGTCAAGATCCTGGCAGATGCTGAGGGCCGTGCTGAGAGCCATCTGAGGCTTAAGGCCCCGGGCCTGGGCATGCGTGTTGAGCTGGCACAGGCGCCCCTCCTCGCTGAGGGCTCGGGGCAGGGCGCCGCCCCCCTCCGGGTCGCTCTTGAGCCAGTGCTCAAGCCCCAGGCGCGGCAGATGAAGGCATAGCCAAAGGGTTTCCCGGGCCATAGGGCATACGCAGGCTGGGGCGCAGGTAAGGGCGCAGGGCTAGTGGCGAGCGGCCTGGGGGGTGCCGCCTCCCCCGGGGCGATGGGCCCGGGGCGTCGCCTGGGGGGGGGCTTCGGGAGGGGCACCGGCGGCATCCCGGAAGGGCCCCCGGGGCGCCCAAAGGCGCCGCGGCGTTTCTGCTGCGCCCTTGGAGGAAGGCTCGAGGGAGGCAGCCGCCAAGGGCTGGGCCGAGATCGTAGTGCTCAACGGCCTGGGCTCACCGGAGGCTATCTCTGCCGATGGGCTCAGCTGCTGGCTTAGGGGGTCGTTCAGGGCGAGCTCGAAGGGCTCGAGGGGCCAGCCCCCGCGGCGCTTCAGAACCTGTAGCCGTACCTCCTGCGCGTGTTCTCCCGCTTCCAGGCGCAGGCGTAGCTCCGCTGGGGAGGCCTCTTGGGCCGCGGCTTCCGGACGGAACAGAAAGGCGAGGGTGCCCCCGCTGCGGGCGGCTAGCTGCAGGCGCCGCAGCACCTGGGGGGTGACGTGGCGCGGATCGAGCCAGCCCAGTAGAGCGCTGCAGGTGCCCGATTTCAGCGCCTGTTCCATGGCCCACAGCTGTTCCTGTGGCGTTTTGGGGTGAATCAGGAGGAGCCGATCGAGGCGGAGCCCCGCAGCTTCCAACGCTGGTGCGGAGAGCAAATGGGGCGGCGCCACCCAGGCTACCCACCGGTCTTCGTTTTGCGTGAGGGTTTTCAGGGTGGGGAGGAGGGTGCGCAATTCACCGATGCCCTGCTGATCGCTTAAGAGCTCAATGAGCCCATCCTGGGGCCAGCCGGCCTGCTCCAGGGCCCCATCGAGGGTGGCAAAGCCCGTGCTGAGCCCTGACCCGGAGAAACCTCGCTGCGCCGTGGCGCGCCACAGGTGCGGGTGTTGGAGGAGCTGGTCGAGGGACGCATTCATGGTTGGGCCTCATCAATCATGGCTTGGAAGGAAATACTGTATAAACAACCAGTATCAGGTCAAGCCCTTTTTTCATCGCCTCATCCCCGGGCCTTGAGAGGGCTTGATCTCTGGGAAGGGGGGGCGTATTTCTGAAGCCGGGGATCGCTAAGCGAGCGCTAGGCCTGAGCCGGCGCGCTGACGATGTCATCGTCGATGGAGTGGAGAAACGAGCACTATGAATACGGAAGTCAGTCGAAGAGCCTTTATGGCCACCCTGGCCGGGGCTGCGGCCGTGGCCACGGCCTTGCCGCAGCGCAGTTGGGCTGCGGCCCCGATGCTTTATGGGCCCAGCGCGAGCGTTGTGAAGCTCAACGCCAATGAGAACCCCTACGGACCTTCGCCTAAGGCTCTAGAAGCCATTACGAAGTCCGCAGCGGAAGGCGGCGCCTACTACCCGGGGAAGATCAATCGTGCCCTGGCGGAGATGATCGCCGAGCGCCATGGCCTCATGGCGGATCACGTGGTGCTGACCTCCGGTTCCATGGAATGTTTGTTTGCGGCGGCTGCAGCCTTTACCAAGTACGGCCGCATCGTCGCGCCGGGGCTGACCTTTGGGCCCCACCTCACCGTTGCCGAGCGCATGGGCGGAGAAGTGCTTCGGGTGCCCCTGACGGGGGAGATGGACCAGGACCTCGAGCGCATGGCTGCGGTCACGGACAGCATGACCAGCCTGGTTTACGTCTGTAATCCGAATAACCCCACGGGGCTGACGGTGGAAGGGGGGCGCATGCGCGCCTTCTGCGAAGCCGTAAGCGCCCGGGCGACGGTGATGGTGGATGAGGCTTACAACGAGCTCACGGATAACCCCGATGCGACGAGCATGGTGGATCTGGTTCGCCGCGGGGAGAACGTCATCATCACCCGGACCTTCTCCAAGCTCTATGGCTTGGCCGGGCTCCGCGTGGGCTATGCCCTGGCGCCGCCTCACTTGGCGGAAATGCTGAAGCGCCATGCCATGACCTCTCCGAGCGTGGTGGGGGCCGCTGCGGCCCTGGCCAGCTACAACGATGAAGCCTTCCTTGCCTACTCGAAGAGCAAGATCGTGGAAGGGCGGCAGATGGTGGAGGCGCTCTTTGATCGCCTTGAGATCCCCCACGTGCCGTCCCAGACCAACTTTGTCTACGCCGACATTGGCCGTGATGCCGATGCCTTCCAGGCGAAGATGCGCGCCGAAAACGTGCTGATTCGCGGCGTGTACGAGCCCTATAAGACCTGGTCCCGGGTCAGCATGGGTAAGCTCGAAGACCTAGAGCGCTTTGTGCAAACCTTTGAGCGCGTTTACACCCTCGGCTAGGGCGAGGCTTCGGCGTCGAAGCGATCGCTAAACCGAGAGAGGGCGGCTCCAGCCGCCCTTTTTCTTTGTAGGGGCTTTTTCTTTGTAGGGGCTGGGCGCCTAGGGGCTTATGGGGGTTGGGGCGATGTTTGCACCTCGAGAGGATTGGGCGGCGCTGGCGCAGCGCTTCGCCGCGGAAGGGCGGCTCCGCTTGCCGGAGGCTCTGCCCGAGGCGCAGGCGAAGGCCTGGCATGGGCTGCTGGCGCAGGCCGGCTATGCCCTTATGCTGACCCAGGGCGGGCAGGGGCAGGTGCTGGCCCCGGAGGCCCTGGCGCAGCTGTCCCCCGCCGCCCGGGAGGCGCTTCAGCGCGAGCTTCATCAGGCCGCGAGCCAGGGGGTGGGCTTTCTCTACGAAGGACACCAGCTGGCCGCATCCCAAAACCCGGACCTTCGGGCCGTGCTGGCGGCGGTAAATGCGCCGGAAACGCTTGCTCAGGTGCGGGCGCTGACGGGCTTTCAGGACATCACCCACGCTGATGGTCAGGCCACGCGCTATCGCGGAGGGCATTTTCTCACGCGCCATCGCGATGATATTCCGGGGCAAGCCCGGCGCGTGGCCTATGTGCTTAGCCTGACGGAGCGTTGGCATCCGGATTGGGGTGGGCTTTTGCAGTTCTTTGAGGATAACGGCACCCCCCGAGACGCTTGGGTGCCAGGCTGGAACGTGCTTTCCCTTTTCGACGTGCGGCACGTGCATTCCGTGACCTACGTGGCGCCCTTTGCGGGGGCGCCACGGCTGTCCATCACCGGGTGGTTTAGGGCCGGGCCTCGCTAGGTCGGGCCTCGCCAGGCCGGGCCTCGCCAGGCCGGGCCTCGACCTTAAACACCTGGGATTCCCCCCGCCCCCGGGGATCGGACGCGGCCTGCCAACCGTCTCTGCCGCGCACGATCACCTGCACGTTGCCGAATTCCCAAAGATGTTTCTCCGTGCGGTAGCCCAGCGCCGCCAGCTCTGCCTTCACGGCATCGCTTAAGGGGTTGGCCCAGGAGTGGGTTATCAGATCGGGCGGTAAAAGCTGGTGGTGGAAGCGCGTTGCTGCCACCGCATCCTCCGGGGACATGCCGAAGTCGAGGATGTTCACCATGACCTGGAATACGGAAGTGAAGATGGTACTTCCCCCCGGGGTGCCGATGACCATGGTGACCTTGCCGGCGTCGTCTAGGAGCAGGGTCGGGGTCATGGAGGACAGCATGCGCTTCCCCGGTTGGATTTCGTTGGCGGTGTTTCCGACAACGCCGAAGATATTCGGGGTGCCCGCCTTGGCGCTGAAGTCGTCCATCTCATTGTTGAGGAGGAAACCGGCCCCTTCCACGACCACGCCGCTGCCAAAGGACCAGTTGATGGTGTAGGTGTTCGATACGGCATTTCCCGCGGCATCGACGATGGAGAAGTGCGTGGTGTCCGCCGGTTCCATCGCTGACAGCGTGGCGCGGGTCTCCGCCGGCGGGGCGGCCGGCGCAAGCCCCGGGCGGACGCTGTCGAAGGCCGAGATGCGGTCTAGCTGAACCTCCGCCGCTCGCCGCTCAAGGTAGTCGTCAGCGAGCAGCGCGGCGATGGGGATAGCGACGAAGGCCGGGTCCCCAAGGTACTCGGCCCGATCCGCGAATACGCGCTTTTCGAGCTCCGCGACGAGATGCACATAGGGGGCGGAGTTATGGGCTAAGCCCTCAAAGTGTTCGGCCAGCAGGTCCTTCCCCTGGAGCAGCTGCAGGAGTGCGAAGCCGCCGGAGGAGGGGGGCGGCGCCGAGACCACGGTTTGGCCCCGCCAGCCGTCGCTAAGGGGCTCTCGCCAAACGGCTTCGTAGTTGGCGAGATCCTGGAAGGTGATGAGGCCGCCGCCCCGTTCCATCTCAGCCACCAGGAGCGCCGCCGTTTCGCCAAGATAGAAGCCGTCCCGGCCATCGGCGGCGATGCGCTCTAGGGTACGGGCCAGCTCGGGTTGCAGTAGGCGGTGCCCGGCCTTAGCTGCAGGACCGAAGTAGGTCGAGAAGTTGGTTCGTCCCTGCAGGTTTTCGACCCCCTCGGCGATCTGATCGGCCAGGTGCTTGGGGACGATAAAGCCGTCCCGGGCGAGGGCGATGGCGGGTTGGAGGAGTTCCGCCCAGGGTAGGGTGCCGTAGCGTTGATGGGCGGCCCACAGGCCTGCCACCGTGGACGGGATGCCCACGGAGCGCGGCCCCACGAGGGTGGAATCCGCAATGACTTCGCCATCTTCGCCGAGGTACATGTCCCGATCGGCAAGGGCCGGCGCGGTCTCCCGGTAATCGAGAAACGCGCTCTTGCCGTCCATGTGCACAAGCATGAACCCGCCGCCGCCGATATTGCCGGCTTCCGGCAGCGTGACGGCGAGGGTAAAGGCAGCGGCAATGGCCGCATCCACCGCGTTGCCCCCCGCTTTTAGAATTTCCGCACTGACTCGGGCGGAATGGGTGTCGGGCATGGCGACGGCCGCTTGGGCGGTTGCGGCGCCAGCCCGTTCCAGGGCGCTAGGCGCTTTGGAGGCTTCCGGCCCGCAGCCCACGAGCAGGGCCGCGGTCAGGATTATCGGCGCTAGCCGGTGCGTTCGCTTGAGCATAATGAGCCCTTGTTGATGAAACCGGTTACGCGCCGAGGCCGGTCTAGCGCGGCGCTTCGAGCAGCGCATTCATCGCCTCGATATGCGCCGTGAGGGCCTCCAGGCGGGCGGCCGTGCGCGCCACTTCCTGGGCCACCTGCTCGTACTCCTCTTCCTCGATGGCCTCCCGTACCGCCGGTAGGGTCTTCACGCCATAGCCCGTGTAGAACCCCGGGGCGTAGAGGAAATGACGAAACCAGGGGCGCCGGGGCAGGCCCTCGGGGTCGGTCAGCTGGGCCTCTGCCTGGGCCAGCATGCGGTCGACGGTGGCCCGCAGCGCTTCCGGTAGGGCCGTAGGGTCGGCGGTGAGCGCCCCGTAGCGCTTCGCCGCCTCTGCCAGCTGGGCATGGGCATTTCGCAGGGGGGCAAAGTTGAAGTAGGGCACGGGGCGCTGCGCTTCCGGCGGCGCAACGGCGCCTTCGGGGTCAAGGGCCAGGGCATAGCTGCCGTCCTTCAGGCGCGCGGCCCGCTGTTGCTGCGCCGTGCGCTGCTTCTCCGTGGCGCCTTCAAGGTCGCTCAGGAAGCGGTCCACCGCTGCGGCAACGCCTTCGAATTCGAAGGGGAGGAGGGGCGCCTGGGCGAGGCGAAGGGTGGCCCGACCATTGAGCTCCGCGAGGGCCACGCCATAGCGGAGGCCGGGGTCGCGAAAGCGCGTGTAGTGGGCGTAGGTGTCGTAAAGGGTGTGATAGCTGCCGCTCGGCCCTTCGCCCCCAAAGCTCGTGTTCAGGGACGCGATGCCCAGGTGCTGGAGGAAGGGCGAGTAGTCCGAGCCCGAGCCTAGGGGCGCGATGGGCAGCTCCGGGGCCTGGGCCTCTTGCTGGTCGCCCTTGTCCGTGCTCAGCCGAAGCTTGGCCCGGAGCCGGTCCGTGACGGGCACCTCTAGGATCGGGTCAGCGGTGGCGTTGGCCACTTCGTTCATCAGGCGCTGGAGGCTATGGCTGCCCCCGAGGCCTACGAAGCCGCGGCTGTTGCCGTCCGTATTGAGATAGGCCACGAGGTGCTCCCGGAGCGCCTCAGCGTGATCCTCCACCCATTCCGTGGAGCCAATGAGGCCCTGCTCCTCCGCATCCCAGGCGGCGTACATGACCGTGCGATCTAGGCGGTATCCCTCGGCCGCTAGCGCTCCAAGGGCCTTGGCCTCCGCCAGCATGGCCACCAGCCCCGAGATCGGGTCCGCGGCGCCGTGGTTCCAGCCATCGTGGTGATTCCCTCGGAGGATCCACTGCTCCGGAAGGCGCGCGCCGGGGAGGCGCGCAATGACGTTATAGGCGGGTACGGTTTTGTAGTCGAAGTCGAGGGTCAGGCGGACCCGCGCAGGCCCCGGGCCAAGGTGATAGGCGAAGGGCAGCTGGCCGAACCAGCTTGTCGGGGCGACCTCGCCCCCAAGGGCCTTCAGGAGGGGCGTCGCATCGGCGTAGGACAGGGGGAGCACGGGAATGGGGGTGAGCGTTTCCACCTCCTCCAGGGGGAGGCGCGGCGTACCGTCCTTCGCGCCCGCATAGGGGGTCAGGATATCCCCCGGGCGCAGGGGGAGGTCCATGACCGAGCCGCGCTGCACCCCCGTTTCGTGCTTGAAGGGGCCTCGGGGGTAGGGATCCCCCTGCCCGTAGCCGTCGTCCGCCGGATCGGAATAGATCAGGGCGCCGATGGCGCCTTTTTCCGCAGCAAGCTTCGGCTTGATGCCGCGCCAGGAGCGACCGTATTTGGCCAGGACGATTTTGCCTTTAACGTCGATGCCGCGCCGAGCTAGGGCTTCGTAGTCTTCCTTTAAGCCGTAGTTAACGAAGACCAACTCCGCTTCTACGTCCCCCGCGGCGGAGAAGGCATGATAGGGCGGCAACAGCCCTTCCGGGGCCTGGGTGGAGGGATCTTCCGCGAGTTCCGCTTCCGTCAGCGTCGCCTCCCAGGCCTCCGGGGCCGTGAGGGCCACCCGGCGCACGGTGGGGAAGGGAATGCTCACGTCATAGCGCACGACCTCCGTTTCATAGCCCCAGCTTTCGAATTGTTCCTTCATCCACTGGACGTTCCGGGCTCCGGCGGCAGAGCCCACGTGATGAGGCTCGGCGGTGAGAATTTTCAGCCACTGATCCTGATCGCTCGCGCTGAGGGCGGCGCTGAAGCGGGCCTCGAGCGCGTGCTGGGCGGCGCTGCGCTCGGGGCCAAAGCCCAGAAGGGGTGCGTCGCTTGCCCGGAGAAGCGGAGTACTGACAAGTGCCAGGGCGGCCAATGCGGGGGTTAGGAATCGCAGGGTCATGCCGAAAGTCTCCTCGTGCGTAAGGTCTTGGAGTGTGACCCAGCCAGGGCGCGGCGGCAAAAAAAACGGCGCCTTGCGGCGCCGTCTAAAAGGGCAGGTTAGGGGCCTGCCTGATGGGCCAGGGATCGGCCCGGGGAGGAGTCTTAGAACTGGTTCATGGTGTTGGCGGCGCCCCCGGCGAGGAGGGCCTTTTCCCCAAGGAAGTATTCCTTGTGGTCGTCGCCAATGTTGGAGCCGGCGAGATCCTGGTGCTTCACCGCGGCGAGGTCGCGGCGGAGTTCTGCGCGCTGCACCCCAAGTACGTAGGCCAGCATGCCGTCGTTACCGAAGTAGCCTTCCGAGAGGCTGTCGGTGGACAGGGCCGCCGTGTGGTAGGTGGGCAGGGTGATGAGGTGATGGAAGATGCCCGCTTCCCGCGCCGCATCGGCCTGGAAGGACTGGATCTGGCGATCCGCTTCCTGGCCCAGGGGCGTGGTGTCGAAGCTCACGTCCATAAGGCCCTTCTCGTCCGTGGCCGGATCGGGATAGGCGGACACGTCCTGACCTTCCGCCTTCCAGGTCTCGTAGACGTGCTGGCGGAACTTCAGGGTCCAGTTGAAGGACGGCGAGTTGTTGTAAACCAGCTTCGCTTCCGGACGCTTCTCGCGGATCTTGTTCACCATCTCGGCGATCTGGCCGACGTGAGGCTTCTCCGTTTCGATCCAGAGCAGGTCAGCGCCGTGCTCGAGACTGGTGACGCAATCCAGCACCACCCGGTCGATGCCCGTATCTTCCCGGAAGGCATAGAGGCCGTTGTCGAGGCGCTTGGGCCGAACGAGCTTGCCGTCTTGCTGAATCGTGATGTCGCCCTGGCGCAGCTCGGAGAGGTCCTTGACCTCCTCCACTTCGAGGAAGCTGCAGTACTGGTCGCCCAGGTCGCCAGCGGTGAGGGAAACGGGGACCTTTTGCGTGAGGCCAGCACCGAGGGAGTCGGTACGGGCCACGATGATGCCCTCGGGGATGCCCAGCTCCAGGAACGCGTAGCGCACGGCGTTGATCTTGGAGATGAAGTCTTCATGGGGCACGGTGACCTTGCCGGCCTGGTGCCCACACTGCTTGGCATCGGATACCTGGTTTTCGATCTGGATGGCGCAGGCGCCCGCCTCGATCATCTTCTTGGCGAGGAGGTAGGTGGCCTCTTCATTACCGAAGCCCGCGTCGATGTCGGCAATGATCGGCACCACGTGGGTCTCGTAGTTGTCGATTTGCTCCACGAGGGCCGTGGTGTCCTGGCCCGCGGCCCGGGCTTCGTCGAGGGCCGTGAACCTATGGCGCAGTTCGCGGGCGTCGGCCTGCTTGAGGAAGGTGTAAATCTCTTCGATGAGCTCCGGCACGGTGGTCTTTTCGTGCATGGACTGGTCGGGGAGGGGACCGAACTTCGAGCGGAGGGCCGCGACCATCCAGCCGGAGAGATAGATGTAGCGACGGTCCGTGGAGCCGTGACGCTTCTTCACGGACATCATGGTTTGCTGGGCGATGAAGCCGTGCCAAGCGCCCAGGGACTGGGTGTACTTGCTGGTATCGGCGTCATAGGCCGCCATATCCCGGCGCATGATGCCGGCGGTGTACTTGGCAATATCCAGGCCCGTATGGAACCGGTTCTGCTGGCGCATGCGCACCACGTACTCGGGGTTGATGGCACCCCATTCCGCCTTGCCCTTCAGGCTTTCGCGGATGGCTTCGATTTCGTTTAGGTAGTTCGACATGGCAAGCTCCCGTGGGTGAGCAGCGATAGAAGAGGAAGCACTCTGGCTAGGCCCCCGGGGAGGGAGGGGGAGGGTTGGAGACCTAGAGAGTGCTTCCGCTTCCACCGCTATCAGCTGACGGCGCGCACCCTACCAGCCTGAGTTGCTAAAGAGTATGGAAAGAGAGACAACTAACACATTCCTTTTATTCATCAATTGGCTGATCCCATTTCTGCTTCTAGCGCTGGCCCCCGGGGCGCATAGCGCGGCGGTGATTGATTCCGATGCCGCGCTGGCGGCACTGCTCGAATCGGGGGCCTTCGGGCCGGTCATGGAGGACCCCAAGGGCCATCGCGTGCAGGTCCTTTACGCGCCCCTTTCTCGGGATTCCAATGGTGCCGTATCCCTTAAGAAGTTCCGCTATCGTGTTGATCAAGATGAATATTTCTATCCGGCGTCCACGGTAAAGCTTCCCCTGGCGGCCCTGGCTATGGAACGCCTGGGCACCCTGCCTGGCGCGGACCGGACGGCCGTGCTCTTGACCGGGGCGGCTAATGCCGAGCAACGCGCCGTGAGCTATGACCCCTTTGGGGATGGCGCCCTCCCCACGGTCGCGCGCTACATCGAGAAGATTGCCCTGGTCAGCGATAACGATGCCTACAACCGCCTTTACGAGTGGCTGGGCCCGGTGGCCGTGGAAGCGCGCATGGCTGCGCTGGGCCATGAGGGGGTACGCATTCGTCATCGCTTATCCGTTTCCCTGTCCCCGGAGGCGATGCAGCGCTTAAATCCCGTACGCCTGGTGGCGCCGGGGCCGCGGCAATGGACCTGGGGACCGCGCCAGGCCCAGCCCTCGCCCCCGGGGCCCGTGCTGCCCCTCGGGCAGGGGGAGCAGCTCGGGGGCCGGCTCATCCCCGGCCCGAAGGCCTTTGATGAGAAGAATGCCTACCCCCTGGAGGCGCAGCTGGCCTTTCTCCAGAGCCTTTACTTCCCGGAAACGGTGCCGCCGACGCAGCGCCTGGCGCTTCCCGAGGGGGATCGGCGCTGGTTTCTAGAGCGCTTTGGGCAGCTTGCGCCACGCAGCGGATATGAAGCCTATGGGGCCTTGCCCGAGGGCTATGTGAAGTTCCTTGCTTTTGGAGGGCGGGCGCCGACCCTTCCTGAGGACCTGGTGATTTTTAACAAGGTAGGGGACGCCTACGGTTTTCTCACGGACGTGGCCTATTTCGTGGAGCGGAGCACGCAAACGGAGTTCCTCCTAGCGGCAACGGTCTATGTGAACGCCAATGGCATCTTTAACGACGATCGCTACGAGTACGAAACCCTGGGCTTTCCCTTCCTTGAGGCACTGGGCCAGCAGCTCCTGGAGGATGCTCGAAGCCGGCCTCGGGAGCGCCTCGCTCCGGCGGATTTTGAGCGCCTCATTCCCTGGCCCCCCTAGGCCTTGTGCTTCCCAAAAAAGACTGTTAATAAAAACAGTATGTGAATCCATACAAGGTGCGCCGTGGCGCTTTCCGCCCCCTCGCCGGGGCCTTCTAGGCTTGGCGATTTCTATCGTGAGCACCTGCTCGAGCTTGTGCGCTGGGTGGACAGCTGGCCCCCGCACCGGTGCCCGGCGGATCTGCGCGCCTACGTCCGGGACATTGACCGCCTTCCCGTAGCGGCGCAGCGCCTTTGGGCGCGCCTGCTGCTGCGCAAGGGGCCTCGGTTTATCGTTTCAGACCTCTCCTACGAAGAAGTTGGCGACCCCGCCGGCCCAGTCCTTGCGCTGGCGCTTGGGGGGTTTCTGTCCCTTGAGCAGGATGTGCCCCTACGCCTTGCGCTGCTGCCCCGGGCAACCCTTCTCACGCTCTGCGATGCGCTTAGCTTGCCCCGGCCCCGGGATCAGCGCCGGCCGGCCCTGGAGGCGACCCTAGCGGCTGCGGCCCCGGCGCTCCTGGCTAGGAACCTGCTACCGCTCACCGTTCGCCGAGAGCGATCCCGGGCCATCCACCGGCTTGCCTTTGCCTATTTCGGCGAAACGGAGGGGGACCTCAGCGCCCTCGTGGTCTCTGCCCTTCAGCAGCGGCGCTTTGCCCAGGCGCCGAGGGGGGCGCCCTGGCCTTCCCGGGCGGCCTTCGAAGCGGCGCTTGCGCTCCACGAAGCGGCCGATGGGACCTGGTCGCCGGCGCTTCGCTTACCCGAGGCGGCAGCGCTGCGTCGGCAGCTGTTTTGCGCCCTGGCCTGGCCCGGCCTGCGACCCCGAGACGAGGCGCGGCGGGGCCGAGGGCTATGGCGCCTGGCACGCCATGCCCGCGCTGCGGGGGAGGGGGCTTTTGCCCTTCGCGTGCTGGGCGCCCTGCCGAAGGCGGTGGAAGGGCTTGCGAGCCTTCGCTGGCTCCATGAAACCGGGGCCAGGGAACAGGAGGCCTGGCGCCTAGCCGCCCTCAACGCGACGCCGGGCGGGGAGGTCGCCCGCTATGACTACGGTCGCGGTCGCTGTCGCCCAGCGCCAAAGGTGCCGACCATGCGCGCTCGCCTGGCCCTGCCCCCGGGGCGCCAGCTTGGGCGGGTGGAAGGGGCCGCCTTGCGCCACCTCGGCGCCTTTCGGGGCTGGCATTGGGAGAACCGCTTTCCCGCCTGGGTGCTCTATCTAAGCGCCGCCGATTTAATCTTTGCCCCACGCCCCGGCGCCTTTACCCACCCCCAGCAAACGGCCCCCCACGACCTCTTCACCGAGGACTTTTATCCAGCGCGGGCCGAGGCCCTCGAGGCACGGTGCGCCGCTCTGGCCTCCGGGGCCTTCGACCTCAGCGCGGCCCAGAAGCTCTGGCACCGCTTTGGGGGCTACGCCAATGCCCTGGTGCCCCGCCAGCTGCCCAGCTCCGCCCTGTGGCTGGCCCTGGCGGCCCTGGCCCAATCCCCTGAGCGCTGGGCAGCCCTGGTGGCCTGGTTGCTCCGGGCGCCCCTGCGCTGCCGCCGGGGCTTCCCCGATCTCACCCTGCTCTCCAAGAGCGGCGAGCTGAGCTTCGTGGAGGTCAAGGGGCCCGGGGATCAGCTTCGCCCGGAGCAGCGGGAATGGCTGACCCTCCTGCCGCGCTGGGGCTTTCCTGCCACTTGCCTCGCTCTAGAAGCCGCCCGCGATGCTGACTAGGCAGCTTTCCGTCGGCCATTTGGTCCAAACCCTTTATCGCCAAGGGGGGCTTTTCGATCGCCGGGCCCTGCCCCTGGCCCCCCTCGAAGGCCTTCGGGTTCAGCAGCGCTACCAGGCCCGTAAGGGGCCCGACTACGAGAGGGAAGTGCGCCTCCTTGGCACCTTTGCCCAGGAGGGTCTGGAGCTGCGCCTTGGCGGCCGAGCTGATGGGCTTTCCCGGGGCCCGGAGGGCTGGATGGTGGAGGAGATCAAAAGCTACGGCGGCACGCTTGGGGAAGCGCAGGAAGATATCGAACTGCACCGGGCTCAGCTGCGCTGCTACGGCGCGCTCCTGGCCCGGCAGGCGCCGGAGTGCCCGGAGGCCCTTTCCCTGTGCCTGACCTACGTGCAGGCCAGTTCCGGGGCGGCGACGGCGGTGCGCTGGGAGGAGCCCACGACCGCTCTCGAGGCCTTTCTCCAGCAAAGCCTAACGGCCTACGGGGCTGCCCTCGCCGGGGAGGGGGCGCGCCTTGCCGCCCGAAATAAGGCGCTGTCGGCGCTGCCCTTTCCCTTGCCCCTGCCCCGGGCCGGTCAGCTGGCCCTGGCCCGGGCGGCCTTTCGGGCCTGTCGACGCGGGGAGGGGCTCTTGGCGGAAGCCCCTACGGGTTTGGGGAAAACCCTCGGGGTGCTCTTCGGCGCCCTAAAAGCGCTTCCCGAGGCTCGGCAGGAGCGGCTCTGGATCATGACGCCGCGGCGCACCCAGCGGAGGGCCTTTCTCCGAACGCTTAGGGAGACGCTACCCAAGGCGCTGGCCCTGCGGGTGGTAGAGCTGCCCGCGGAAAGCACCCTGTGTTTGGCCGCCGATGGGGTCTGCAGCGGGCCCGCCTGTCCCCATGGCCAGGATTTCTATGGGCGTAGCCGCCCCGTACTTCAGGCGCTTCGGGCGCCCCGGCAAGGCGATCGCAATGCGCTCTTCACCACCGCGGTGCTTCGCCGCCTCGGGCGTCGCCACGGCCTTTGCCCCGTGGCCCTTGCGCAGCGCTTGGCCCGAGATGGGGATGTGCTGCTGAGCGACGTGAATTTTGCCTTCGATCCTCTGCAGCGAAAGCCGGCCCTGCTGTCCCCGGGGGAGGGGGGTGCCATGCTATTGCTCGACGAGGCCCATCAGCTTCATGCCCGCGTGCGGGGCATGTATCGCCAGACGCTGGATGCGGGAGCCCTACGGAGGGCCCTCGCGGAGGCCCCTGCAGGGCCCTGGCAGGGACCTCTGAAGGCCCTGGGCGCCCACCTCGAACGCCTCCCGGACGCTCCGAAAGGTGGGGGCTCAGGGGCATCGAGAGGGGCCCTTGCGGCGCGGCTCGAGGGGGCCCTGCACAGCTTGCGCGAGCTGCCCTTTTC
>JAYOYG010000013.1:29838-32041 GCA_038153445.1 Pseudomonadales bacterium
GTGACCTTCCTAACGGAATGGGCGGCGCAGACGGGAGGTCATCACCTGGTGGTGGTACCCGCCTTTGCCTGGCTTGAAAGGCTTGCGGAGGCCCTTCGGGCCACGGCGCCGGAGCGCCTAGGCCCGGTGCAGCGCCGAAGCCTGAGCGAGGCGGAACAGGATGCTTTCCTTGCGGAGCTGGCTGCGCCGCCCCGGCCGGCGGGGAGCCCCGGGGCAGGCCGCCTCGCGCTGATCGTGGCCGGGGGGCGCTTTTCCGAAGGGATGGATCTTCCTCCTGGGGCCCTGGCCAGCGTGCTCATTCTGGGCTTACCCCTGCCGGCTCCCGACGAGGAGCAGGAGGCGCTGGCGGCGCAGGCAACGGAGGGGCGCTTTCGGAGCTATGAGGCACGGGCCCTGCGCAGTGCGCTTCAGAGCGCCGGGCGATTAATACGACGCAGCGCCGATCGTGGTGTGGTGGCCTTCGTGGATCGGCGTTTTGCAGCCCCAGCCCTGGCGCCCCTATGGCCCGGGGAGACGCCGCCTCGACGTTGCCATCGGGCCCAGGCCCTCGCCGAATGTGAAGCCTTTTGGCGAGGGGGCCTAGAGGGTTTTGCTGATGAGGCGCAGCGCGGCGGCGAGGAGCAGCACTGCGAAGGCCCGGCGCAGGGCAAGGGCCGGGACCCGATGGGCCAGGCGGACCCCCTGGGGCGCGGAGATCATGGCGCCCACGGCCAAGGCTGCCACCGCCGGCAGGTAGAGTGCGCCTAAGGTGCCGGGCAGAGGCACGGACGGCAGCACGGCGTAGCCTAAAGCCCCGGCGAGGGCCACGGGGACGCCGAGGGCGCTGGATTGGGCGGCGGCGCGCACGGGGCTGATGTTAAAAAAGATCAGCGTGGGCACGATGATGTTGCCTCCGGCGATGCCCGCCAGCCCGGAAAGCAGGCCGGCGCCCAGGGCGAGACCCGTGGTGCCCGCGGCCTCCGGGTGCCGGCGCTGCGCCGGGGGCTGCCAGCGAGTTAGGAAGATCACGGCAATCGCCGCGAGGAACGCACCAAGGAAGCGGGTCAGGGCGATCTCCGGGAGCAGGCTCGCCAGCGTGCCGGCGCCGAGGCCTCCAAGCATCAGCCCTGGGGTCCAGCGCCGGAGCAGGGGCCACTCTAGGGCGCCCCGGCGCCACTGGGCTCGGCCGGCAGCGAGGCTGGTGAAAACCATGGCGCCAAGGCCCGTGGCTACGGCCTCCCGAATGCCCAGGGGGAGGGCGAAAGCGTCGAAGATCAGCACCAGGGACGGTACGATGATCACGCCGCCACCGATCCCGAGCAGCCCGCCGAGAAAGCCCGTGCCGAGCCCAAGGGCGAAGCAGAGGGGGAGAAAATTGCCCAGGGGCATTACATCAGGCATGCGGCCTCGGTCCGTTTCGGTGAACAAAGAGCGCAAGCATACGATAGGGGAGAATCGCATGGGGCTTTACGACGCACTGTGGCGCGCCGCCGAGGGGCGGCCAGAGCAGCGGGCCTTTTCCGGCCCGGACCTGGCAGCCGCGGGGGTCAGCTACGGCGATCTTCACGCGCGGGCGGGGCGCTGGGCAGCGGGACTCCAAGCGCTGGGCGTGGGCCCCGGGGATCGGGTCCTGGTGCAAGCGGAGAAATCCGTGGAGGTGGTGGTTCTATACTTGGCGACGCTTCGCGCGGGCGCCTGCTATGTGCCCCTCAATACCGCCTATACGGCGACGGAAATGGCCTACTTCTTCGCCGACGCCGCGCCGACCGTGGCGGTGCTGCCCGCGCCAGAGGCGCTGGCAGCGCACGCCGACGGCTGTCGTTGCCTCACCCTCGACGCCCTGGCTGCGCAGCTCGATGCGGAAGGGGAGGTCCTCGCGCCCGTCCCCCGGCGCTCGGAGGATCTCGCGGCCATTCTTTACACCTCGGGCACCACGGGGCGGTCCAAGGGCGCCATGCTGAGCCACGGCAATCTGCTGTCCAATGCCGAGGCCCTTCGATCCCTTTGGGGTTGGCAGGCCGATGACGTACTTGTCCACAGCCTGCCCATTTATCACGTCCACGGCCTGTTTGTGGCCCTGCACTGCGCCATGCTCGAACCCTCGGAGGTGCGCTTTCTGCGGCGCTTCAGCCCCGAGGCGGTGCTCGAGGCCCTGCCCGGGGCCACGGTGTTCATGGGCGTGCCCACCCATTACGTGCGGCTCCTCGATGCGCCGGGGCTCACC
>JAYOYG010000013.1:32141-34818 GCA_038153445.1 Pseudomonadales bacterium
GTGCCGGTAAAAACGGCCTTTATTGCGACGCACTACAACGTCGATTTCAGCGAGCACTACCTGGCACCCCTAATGGCTGCCCGGGGTTACGGCTTTCTCGGCTGGAATACGAAGTTCCGGGGCGCCGAAGCCTTTTTCCGCCTCGATCATGCCCTTTGCGAAATTGCCGTAGGGGTGCGCTGGCTTAGGGAGCAGGGCGTGGAAAACGTCGTGCTCCTGGGGAACTCGGGAGGCGGATCGCTCATGGCGGCCTACGAGAGCCAGGCCCAGGGGGTCACGCTTCGGAGCGTGGCTGGGGAGCGCTTGCCCGAGGCCTTGGATGGGCTCCCGGGGGCAGATTTCTACATTTCTCTGAACGCCCACGGGGGCCGGCCCGAGGTGCTCACGGCCTGGAGCGATCCTTCCGTAATCGACGAGCGCGACCCCTTTGCCAAGGACCCGGCGCTAGACCTGTTCGCCCAGCCCTTGCCCCTCGATCCAGCCTTTGTAGCCCGCTACCGAGCTGCCCAGGAGGCGCGCAATCATCGCATTACGGCCTGGGCTCGGAGCCGCCTCGAAACGCTAGCAGCGGCAGGCTATCGGGATGAGGCCTTTCTGTTCCACCGGGCCTGGGCCGATCCCCGCATGTGGGATAGCACCCTCGACCCCTCGGATCGCGCAGCGCAGCGGTGCTACGCGGGAGACCCGTCCCGGGCCAATTTCACCCCCTTCAACGTCGGTCTCACCTGCACGCTTCGGAGCTGGCTGGCCATGTGGAGCCTCGACGCTTCCGATTGCCAGGGGGCGCCGCATCTCGCGCGGCTGCGCATTCCCGCCTTGGTACTGCAAAGCACGGCGGATACGGGGGTCTTTCCAAGCGATGCCCAAGCCATCTATGGTGCGCTCGGGAGCGAGGATAAAGCGTTGGTGATGATCCCCGGCGATCATTACCTCACCGAGCCCGCGGGAGCGCGGGAGACGGCGGCGGATCACATCGACCGCTGGCTGAAGGAGCGGGGGGCCTAGGGGCCTGAATTTAACGTTTGCAGTAAGGCCACTGGCTATGAGCGTAAGCATTCCCTATCGGCGTGAAATGAGCTTCGAGTACGGCAAGCTCGAGCGCCTAAGCCCGATGATCCGGCGCATTATCGCCCACAATCCGAGCGCCTTTACCTTCCACGGCACGGGCACCTACGTGCTGGGGGAAGGCGCCGTGGCGGTGATCGATCCGGGCCCTGATGACCCGCGGCATATCGAGGCGCTGCTCGAGGGCCTTGGTACGGAGCGCGTGAGCCACATCCTCATTACCCACTGCCATCATGATCACTCCCCTGGGGCGCGCATGCTTCAGGCGGAGACGGGAGCGCCCACCTACGCCTTTGGGCCCCACGGCGCCGGGCGCCTCGGGGATCAGGGGGAAAGCGAGGAGGGCGCCGACTGGGACTTCACCCCCGATCACCGGGTGGTGGATGGACAGATCATCGAGGGCGAGGGCTGGTCCGTGGAGTGCGTATTTACCCCCGGTCATACCTCCAACCACATGGCCTTTGCCCTGCGGGAAGAGAAAACGCTCTTTTCCGGAGACCATGTGATGGGCTGGTCCACGAGCGTGATCTCCCCCCCCGATGGGGATATGGCAGCCTACATGGCCTCCCTGGACAAGCTTCTGGATCGCGACGACGTCCGCTATTGGCCCACCCACGGCCCGTCCATTGAAGACCCGAAAACCCACGTCCGGGCCTTCATCGCCCATCGTCAGGCCCGGGCTCAGCAGATTCTCGATGCGCTGGCGTCGGGGCTCACCCAGGTGTCGGCCATGGTGCCGAAGATGTACGCGGACGTTTCCCCGAACCTCTACCCCGCGGCGACCCGCTCCGTGCTCGCCGCCGTGGCCTACCTCGAAGATCAGGGCAAGCTCACCGTAACCGGGCCGCTCAACGCCGACGCGGTGCTGGCCCTCTCCTAGGGCGCGAAGCCTTCTACCAGGGAATGGGCTGGCCGTCGTAGGCAAAGAAGCTGCCGTGATCCTCAAGCGTTAGGGCACTCACCGTTTCTAGCAGGGCTGCGGCGGAGCCCTCCGGGGTTAGCAGCTTCGGCTGATCGGGGCGGCGAAAGGGCTCGGAAAGCTTGGTTGCCACGGTGCCGGGATGGAGCGCGACGCAGAGCAGATCCCGGTGCTTGCGCCGAAGCTCAATGGCCAGGGTGCGCAGGCCCATGTTGTGGGCTGCCTTGCTCATGCGATAGCTGTACCAGCCCCCTAGCCGGTTATCCCCAATGCTGCCCACCCGGGCCGATAGGCTTGCCCATAGGGCCGGCCCCCGGCGGGGGAGGCCCGGGGAGAGAGCCTTGGCAAGAAGGAGGGGCGCGACGGCATTAATCCGGTAGCTGGCCATAAGGGCTTCGCTCTCCACCTCCGCGAGGCGCTTTTCCGGCGTAAGCCCTTCTCCGTGCAGAAGCCCGGCGGTATAGAAAATCAGATTCGGAGCCTGGGGCCCGCTCACCTGCGCGGCGCCGAAGGCGGCGATGGCCTCGTCATCGGTGAGATCGAGACTTTGGTAGGGAATCCCGTCCCTTTCCGTGGCTGCGCCGCGGTGCGTGGCGGTTACGGAAGCCACCCGGGGATGGGCGGCTAGGGCCTGGGCGAGGGCATGGCCCACGCCGCCGGCACCCAGGACCAGGGCATGATGCTGGAGGCTGT
>JAYOYG010000014.1:0-23556 GCA_038153445.1 Pseudomonadales bacterium
ATTCCCTACCTGGGCGGCCTCGATATCGCAGCGCTAGGACTGACCCTTTTGGCAGAACTGCTCCTGTGCATGCTGACTTTTGGTCTGCCGCTGGGGTCGGCGCTCCTGGTGGCCGCCTTCCGTCTGCCCATGCGCCTGCTGGAGCTGTATTTCTGGGCGCTACTCATCGTGGTGATCCTAAGCTGGGTGGCGCCCATGAGCCGGCATCCCGGCGCCGAACTCCTAGAGCAGCTCACGGCCCCGGTGCTCGCACCGATCCGCCGGGTCCTGCCCCCGGCGGGGGGCCTCGATTTCTCCGTCCTTGTTCTGTTTTTGCTCCTGACCCTGCTGCGGGATTACCTCGTGCCGGGCCTCGCCCTCGAGGTCGGCATCCCCCGCATGCTCCTGCCCTAGGCGCCGTCCCTTGCGAGGGCCCCAGGGCCCTCGCTAGACTTCGCGCCCATCCCGGGAGAGGCAGCTGATGGCCGAAGCGGCGCCCAGCGATCAACACTCCGTCGGCCTTGTAACGGCGGAAAGCGCGGATTTTTCTGGCCCCTTTCCCCTGGCTAGCGGCGAAATCCTGCCCGCCTATACGTTGGTCTATGAGTGCTACGGCGCCCTGAACGCCGACCGCAGCAACGCCCTTCTGATTTGCCATGCCCTCTCGGGCCATCACCACGCCGCGGGCTACTACGACCTCGAGGATCCGAAGCCCGGCTGGTGGGATACGGCCATCGGCCCGGGCAAGGCCATCGACACCAACCGTTTCTTTGTTGTCGCCTTGAATAATCTTGGGGGCTGCCACGGCAGCACCGGGCCCACCAGTACGAATCCGGCGACAGGGCGGCCCTACGGCCCGGACTTTCCCACGGTGACGGTCCCAGATTGGGTGAACGCCCAGGCCGCCCTGGCCGATCGCCTCGGCATCGAGCGCTGGGCCGCGGTGGTCGGAGGCAGCCTCGGGGGCATGCAAGCGCTTCAGTGGGCCCTGTCCTATCCCGATCGGGTGGGCGCCACGGTGGCCATTGCCAGCACACCGCGCCTTTCCGCCCAAAACATTGCCTTCAATGAGATTGCCCGGCAGGCCATCACCGCCGATCCGGACTTTCGCGAGGGCCGCTACCTGGACGCGGGCGTAGTGCCCACGGCGGGGCTGCGGCTGGCGCGTATGCTCGGCCATGTCACCTACCAATCCGATGACGGGCTCCGGGAGAAGTTTGGGCGCGCCGTGCGCACGGGGGATCTCGATATCCTCCAGGACGTGCAATTCCAGGTGGAAAGCTATCTCCAGTACCAGGGGAAATCCTTTTCCCGTCGCTTCGACGCCAATACCTATCTGCTGATGACCCGAGCCCTGGACTACTTCGATCCCGCCCGAGCCTATGGGGACGACTTGGTGGCCACCTTCGCCGCCATGAAGGCCAAGCTGCTGTTCATTTCCTTCACCACGGACTGGCGCTTCCCGTCGGCCCGGTCCCGGGAAATGGCCCTGGCAGCTCTGCGCGCAGGCCGGGAGGTCAGCTACGTCGACGTCGACGCCGCCCAGGGTCACGATGCCTTCCTGCTCCCCGTGCCCCGCTACCTTGAGGTGCTCGGGACCTATCTCCGGGGCCTGGAGCCAAACCCATGACCCTTCGCCCGGATCTCAAGCTGATTGCAGCCATGGTGCCGGAGGGTGCGCGAGTGCTCGACCTCGGCTGTGGCGATGGCGCCCTCCTAGCCTGGCTGGCGGAGCACCGCGGGGTGCGGGGCTATGGCATCGAAATTGATGAAGGTCAGATCACCCGGTGCATCGCCCGGGGCGTGAGTGTTTTGGAACGGGACATCGACGAGGGGCTCTCCGATTTCCCCACGGACGGTTTCGACGTGGTGGTGATGGCGGAAACGCTCCAAGCCGTGCGCAAGCCCGGCACCGTGCTCGAGCACATGCTTCGCATCGCGCCCCGGAGCATCGTGACCTTCCCCAACTTTGGGCACTGGCGCTGCCGCCTAGAGCTGGCCAGCGCCGGGCGCATGCCCATCGCTCGGCACCTGCCCCACGCCTGGCATGACACTCCCAATATCCACCTCTGCACCTTCGCCGATTTTGAAGCGCTCTGCGCCGAGCGCTCTCTTACTATCTATGACAGAAAGGTAGTGAACGCTCACTACGAAAGCACCTGGGCCATGAACCATTGGCCCAACCTGTTCGGCACCATTGCGGTCTACGGGCTTAGCCGCCCCGGCGCCTAGGCCGCCCTCCACCCCGGGAGACTTCGCTCATGGCAACGCTGCTTCGCTTACTGGTTTTACTGACCCTCGCCGGAAACGCCCAGGCCGAGCAGGTCAAACGCTTCGGCGATCTGTCCGTGCACTACATCGCCTTGAACAGCACCAGCGTTCCAGCGAATGTCGCCGCGGACTACGATTTAGATCGGGGGGAAAACGTCGCCCTCATCAACATCGCAGGCCGCCGGGAAGGCGGCGCCCCGGGGGATACGACCCCCGCGCCCCTCACGGTGGAAGGCACGGTGCGAAATCTCCTCGGGCAAACAATCACGCTGACCTTCCAGGAGGTGCGCGAGCCCGGGGCCATCTACTACCTCGCGACCACGCGCTTCACGGACCGGGAAGCGCTGCGCTTTGAGCTCACCGTGGAAGACATGGAGCGGGGCCAGCGCCACGCCCTAAGCTTCCAGAAAACCCTCTGGGCCCAATGAAAACGCCGCTGCTGCTCGCCACCCATAACGATGGCAAGGTCCGGGAATTCGCTCGCCTGCTGCCTGACTTTGCTCTCACCGGGGCCCGCGCGCTAAAGCTTGAGGCACCGGAGGAAACGGGGCAGACCTTCATCGAGAATGCGCTGATTAAGGCCCGGGCCGGAGCCCAAGCCTCGGGCCTCCCCACCCTGGCCGATGATTCCGGGCTCATCGTTCCTAGCCTCGGGGGTGCCCCGGGGGTCTACTCCTCCCGCTACGCCGGGCCTGAGGCCACGGACCGGGACAACTGGCAGGCCCTTTTGAAGGCCCTCGAGGACATCAAGGACCGGCGCGCTGCGTTCTATTGCGTGCTCGTGCTCATGAGCCATCCAGAGGATCCTTGTCCCCGCATCGCCGAAGGGCTTTGGCCTGGGGAAATCGCCCTGGCGCCGGAGGGCGAGGGGGGCTTCGGCTACGACCCCGTGTTCTGGGTACCAAGCCATGGCTGCACCGCCGCCCGCCTGGCCCCGGAGGAGAAAGCGGCCCAGTCCCACCGGGGGCGGGCCGTGACCGCGCTCAAGGCTCAGCTCGCCGAGCGACCCCTCACGACGTGAACCCGCCTGCGCTACCGACGGCCGTTTACATCCACGTCCCCTGGTGCGTGCGTAAATGCCCCTATTGCGACTTCAACTCCCATGAGCGGGAGGACGGCCTACCGGAAGCGGAGTACCTTCGCCGTATCCTTGCGGACCTCACCTGGGATCTAGAGCACTTCGGCCCGCCAGCGGCCCCGATTACCAGCCTCTTCTTCGGGGGCGGCACACCCAGCCTGCTGCAGCCGGAAACGATCGGGGCGATCATCGAGGGCATCGCTGCCCGCCTCCCCCTCGCCCGGGACTGCGAGATCACCCTAGAAGCCAATCCGGGTACGGCGGAGGCTGGGCGCTTTCAGGGCTACCGCGCCGCCGGGGTCAATCGCCTCTCGCTAGGCATCCAGAGCTTTTCCTCCCGCGCGCTGGCGGCCCTGGGGCGAATCCACGATGGGGAGGACGGGCTGCGCGCCCTGGCCCTGGCCAAGGCCGCGAGCTTTCCGCGCATCAACCTAGATCTTATGCATGGCCTACCGGGGCAAACGGTGGCGGAGGGGCAGCGGGATATCGAGCTTGCCCTCGAAGCGGAGGTGTCCCATCTGTCCTATTACCAGCTCACCATCGAGCCAAACACGGCCTTTTACCGCCGGCCGCCGGCGCTCCCGGAGGAATCGATCCTCGAGCGCCTCGAAGACCGGGGGCGGCGCCTGCTCGAAGCCGCGGGCTTTGAACCCTACGAAATCTCCGCCTGGGCCCGGGACGGGCATTACTGCCAGCACAACCTCACCTATTGGCGCTTCGGGGATTACTACGGGCTAGGGCCCGGGGCCCACGGCAAGCTCAGCCGCCAGGAGGGCGCGGGCGGGCTCCAGGTGACGCGCACCCAGCGCAGCCGGGTGCCCGAGCACTGGCTCCGGGGGGATGGCGCACCCAGCGCCCAAACCCCGGTGGAGGGCGACGCCCTTCGAGAAGAGTGTTTGCTGAACGTACTGCGGCTTCGAGAGGGGATCCCCTTCGAGGCCTTCGAGGCCCATACGGGGCTGCCCCGGACCTGCTTGGATCCGGAGCGCACAGCGCAGGTGGCGGCGGGGTTACTTCAGGAAGACCGGCTGGCGCCCACGGACCAGGGCCTGCGCTTCCTAAACCCCCTGCTGGCAGCCCTCTCTCGCTAGGGCGCTCCCGCTTGCGCTAGGGCAGGCGCTCTAAAAACAGGTCCACCACGGCATGTCCCTTCTTAAGCCCCCGCCGTTCAAAGCGTGTTTCAGGCCGAGGGGGAGCGGCGGGCAGGGCTTTCCAGGCCGGCACCTCGGCCAGGGCTTCCCCCATGGCCTCCGCGTAGGGCGCCCAATCCGTGGCCAGCCAGAGGTGCCCTCCGGGGCGAACCAAGCCGGCCAGCCGCTCTAGGAAGGGGGGCTGAATGAGGCGGCGCTTGTGATGGCGCTTCTTCGGCCACGGGTCGGGGAAAAAAATCTGCACCCGATCGAGCGAGCCGGGCTGGAAAAGGCGCTCGAGCGCTGGCACCACATCGCCCTCGAGCACACGCACGTTGGTGAGGCCCTGCTCCTCCAGCGCTGCCATGAGCGCCCCCACTCCCGGGGTGTGCACCTCAACCCCCAGGAAGCGACGCTCGGGCTCCGCTGCCGCCATAGCGGCCAGGGAGCCCCCCATGCCGAAGCCAATTTCGAGGGTCATGGGGCCCCGCTCCGCGAAGCACCCATCCCAGTGGTCGGCCGGGAGCGGGGCCTCGGGCCAGGGAATGGCGAAGCGTTCCGCGAGCCGGGCCCGGGCCCGAGCCTGGCCAGGGGTTTCCCGTCCGGTGCGCAGCACAAAGCTGCGAATGGGCCGCCAGTGCTCGTTCACGCGCGCAGCCCCTGTACCAGCACGAGGCCCCAGGCCACGATAAAGGCCAGCCCCCCTAGGGGCGTGATGGGCCCGAGCCAGCGCGGTCCGCCAAGGGCGAGCGCATAGAGACTGCCGGAGAAAAGGATAACCCCCGCCACCGCGAGCCAACCGGGAAGACGAAGCCCCGGGGGCGCGCCAAGGCGCAGGGCCAGGGCCAGGGCCAAGCAGAAGAGGGCGTGGATCAGGTGATACTGCACGGCCGTTTCCCAGACCGAGAGGCTGGCGCCGAGGCGCGCCTTCAGGCCATGGGCCCCGAAGGCGCCTAGGGCCACCCCGGAGGCACCGAGGAGGCCCGCGCTGACGAGAAGCAGATCGCGCACCTTAGGCGGCGATCGCGCCCTTGAGCTTTTTCAGTGCCCCAAGCTCAAGCTGTCGGATGCGCTCGGCGGATACGCCGTAGCGGTCCGCGAGGGTGTGGAGCGTGGCCTTATCTTCCGCCAGCCAGCGGCTTTGGATGATGTCTCGGCTTCGTTCATCCAGCCCCGCGAGGGCATTCTGCAGGGCCCCCACGGTGGCGTCTTCCCAATCCTCGGCCTCCACCTGCTCGGCGGGGTCGGCGCCCTCCGCAGCCAGGTAGGCGGCCGGGGCGGTCATGGGGGCGCTGTCGTCCTCGCTGTGGTCGAGGTCGAAGTGGGCATCGAAGGCCGCCATGCGTCCTTCCATGCGGGTCACCTCTTCGGGGCTCACGCCCAGGGTCTCGGCGACAGAGGCGACCTCCTCCGCGTTCATCCAACCCAGGCGCTTTTTCTGGCTGCGAAGATTAAAGAACAGCTTGCGCTGCGCTTTGGTCGTCGCGACTTTCACGATGCGCCAGTTGCGGAGAATGAACTCGTGCATCTCCGCCTTAATCCAGTGCACCGCAAAGGACACGAGGCGCACGCCGAAGTCCGGGTCGAAACGCTTAACGGCCTTCATGAGGCCCACGTTCCCTTCCTGGATGAGATCGGCCTGGGAGAGGCCATAGCCGGCATAGGACCGGGCCATATGCACCACGAAGCGCAGGTGGGACAGAACAAGGCGACGCGCGGCCTCGAGATCCCCTTCGTCGCGAAGGGCCCGGCCTAGGGCCGCTTCTTCCTCGGCGCTGAGGATCTCAAAGGAGCTCACGGTATGGATGTAGTGGTCTAAATCACGGCCCGGCGATAAGGCATCCATGGCCAAAAGGCGAGTGCTCATGATGGAACCTCCAAACTCAATGGGGGCCATTTTAGCAGTCTTTACAGGAGAGTGCTAAAGCCCGGAGCTCGGAGCCGTTAAGCGGTCAAAGCGCCCCAGCACCCACAGCCCCGCGCCCAGGGCGCCCAGGAAAGCCAAGCCCACGGCCTGGGTCAGCACGGAAAGGGCGGCGTGCGCCGCCGATCCCCCGGGGGCGAAGGGGAGGGCATAGGCCGTGGCTAGGGCCTGAAGGGCTGGGGTGAGGCTGCTTTCCAGCGTGAGGAGCGAAAGGGCCGCCAGCAGCCCCCCAGCCACCCCGTAGGCCAGCGCCTGATAGAGGAAGGGCGCAAGGAGAAAACCGTCACTGGCCCCAAGCAGACGCAGCGTGCGGAGCGCGGGCAGGCGTTCGAGGAGCGCCATGCGGGTGAGGGCGCCGACGAGGAGCACCACCGCCGCCGTCAGCAGGCTCTGGAACAGCACCAGCACCTGGGTGAAAAAGCCGAGCGTGCCCTGGAGCCGTTCCACCCAGGCCAGATCCACCTGCACCCCCAGGGCCCCTGCTTCCCGACCGAGCCCCTCTGCCAGGGCCTTCAGGCGGGCGGCGCTCTGGGCTTCCGGGCGCGGAGTGACGATCACCACGGAGGGCAGGGGTGGCATCGCCTCCCCGGCGAGGCCACGACTTAGGGCGGTCTCCAGGCCCAAGGCCGCCTGGAACTCGGCTCGGGAGGCCTCTGAGGACTGCACGTCCAAGGAAGCGATTTCCGGGTGCGCGCGCCAGCGGGCGAGCAGCGTGGCCGGCGGTTCTGCGCTGTCAAAGAACACGTTAATCCGTGGGGTCGTGGGCCAGTGCGCAAGATTGCCTTCCGTGAGCGTGAGCACCCGCCCAAGGGCCGCCGGGAGCAGCAGGGCAAGGGCCAAGGTTACGGCGATGAGGGCCGTTCCCAGAGGCTGGGCCCGCAGCGTTTGCCGAGCTTCTCGCAGGGCGTAACGCTGATCTGCGCGCCACCGGGCTAGGCCCTTCAGGCTGCCCCCTTCCCCCGGCGCAGGCGCACTCACAACGCGCCCCCCAGGGCCGCCCGACCCACGAGCCGCCCGCCCTCAAGATGCAGGGCCTGGCCAGAGAAGCGCTGGGCTAGATCTACATCGTGGGTGGCAATGACCACCGTCACCCCCACCTGCTGGAACCGCTGGAAGAGCCCCATGATCTCGGCGGACAGGGCGGGATCGAGATTTCCCGTGGGCTCGTCGGCCAGCACCAGGGCCGGGCGATGCACCAGCGCACGGGCAATGCCCACGCGCTGCCGTTCCCCGGTCGATAGGGCGCGGGGAAGGCGCCCTTCGGCGCCGGCAAGCCCGACCTGGCCCAGCGCCGCCCGCACCCGGGGGCCCTGGGCCGGCTCTGGGTAGCCCGCCAGCTGAAGGGGCAAGGCAACGTTTTGGTAGACCGTGCGATCGGCCAGAAGCTGGGGATCCTGGAATACCGCCCCCACCCGGCGCAGGTAGGCCGGCCGTTGGCGCCGGGGCAGGGTACCGAGGTTAATTCCCGCCACCTCCACCTGTCCGGCATCGGGGCGCTCCAGGGCCAAAAGCAGGCGAAGCAGCGTGCTTTTCCCAGCCCCCGAGGGGCCCATGAGGAAGTTGAGGGAGCCCTTGGGAAGCTCAAAATCGACGCCCCGGAGCGCATCCCGGTCGCCATAACGCTTGCCGACCTGGGAGAGACGAATCATGGGGCTTCCGCCCCCAGCAGGGCCGCCACGAAGCTGCGAGGCTCAAAGGGACGCAGGTCGTCCGCTTGCTCCCCCACGCCGATAAACTGAATGGGAAGGCCGCTCTGCTTGGCCAGGGCAAAGGCGACGCCACCCTTGGCAGTGCCATCGAGTTTGGTCAGCACGAGCCCCGTGAGGGGCGCCACCTCGGAGAAGGTTTTGGCCTGAGCCAGGGCGTTCTGCCCTGTTCCAGCATCGAGCACGAGAAGCACAGCATGGGGCGCCGCCGCATCAAAGCGCTTCAGCACCCGGACCACCTTGGCGAGCTCCTCCATAAGGTGGCCCTTGTTATGAAGCCGACCCGCGGTATCCGCCAGCACCACGTCCGCGCCCCGGGCTCGGGCCGCGGACACCGCATCAAAGAGTACGGAGGCACTATCCGCCCCTTCCCCCTGGGCAATCACGGGCACGTCAGCGCGGGTGCCCCACTGCTTCAGCTGCTCCACCGCGGCGGCACGGAAGGTATCACCGGCAGCCAGGAGCGGGCGATGCCCCGCGGCCTTAAATCGCTGGGCCAGCTTGCCGATGGTGGTGGTTTTGCCGACGCCGTTCACGCCGACCACAAGGATGACGAAGGGCTCCGCGGGCGCGAGGGAGAAGGGCACGTGGCGCTCGCCCAGAATTTCCGAGAGCACCTCCGCCAGCTCACCCATGAGCGCATCTTCATCGTTCAGTGCCCGGCGCTTCACCCGCGCCGTTAAGCGCTCAAGCACGGCCTCCGTGGCCTCAAGGCCCACGTCCGCCATGAGCAGCTGCGTTTCCAGCGCTTCTAGCAGGCTTTCATCGATTTCCTTTTTGCCGAGCAACAGCGTGCCGAGGGAATCCCCGAGCGCGCCCCGGCTCCGCGCGAGGCCCGAACGGAGGCGGCCGAACAGCCCGGCGCCGCTCCCCTCGTTTCCCTCTGGGCTTTGCTCCTGTGCTTCGGGAACCGCTTCGGGAACCGCTTCGGAAACTGCTTCGGGCGCCGCGTCAGCGGGGGCGGACGCCGCTTCGGCTTCAGGCTCAGGCGCCTCCCGAACCTCCGGCTCAGACGCCTCTACCGCCTTCTTCTTACGTAAAAACCGGAACATGGGATACTCCGCGAAAGGCTTGCCGCCACGGCGCCAAGGAGACGGGGCGTTGAAAACGGAAAAAGGATACCAGCGTGGCCGGGGCCGCGGGACCCAAGGGGGCGGGGAAGTGCGCATTATTGGCGGCACGCTCCGGGGCCAGCGCGTGCCCGTGGCGCCCCGCCCGGGCCTCCGCCCGACCCCGGGGCGGAGCCGGGAGACGCTCTTTAACTGGCTTCGAGAAGACCTTCAGGACGCCGTGGTGCTGGATGTGTTTGCCGGCAGCGGCGCCCTGGGCCTGGAAGCGCTTTCCCGAGGCGCCGGGGCCGTTACCTTTATCGAGAAGGACCGCCGAGCGGCCCAGGTGCTCCGCTCCACTCTCGAGCGCCTCGGAGGGGGGCGGACCACCCTTTTCGAGCGCGATGCGCTAGTCGTGCTCGCGAAAAGCCCCTTTCCCAGCCCCTTTGACCTGGTCTTCATCGACCCCCCCTTCGCCACCTCCCTAGCGCAGGCGGCCCTCACGGCACTGGTCGCCGGGGCCCTCCTCGCTCCCGGTGCGAAGGTCTATGTGGAAGTGCCCCAGGGCGCTGAGCTCTCCCTGCCGGACGGCTTTGAAGCCCTGCGCCAGACCCAGGCCGGGGAAAGCCTCGCTCAGCTGTGGCAGTGGTCGCCCCCTAGCCCGGTCCCGGAGGCCGCGGAAACGCGTTTGTGACCCCGGAAACAATGGGCTAGCATCGCGGCGCGAGCAAAGGGAGGGGTTTCGCATGCGTACGGTGGTTTACCCGGGCACGTTCAATCCGATCACGGTGGGACACACCGATCTGGTTAAACGGGCGCTCAAGCTTTTCGACCGCGTGATCGTGGCCATTGGCACGAGCCCGCAAAAGAATCCAGAGGTGGACCTCGCGGACCGCATCGCCCTGTGCCGGGAGGTCCTGGCGGATATCCCCGGCGTGGAAGTCGACGGCTTTAACGAGCTCCTCGTGGACTACGTCCGTCGCAAGGAGGCGGGCTTCATTCTCCGCGGCATCCGCACCGTCGCCGACTTCGAATACGAATTCCAAATGGTGGACATGAACCGCGCCCTGGCGCCGGACATCGAATACGTCTTCCTGGCCCCATCGGAGAACTGCTCTTTTATTTCCTCCACGCTGGTGCGGGAAATCGCGGCCTACGGAGGCGATGTGAGCCAATTCGTACACCCCGCCGTAGCCAAGGCCCTCAAGGCCCAGCACAGCCGCTAGCGCTGGCAGCGGGGGCAGAACACCGTCGCCCGCTGCGCGAGACGTTCGCCCTTCAGCGGCGTTGCACAGCGGAGGCACGGATGGCCCGCCCGGCCATAGGCGTGCAAGGTCTGCTGAAAATAGCCCGGGCGCCCCGAGCCATCGACAAAATCCCGAAGCGTGGTGCCCCCGGCGGCAATGGCCTGGGTGAGCACGGTCTTCACCTTCGTCGCCAGGCGATCATAGCGCGCGGCGCTGATGCGCCGAGCGGGCCGCCGGGGATGGATGCCCGCTAGAAATAAGGCCTCCGTGGCGTAGATATTCCCCACCCCCACCACCACCGATCCGTCCATCAGAAAGGCTTTCACGGGCGCGCTCCGGCCTTTGGCCTGGGCCGCTAGATAGGCGCCATCGAAGGCCGGGGACAGGGGCTCGGGGCCCAGGTGGGCCAACAGGCGGTGGTCCTCCGGGGCGCTGCCCAGCCAGTGCATCGAGCCAAAGCGACGAGGGTCGTTAAACACCAGCACGGCCCCGGACCCCAGGGTCAGTAGGATGTGATCATGGCGGAGCCGCTCGAACGGGGGGTGCTTTAGCTGGAGGCTCCCGGACATGCCCAGGTGGACCATGAGGGCACCGGCGCCCAGGCGGAACAGTAGATACTTTGCCCGGCGCTCGAGGCGCGCTACCGTGAGCCCCGTCAGCACCTGGGCCAGGCCCGGGTCCACGGGCCAGCGCAGGCGCGGCTCAAACACCTGCACCTGGGTGATGCGCTGACCCTCTACGTGGGGGGCCAGGCCTCGACGGGTGGTTTCGACTTCGGGTAACTCAGGCATGGCATCGCCCCCGGTGGTTCCGTCAGATCATGATCGCACAGGCGCGGACGCCCCAGCCTGCCTCCTCGGCGTAGATACGGGGGGCACCTTCACCGATCTGATCCTCTTCGACGGTGCAACGCTCCGGGTCGCCAAGGTGCTCTCCACACCCGAGGCGCCGGAGCAGGCCATTCTCCAGGGGCTACGCCATCTCGGCCTCGATCCAAACGCCCTGGGGCCCGAAACCCAGCTGATTCACGGCACCACCGTGGCCACGAATGCGGCGCTTGAGGGCAAGGTCGCGCGCACGGCGTACCTGGGGCAGGCGGGCTTTGAGGATCTCCTGACCCTCGCTCGCCAGCAGCGTCCGGACCTCTATGCCCTTACGCCCGCGCCCACCCCACCCCCGGTCCCCCGGAGCTTGTGCTTCGGCGCCCCCGGGCGCCTCGATGCCCAGGGCGCGGAGCTCGAGCCCCTCGATACTTCAGCGCTGGATGCGGTGCTCGACGCCTTGCTGGCGGAAAAGCCCGCTGCCGTGGCCATTAACTTTCTCTTTTCCTGGAAGAATGAGGCCCACGAGGCCGCCGCCGAGGCGCGGCTGCGCGCGCGGCTCGAGGACGCCGGCGGTGATCCCGCCCTTTGCATCAGCCGAAGCAGCGAAGTCCTGGCGGAAGCAGGCGAATACGAGCGCGGCATGGCCACCTGGCTCAATGCGAGCCTGAGCCCAAAGGTCCGCGCCTACCTACAACGCCTTAGCGAAGCCCTCGGAGCGACGCGCCTGGCCATCATGGCCTCCCACGGTGGAACGCTAGCGCCCGCCTTCGCCGCCAGCCATCCGGTGCAGCTGCTCCTCTCGGGGCCTGCCGGCGGCGTCGCTGGCGTGGCCGCCGTCGCCAAGACCCTTGCGGTCAATCCGGTGCTGAGCTTTGACATGGGGGGCACCTCCACCGACGTAGCCCTAGTCGACGGGTCGCCCCAGCTGTCCCAGGAAAGCCGCATAGGCCCCTACCCCGTGGCCGTGCCCATGCTGGCCGTGCACACCATTGGCGCCGGCGGGGGTTCCATTGCCAGCTTGGATGACGGCGGAGCCCTGCAGGTGGGACCTGCCTCCGCGGGCGCCAGCCCGGGACCGGCCTGCTACGGGCAAGGGGGTACGGCGGCGACGGTCACCGATGCCCACGTGGTACTCGGACGCCTGCCCACGGATCAGGCCCTTGGTGGGCATTTGACGCTGCAGGGCGACCCGGCCCGGGCTGCCCTCGGCCCCCTGGCGGACGCCCTGGGCTGTTCCCTCGAGCACGCGGCGGAAGGCATTTTGGCGGTGGCCAACGAACACATGGCTCAGGCGCTGCGGGTGATGTCGCTAGAGCGAGGGATCGATCCACGGCAGTGCGTCCTCGCGAGCTTCGGGGGGGCGGGCGGTCTCCATCTTTGCGATCTCGCCGATGCCCTGGGCATGGAGGAGGCCCTGATTCCCGCCTACGGGGGCGTGCTTTCGGCTTTCGGGATGCTCGCAAGCCCTCCAGCCCGGGTGCTCAGCCAGGATTTGCGCTGCGCCTTGGACGAGGATGGCCTTCGGCGCGCCCAGGCGGCCCACGGACGTCTCTCCGAGGAGGGTTTCGCTGCCCTTGGCGCAAAGGCCGAGGAAGCCGCCCTGGAAAGCGCCCTTGCGCTGCAGTACGCCGGGCAGGGCTATGCCCTGGAAGTGCCCTTTGATCCGACCCTGGCTACCCTTACAGGGCTGCAGGACGCCTTCGAGGCCATGCACGAGGCGCGCTATGGCTATCGCTTAGGGAAGGCCGTAAGTGTGGTTCGCCTGCGCCTGACGGTTCGGACGGCCCCGGCCTTAGACGGCAATTTACCGACCGCCCACCGCAATGAAGGCGCAATCAACCCGACCCCATGGCCCGTTGTGGGACACGGCAACGTACCGAGGGTGACGCGCTCAGGGCTTCGAACGGGGGACGAGGTTCGGGGACCGGCCATTATTCAGGAAACGACGGCCACCCATTGGCTAGCGCCAGGATGGCGGGCGGAGTGCCAACGCGGGGGGCATCTCCGCCTCCGGAAGATCCTTACTTGATCTTCGCTTCCTTATAGATCACGTGCTTACGCACCACGGGGTCGAACTTTTTGAACTCGAGCTTGTCCGGCGTGTTCTTCTTGTTCTTGTCCGTCGTGTAGTAGTGGCCCGTACCGGCAGTCGACACCAACTTAATCTTGTCACGCATGGCGTGTCTCCTTAGACCTTTTCGCCGCGAGCGCGAAGCTCGCCGAGCACCACGTCGATGCCGCGCTTATCAATCACCCGAATGCCCTTAGCAGACACCCGAAGGCGGACGAAGCGCTTCTCACTTTCCACCCAGAAACGATGGTAGTGGAGGTTCGGGGAGAACCGACGGCGCGTTTTGTTGTGCGCGTGCGACACGTTATTCCCCGTGATCGGACGCTTCCCGGTGACTTGGCACACCTGAGACATGATGGCTTGCCTCTCGCTAAATAAGATTCGACGCACCCAGCGCGTCAGAAAGAGCGCGGCTTTATACCAGAGCCCTTGCCAAGGCTCAAGGCAACAATCGCAATCACTTCCCCCGGGGTCATGCCAAGGCCTGCAGTGAATGCTATCGTTTGCGCCCTTTTGGCTATCGCGAGCCCCCGGGTCATGTCGAGCTTGGCTGCGCGCCGTATTCTGTTGGGTATCACCGGCGGCATCGCCGCCTATAAGTGCTGCGATCTCCTTCGCCAGCTCACGGGGGCGGGCGCCGAGGTGCAGGTGGTCATGACTGAAGCTGCTACGGCCTTTGTCACCCCCCTGACGCTTCAAGCGCTGTCCGGGCGCCCGGTGCGTACAGCTCTTCTCGATCCGGCGGCGGAAGCGGCCATGGGGCATATCGAGCTTGCACGCTGGGCCGAGGTCATGCTCATTGCCCCAGCGAGCGCGGATGCCATCGCGCGGCTCGCCCAGGGCCAGGCCAACGATCTCCTGAGCACCTGCTACCTGGCCTTTGATGGTCCCAAATTTCTGGCCCCCGCCATGAATCAAGCCATGTGGCGGGCCCCGGCCACGTCGCGCAACGTGGCGACCCTTGAAGCCGATGGGGTCACCGTGCTGGGCCCGGCCAGCGGTGTGCAGGCCTGCGGCGATGAGGGACCGGGACGCATGGTCGAGCCGGCCACGCTGGTGAGCGCCCTGGCGGCCTGGGCCAGCGCCGACGCCGACGCTAGTGCGCCGACGACCGCCGAGCCCTCGCCCTGGGCCGGGCGCCACATCGTGATTACCGCCGGGCCCACCCGGGAAGCCCTGGACCCGGTGCGCTACCTGACCAATCGAAGTTCCGGGCAGCAAGGCTTTGCCCTCGCCGAAGCCGCCGCCGAAGCGGGGGCCAAGGTCATGCTCATCTCCGGGCCCGTCGCCCTGCCCACGCCCCCGGGGGTGACCCGGGTCGATGTGGAGTCCGCTTTGGATATGCTCGCCGCCACGGAAGCGGCCTTCGCTACCGCGGATCTCGTGATCGCCGTGGCTGCCGTGGCCGATTACCGCGCAGGTGCGGTGGCGCCGCAGAAACTCAAGCGCGAGGGCACGGAGGGGCTCACCCTGAGCCTCGTGGCCAACCCCGACATTATTGCCACCCTGGGCGCACGAAGGGGCCCGGATACCCACCCAGTGCTCGT
Organism: Pseudomonadales bacterium; assembly: GCA_038153445.1. Lineage (GTDB taxonomy): Bacteria > Pseudomonadota > Gammaproteobacteria > Pseudomonadales > Azotimanducaceae > Salivita. Next base: position 14,827 of record JAYOYG010000014.1, read on the forward strand.
GGCCTTCGCCGCAGAAACGGAGAACGTGGTGGCGCAGGCGGAAGGTAAGCGAAGCCGAAAGGGTGTCGACTTTGTCGTCGCCAATGACGTATCTCGCGGCGATATCGGCTTTAATAGCGCGGACAACTGCGTCACCGTGGTCGGACCCGCCGGGGCGGAAGCGCTCCCGAAAATGAGCAAGCGGGCCTTGAGCGTACAGCTGCTGCAGCGCTTCGCCGCAGCCCTTCGGCCCTAAGCATCCCCTGGGAGTTTTGCCATGCCCCTTTCCTCATCCCAAGCCGCCACGGTTGCCGAGGTTCTCACCGAGGCCCTGCCCTATATCCGGCGCTTCCAGGACAAGACCATCGTCGTGAAGTTTGGCGGCAACGCCATGACCGACGAGGCGCTCCAGGCCAGCTTCGCGCGCGATGTCGTGCTCATGAAGCTGGTGGGTATGAACCCCATCGTCGTGCACGGCGGCGGGCCGCAGATCGGCGACCTGCTGGAGCGACTACAGATCGAATCCCATTTCGTCGATGGCATGCGGGTCACGAACGAAGCCACCATGGACGTGGTGCAGATGGTCCTTGGGGGACTCATCAACAAGGACATCGTGGGCCTCATCAACGCCCACGGCGGCCGGGCCATCGGCCTCACGGGAAAGGACGCAGATCTGGTCCGAGCCCGACCCATGAAGCTCAAGGCGAAGGCCGATGGCTCCGCACCGGTGGATCTAGGGCACGTGGGCGATGTGGCCCACATTGATCGCGCGGTCATCGATTTGCTGGTGGGCTCGGAGTACATCCCGGTCATCGCCCCCATCGGCATCGGGGAGGACGGAGCCTCCTACAACATCAACGCCGACGTGGTGGCGGGCCGGCTGGCGGAAGCGGTGGATGCGGAAAAGCTCATCCTACTCACCAACACCCCGGGGCTCCTCGATGCCCAGGGTAAGGTGCTCACCGGGCTTACGGCCAAGAAGGTCAACGATCTCATCGAAGACGGCACCATTCATGGCGGGATGCTTCCGAAGATCACCCACGCCCTCGAGGCGGTTCGGCACGGGGTCCGGAGCGCCCACATCATCGACGGTCGGGTGGAGCATGCGGTGCTGCTGGAAATTTTCACTGATACGGGGATTGGCACCCTGATCACCCGCGACGAGGAGTGCTAGACCATGGCAGGGGCAGGCTCACGGTCCGGCGAGCGGAAGGCCCACATCCTGCAGGCCTTTGCGGCCATGCTCGAGCAGCATCCCGGGGGACGCATCACCACCGCGGCGCTCGCCCGGGAGGTGGGGGTTTCGGAGGCCGCGCTCTATCGGCACTTCGCCAGCAAGGCCCAGATGTTTGAGGGGCTGATCGCGTTTCTAGAGGAAACGGTGCTGGGCCGGGTGCCCACTATCAAGCAGGAGCTCTCGGAGGCGCCGGAACGCTGCGGGGCCTTGCTCACCGTGCTCCTGTCTTTTTGCGCGAAGAACCCGGGCTTCGCCCGCCTCCTCACGGGGGACGTGCTGGCGGGGGAAACGGAGCGCCTGCGGAAACGTATGGCTCAGCTCTTTGAGCGCATCGAAACCCAGCTTCGGCAGTTCATTCGCGACGGGGAGCTTGCCCAGGGCCAGGGCACCCGGCTCCCGGCAAACCTCTGCGCCAACCTCATGCTGGCAGCCGCCGAGGGACGCATTGCCCAGTTTGTCCGCGGCGGGTTTGACCACACGCCCCTGGAGCACTGGCCCCACCAGTGGCAAACCCTGGCGGAGGCCTGCTTCGCCCCCCGACCGAGCCCCCAACCGAACTAGGCGCTAGCGCCGTAGCGCGCTCGATAGGCGGCAAGGGCCGCCTGCTCCCCCAGCTGATCCTGCGCAGCGAGCCAATCGAGAATATCGTCTAAGGTGACGATTGCCCGGACCGGAACCTGAAGCTCCGCCTCAAGCATCTGCACCGCGGAACGCGTCCCCTCGGCACCGCGCTCCTGGCGATCCAACGCCGTGAGCACGGCCACCAGCTGAGCGCCCGCGGCCTCGAGGAGGGGAAGCACTTCGCGGATCGCCGTTCCCGCCGTGATCACGTCATCCACCAACAGCACGCGCTGCCCCGCGAGGGCCGCCCCCACCAGCTGACCGCCTTCGCCGTGGTCCTTGGCTTCCTTTCGGTTGTAAGCGAGGCCCACCTCCTGGCCGTGGTGCTCCGCCAGCGCCGTGGCCATGGCCGTGGCAATGGGAATGCCCTTATAAGCCGGGCCAAAAACGACATCGAAGTCCACCCCAAGGCCCTGCGCGGAAGCTGCGTAGGCCCGCCCGAGGCCGGCCATCGCCGCGCCGCTGGAAAAGGCGCCGGCGTTGAAGAAGTAGGGGCTTTCCCGCCCGGACTTCAGGGTAAAGGCGCCAAAGCGAAGCGCCTCCTGAGCCGCCGCCAGGGCCAGGAAGTCATGGCGAACGCGTTCCTTCGCGGTATTGCCTTCCATTTCGGTCATGCCCGCAGCGCCTCCTCCTGAGCGGCAAAGAGCTGGCGTCCCCCCTGCTGAGCCAGCGCCACGAGGGTGGTGAGCTCCTCAGCCGAGAAGGGCGCGCCCTCCGCCGTGCCCTGCACTTCAATTAGGCGGAGATCCTCAGCGAGCACCACATTCATGTCCGTTTCCGCCGTGGAGTCTTCGTCGTAGTCCAGATCAAGCACCGGGGTGCCCTTCACCACACCCACGGACACCGCAGCGATGCGCTGCACGAGGGCAGGCTTCGGCAATCGCCCGGCGGCCTCGAGGGAGGCGAGGGCATCCATCAGCGCCACGCAGGCTCCGGAGATGGCCGCGGTACGCGTACCCCCGTCCGCCTGGAGCACGTCGCAGTCCACCTTCAGGGTGATCTCCCCCAGAGCTTTAAGGTCCACGGCCATGCGCAGGGAGCGACCGATGAGGCGCTGAATTTCCTGGGTGCGACCGCTTTGCTTCCCCCGCGCGGCCTCCCGATCGCTGCGCGTGTGCGTCGCCCCGGGCAACATGCCGTATTCCGCCGTGAGCCAGCCCTGCCCCTTGCCTCGCAGAAAGGGCGGCACCCCCGGGGTCACGGAGACGGTGCACAGCACCTGGGTACGACCGAAGGCCGCGAGCACGGACCCCGCGGCATGGCAGGTAAAGCCTCGGGTGAAGGTAACGGGACGAAGGGCATCCGGCGCCCGTCCACTGGGCCGCTCGTGCATAGCACTTCCTTTTTCAAAGACGGTTTCCAAGCCGATCATGATAGCACCGCGCGGCCCGCGCCTGGGCCCGCTACACTAGGGGCCTCAGCAAGGAGAGCCCTGTGATCGAAAGCATGACCGGCTATGCCCGAGGCGAGCAGGCCCTGGGCGGCATGACCCTCACCCTTGAGCTGCGCAGCGTCAATCATCGCTTCCTTGATCTTTCCCTGCGCCTCCCGGAGGCGCTCCGGGATCAGGAAGGCGCCCTGCGGAACCGCCTTCGGGAGCGCATCAGCCGGGGCAAGGTAGAGCTATTGGTTCGCCTCGAGGGCGAAGGCTCCGGGAGTGGGCAGCTGAATCCGGATGCGCTCCAAGGCCTCCTGACCGCCCTCGCCGCCGTGCGGGCCGAGGTTCCGGACGCGCCCCTTCCCCATGCTCTGGAGCTTCTACGCTGGCCCGGGGTATGGGCCTCTGAGCAGCTGCCCAAGGCGGCACTTCAGGCAGCCCTTGAATCCGCCGTGGAGCCCGTGCTCGAGGCCTTCCTTGAGGAACGCCGGCGAGAAGGCGCAGGCTTGAAGGCCACCCTCGAAGGGCAGCTGGCCCGCCTTGAGGACCTCGTGAATACGCTCCGCGCCGTTCAGGACGGGCTTCAACAGCAGCTGTGGGGCAAGCTTAAGCAGCGTGCCCAGGCCCTCGGCCTCGACCTCACCGAGGAGCGCTTGGCCCAGGAGCTGGCATTGCTGTCCCAGAAGGCCGATATTTGCGAGGAGCTCGATCGCCTCGTTACCCACCGCGCCGCCTTCCTGGCCAGCCTGCAAAAGCCCGGCGCCCAAGGTAAGCGCTTGGATTTTCTGGCCCAGGAACTCGCTCGGGAGGCCAACACCTGCGCCGCGAAGATTAGTGACGGCGCCCACACGGAAACGGTGGTGGCCCTGAAGGTGGTCGTGGAGCAGCTCCGCGAGCAAGTCCAGAATGTGGCCTAAGGGCCCGGCAGGAGAACGGCCATGAAGCCCCACCCCGGCGGCACGCTATTTCTGATTTCCGCCCCCTCCGGGGCCGGAAAGACGTCCCTGGTCCAGGCGCTTCTGCGGGACGATGCCGCCCTCACCGTGTCCATCTCCCATACCACCCGGCCCCAGCGCCCGGGGGAACGGGACGGCGTGAATTACCACTTCGTCGATCGACCGGCCTTCGAAGCCATGATCGACACCGGCGCCTTTCTGGAGTACGCGGAGGTCTTCGGCAATCTTTACGGCACCTCGGAAGCCTTCGTCGATGAGACCCTTGCCGAGGGTAAGGACGTCATCCTCGAGATCGACTGGCAGGGGGCCAGCCAGGTGCGGGAAAAGCGCCCGGAAGCTGTAGGCATCTTCATCTTTCCTCCCTCCCTCGCCACCCTTGAAGCCCGCCTGCGCCAGCGCGCCCAGGACGATGAAGCCACCATGACCCGGCGCCTGGCGGAAGCCACGCTGGAGATGCGCGCCCATGAGGCCTATCCCTTTCTCGTGGTGAACGACGTTTTCGACACGGCGCTTGTAGAGCTCAAGGCCATCGTTCAGGCCGAACGGCTCCGCCGACCCCGGCAGCAAGCGCGTCTCGGAGACCGCCTCCCTCCGCTCCTCGGCGCCTAGGAAAGGGGATTTTTCCTTGTGGCTTGAGGGTAAAAGCCCGTAAACTGGCGGGCTTAGGAGCGAAAGCTCAAAAATTGCAGGAGCACCCCATGGCCCGCATTACCGTCGAAGACTGCCTGACGGAAGTCGAAAACCGTTTTCAGCTCGTGATGATCGCCTCAAAGCGAGCACGCCAGCTGGCCACCGGTGGCCGGGATCCGCACGTGGAAGAAGAGAACGATAAGCCCACGGTGCTAGCGCTTCGGGAAATTGCCGAAGGCCACGTGACCGCCGCCATCCTCGATGAAGTCGATCGGCGCGGGGAAGATGAGTTCGGATTCAAACTTCCGGAGCCCCAGCCCAGCCACCATGACGTCGGCGACGACCCCCTCATCGACTAAGCCCTCGGGCCCGCGCCGGCCCGCGCCCCGGCCCGCCCCTGCGGCGGCCGAGGAGCGCATCATTACCCTGCCCGAACTCTCTGCGCGCCTTCAGGAATATTTAAGTCCGGAGGCCGTGGCCGAGGTGGAGCGCGCCTTCCACTACGCGAAGGCCGCCCACGAAGGGCAGATGCGAAAAACCGGCCATCCCTACATCACCCATCCCACGGCGGTGGCCCATATCCTCGCGGGCATGCGCATGGACCCGCAGACGCTCATGGCGGCCCTGCTCCACGACGTGATCGAGGACACCGGCGTCGGCAAGAAAACCCTCGCGGACGCCTTCGGCAGCGACGTCGCCGAACTGGTCGACGGCGTCTCCAAGCTCACCACCATCTTCAAATCCCGGGCGGAAGCCCAGGCGGAAAACTTCCAGAAGATGGCCATGGCCATGGCCCGGGATATTCGCGTCATTCTGGTGAAGCTCGCGGACCGGCTCCACAACATGCGTACGCTAGGCGCCCTTGCCCGGGAAAAGAAGGAGCGCATTGCCCGGGAAACCCTGGACTACTACGCCCCCATTGCTAGCCGCCTGGGCATGAATGAGCTGCGCATGGAGTTCGAGGATCTCGCCTTCCAGGCCCTCTATCCCATGCGCGCGGAGCGCATCGGCCGGGCCGTGCAAGCTGCCCGCGGCCATCGCAAGGCCCTCATGGAGGAAATCGCCGCCGCCCTAGAAAAGTGCCTTGCGAGTGAGGGCATCGAGGCGCGGGTGCTCGGCCGGGAGAAGCACCTCTTTTCCATTTACCGAAAGATGCGACAGAAGCAGAAAGCGTTCGCTGACATCATGGACGTCTTCGGGTTTCGGATCATCGTCGATCGGCCCGACACCTGCTATCGGGTCCTTGGCGCCGTGCACGGGCTTTACAAGCCCCTGGCGGGCCGCTTCAAGGATTACATCGCTATTCCGAAGGCCAATGGTTACCAATCGCTGCATACCACGCTCTTCGGCATGCACGGGGTGCCCATCGAAATTCAGATTCGCACCCAGCAAATGGAGGCCGTCGCCAGCAACGGCATCGCGGGGCACTGGCTGTATAAGTCCGATGAGCAAAGCTCGAGCCAGGCCCGGGCCCGGGAATGGGTGAAGGGACTGCTCGAACTCCAACAGCGCGCCGGAAACTCCCTGGAGTTCATCGAAAACCTAAAGATCGATCTCTTCCCCGACGAGGTCTACGTGTTTACCCCCAAGGGGCGCATTCTCGAGCTACCCCAGCGCGCCTCCCCCGTGGACTTCGCCTATGCGGTGCACACGGACATCGGCAACACCTGCGTGGCCTGCCGCGTGGACCGGCGCCTTGCGCCTTTGTCCGTGCAGCTCCAGAGCGGGCAGACGGTGGAAATCATCACCTCCGAGGATGCGCGGCCGAACCCCGACTGGCTCTCTTTTGTCGTCACGGGTAAAGCGCGCTCCTCCATTCGCCATGCGCTTAAGCATCAGCAAGTGACCGAGTCCCGCACCCTCGGGCGACGCCTACTCAACCGCAGCCTGGCGAACGTCGATACCAATCTTGCGAGCCTTCCCAGTCAGCGCATTTCCGATGTCCTCGATGAACTCGGCTTCGACACGCTGGACGACTTGCTCGAGGACATTGGGCTCGGCAATCGCATGGCCTACGTGGTCGCCCAGCACCTGACCCAGGGAGGAAGCGGGGAGGTCCCGCTCACCGTGGAGCACGGCGGGCCCCTGGCCATTCGAGGCACGGAAGGGCTCGTGGTGGCCTACGGCAAGTGCTGCTATCCCCTCCCCGGGGAGCCGGTGGTGGGCCACTTAAGTTCGGGCCGGGGCCTCGTGGTGCATCTGGAAGTGTGTCGCAATCTTGCCGAGCTCCGGGAACGCAACGAAGCGCTTATCCCCGTACGCTGGGCCGCTGAGGTGGACGGCGAATACAGCGTCGAACTGCGCGTCGAGGTCGAAGCTCGAAAGGGCGTCATCGCCGAATTGGCCGCGGAGATCACCGACGCCGACGCCAACATCGAAAAGATCAATATCGCCGAGCGCAACGCCCACCTTTCCACCGTGGTCATTGCGCTCCTGGTCCGGGACCGGGTCCACCTAGCCCGCATCATGCGCCGGCTACGGCGCCTCACCCCGGTCATCGGCCTCGCCCGAACCCGAAACATCTAAGCTGGAGAACCCCATGACCAAGCGCGCCATTCACAGCGATGCGGCGCCCGCAGCCCTTGGGCCCTACGCCCAGGCCCTTCGCGCCGGCCACACCCTTTACCTGTCGGGGCAAATTGGCCTCGACCCCGCCACGGGGGAGCTCCGCAAAGGCTTCGATGCCCAGCTGGAGCAGGTCTTTGAGAACCTCAAGGCCGTGGCCGAAGCCGGGGGCGCGAGCCTCGATGACGCGGTGAAGTTCACCGTGTTCCTCACCGATCTCGCCAACTTCGGGGCGGTAAACGAGAAGATGGCCGCGGTGCTTACGCCTCCCTATGCGGCCCGCGCCGCCGTGCAGGTGGCGGCCCTCCCAAAGGGGGCCCTGGTGGAGCTCGACGCCATCCTGGTGCTCCCGGACGCCGCCTAAGGGGCAGGACCCGCACCGTGGCACGGCTCAGGGATCCCCTCACCACCCTGAAGGGGGTGGGGCCGAAGGTGGCGGAGGCTTTCACGCGCCTTGGGCTCAGCACCCTTGAGGACGCCCTCTTTCACCTGCCCCTCCGCTACGAAGATCGCACCCGGATCACACCCCTCGCCGCCGTACGCCAGGGCCAGGCCGTGGTCTTTGAAGCCACCATCCGGGCGGCCCAGGTGGCCTTTGGGCGCCGGCGCAGCCTGGTGCTCAAGGTCGAGGACGGAAGCGGCCTCGCCACCCTGCGCCTCTTCCACTTCTCCAAGGCGCAGCAGCAACAGCTTAAGCCGGGGCGGCCCCTACGCGGCTTTGGGGAAGGGCGGGGAGGCGCCGGGGGCATCGAATTCGTGCATCCCGAGCTCACCTTTCTAGACGGCGGCGCACCCCCCGCCCTCGACGATCGCCTAACGCCCATCTACCCCACCACGGAAGGGCTTGGGCAGGCTCGGCTCCGAAGCCTTCTGCACCGCGCCCTCGCCCTGCTCGAAGGGGCCGGCGCCGAGGCCCTCGGGCTGACCGAGACCCTTCTTGCCGATCTTCGCCATCTGCATACGCCCCCCGTGGGGACCGATTTAGCCACCCTCGAGGCGGGCCTCGATCCTGCCCAGCAGCGCCTGGCCTTTGACGAACTGCTCGCCCATCAGCTGGCCATGATGACGGCCCGCTCCGTTCTCCAAGCCCAGCCCGCGCCCCGCCTTGCCGGGGATCCGGCCCTCGAGGCGCGCTTCCTGCGCGCCCTGCCCTTTGAGCTCACGGAGGCCCAACGTCGGGTCAGCGCGGAGCTCGCCGCCGATCTGGATCGATCCCAACCCATGCTCCGGCTCCTCCAGGGAGACGTGGGATCGGGAAAAACGGTCGTTGCCGCCCTGGCGCTCCTCCGGGCCGTGGGCAGCGGCTTCCAAGGCGCCCTCATGGCCCCCACGGAGCTGCTCGCCGAACAACATTTGAAAACCCT
>JAYOYG010000014.1:23656-34047 GCA_038153445.1 Pseudomonadales bacterium
GCCACCCCCATTCCCCGCACCCTAGCCATGAGCGCCTACGCGGACCTTGACGTCTCCATCATCGATAGCCGCCCCCCCGGGCGTACCCCGATCACCACCGTGGTGCTGCCCGCCAGCCGCCGGGAGGCTCTGCTCAATCGGGTTCGAGAGGCCTGCAAGGCCGGACGCCAGGCCTACTGGGTCTGCACCTTGATCGAACGCTCCGAGCACCTCGAGGCCGAAGCCGCGGAGGAGACGGCGGAGACCCTCGCGAAGGCCCTACCGGAACTCACCGTGGGGCTGGTTCATGGTCGGCTAAAGGGCGATGCCAAGGCCGCCGCCATGCAGGCCTTTGCCGCCGGAGACACGCAACTCCTGGTGGCAACCACGGTCATCGAAGTCGGGGTCGATGTCCCCAATGCGTCGCTCATGATTATCGAAAACGCCGAACGCCTGGGCCTGGCCCAGCTCCACCAGCTTCGGGGCCGGGTGGGCCGGGGCGCCGCCGCCAGCCATTGCGTGTTGCTTTACCAATCGCCCCTGGGGCGCCACGGCAAGGCGCGCCTCGAGGCCCTCCGGACCTCCGACGATGGCTTCTATCTCGCGGAAAAGGACCTCACGCTCCGGGGCCCGGGGGAAGTGCTCGGCACCCGGCAAACGGGCGCCCTGGACTTGAAGGTGGCGGATCTCCTGCGGGATCAGGAGCAGCTCCCGGCCATTCAGGAGGCCGCGCGGGCCCTGCTGGCCTCGGACCCGGCTGCCGCGGCCCCCATCATGCAGCGCTGGCTCGGGACCCGGCAGCAGTTCATTAACGCCTAGCGCTAGTTGTCGAGCTCGGCGCCGGCATTCATATCCGCGTAACGCTCCAGATCCAGCTTGTTCTCGGAGCGGGCAACGATGGTCGCCACCATGGCATCCCCGGCGACGTTCACGATGGTGCGCGCCATATCCAGAAGCCGGTCCACGCCGATGATGAGCATGATGCCTTCCACGGGCAGCCCCACCTGCTGAAGCACCATGGTGAGCATGATGAGGCCCACCCCAGGCACCCCGGCGGTGCCGATGGCGGCCATGGTGGCAGTGACGATCACCATCACGTAATCCGTGAGGTCCAAAGCGATGTTGAAGTACTGGGCGATGAAGACCGTGGCGACCCCCTGCATGATGGCCGTGCCATTCATGTTGATGGTCGCCCCCAGGGGCACCACGAAGGAGGCCACCTCGTTGCGCACGCCGATGCGCTGCTCCACCGTTTCCAGGGTGACCGGGAGGGTGGCGCTGCTCGACGAAGTGGAGAAGCCAAAGAGCATGGGCGCCCGCATCTTCCGCAGGAAAATCATGGGAGAAAGGCGCGTCAGGGCGGCAAACATCAGGGGGTAGACCACCAGAAGCTGCAGCACCAGCACCCCGGCCACGGTAAAGAAGTAGGCCGCTAGGGCGCCAATCTCACTCCACCCAAGGGCCGTGAAGATCGTGGTCATGAGGCAGAACACGCCGTAGGGCGCCAGCGCAATCAGCGCCACCACCAGGCGCATGATGACGTCGTTCAAATCTTCAAAGAACGCCTTGATGCGAGCCCCCGGGGCCCCGGACTTCGCCACCGCGTAGCCGAAGAGCAGGGCAAAGACGATGATTTGAAGCATTTCCCCGTTGGCCATCGACGCCACCGGGTTGGTGGGGAACATATCGAGGACCACGTCCTTAAAGGCCGGAGGCTCGGTGGCTTCAAAGCTCTGCGGCGCCTCCTGGCTCATGCCTTCGCCGGGCTTGATGGTGAGGGACACCAGGAGGGCGAGGGAAATGGCGATGGCCGTGGTCAGAAGGAAAAGGCCGAGGGCCTTACCACCAACCCGACCCATGGCCGCGCCGTCGGAAAGGTTGCTGGCGCCACAAACCAGGGACACAAAGACCAAGGGCACGACGAGGAGCTTTAGCGACGCGATGAAGATCTTGCCGCCGACGTCGAGGAACCCATCCACGAACACAGCACGAATGGGATGGGTGTCCGGGAGGTCGAGGCCGTGGAGGACGGAGCCCAGGAGGAACCCCGCTATCATCCCGATGAGAATCCGCGTGGTTAAGCTCATGGCTTGCCTCCCCCAAAAGGGATAACGCTACCGGCAAGCCCCCCCGTCACGCAATGGGGAGAGGGATGGGGAAACCTTAGCCGATCTCGATCATCTCGAAGTCCGCCTTACCCACGCCGCACTCGGGGCAAACGAAGTCTTCCGGGATATCTTCCCAGGCCGTGCCCGGAGCGATGCCTTCTTCTTCGCAGCCGAGCGCTTCATCGTAGATCCAGCCGCAAACAATGCACTGCCACTTTTTCATGGGGGTCTCCTTGGCCAGGCGCGAGCTTCGTGCCCCGGCGCCGCGCGCACCCTAGCAGAGGTGGCCGGGAAATCAATGGAAAGGGGCCGAGATTGAGTTTACGGCAGGAAAGGCGCAGAGTCCGACCGTGCTTCTGATCGCCCCCCCACGCCCCGAACTCCGCCCCCAGCCCTGGCTTCGGGATCCGCACCTGGGCACTCTCCCCGACGCCCTGCTGGCGCTTCGGGCGGGCCCTGCTGCGCCTTGGCTCCGCTATGACCACTCCATTACCGGCCAGCTTCGGGCCACCCGGGGCGTGGTGACGGTGACACCGCTTCGAGAGGGATTCGGCCGGCCCTCGGCGCTGGAAGCCGCGCTGCTGGCAACGCCAGGGCTGCGCTGCGCCTGGCTTCGGGAAATCACCCTAGCCGCTGGCGGCGAGGTCATGCTCCACGCGCGCACCGTGGTGCCTAGGGGTGCCTCGAGTCTGCTCCCAGCCCTTCGGGGCCTCGGCCGCCGCCCCCTCGGTGAACTGTTGTTTTTAGGTCGGGCGCTGCGAGCAGGGGTGACCCGGGAGCATCGCTGCGCCTTTCGCAACGCTGCCGGGGGCTGGCTACGGGCGACCACCTACCGCGTACAGGGCGATCCCCTGCTGGTGCTCGAAAGCCCCACCGCCGCGGCCATCGACCACGCCCAGGGGGTTCGCTAGGCGCGGTTTTTCGGGATAATCGCTGCCCTATGACGACCGCAGCCCCCAGCTTTTCCCTTCGCCCCTACCTTCAGCTCACGCGCCTAGATAAGCCCGTGGGCATTGGGCTTTTGCTCTGGCCGACGCTCTGGGCCCTGTGGCTCGCCGCGGAGGGGCGCCCGGCCTGGCCCATCCTCGGCATTTTCCTGGCGGGCGTGGTCCTGACCCGCAGCGCGGGCTGCGCCATTAACGATTACGCCGACCGGGACTTCGACGGTCACGTCGCGCGAACCCAGCACCGGCCCCTGGCCACCGGGGCCCTTCAACCCCGGGACGCGCTCCTGACCGCCGCCGCCCTGACCCTGCTGGCCTTTATCCTCGTGCTGTTCACGAACCCCTTCACCGTGGCCCTGGCCCCCGTGGCCGTGGGGCTGGCGGCCCTTTACCCCTTTACGAAGCGCTTTCTGCCCTTTCCTCAGCTGTTCCTGGCCGCGGCCTTCTCCTGGGCAATCCCCATGGCCTACGCCGCCGTGCTTGATGCCCTGCCGCCGGCCCTCTGGTGGCTCGTCGCAGCCAATATGCTGTGGACCTTCGCCTACGACACGGAATACGCCATGGTCGATCGGCCCTGGGACGAAGCCGTGGGTATTCAGTCCACCGCGCGGCTCTTCGGCCGCTTTGATCGCGCGGCCATTGCCCTGGCCCTCCTGGGCGCGGGGGCATGCCTGGTGCAGGCAGGGCTGAGCCATGGCCTTGGCTGGCCCTACTACGCAGGTCTGCTGTTGGCCGCCGGCCAGGCCCTGAGCCAGCTCTGGCGCATTCGGCACCAGGACCTCGACGCCTGCTTCACGGCCTTCCGCAGCAACAATCTGTTTGGCGCCCTGGTGTTCCTCGGCATCGCCGTCGAGGCGCTCTAGCAAGGGCTCGTCCCTCGGGCCCTTGTGTATACTCGCAGGCGCGTTTTTGGGCGTCGGGGAGGCCCCTATGGACCGTTTCATTCGCTGGGTCGATGGCTTAACGGAAGCGATCGGCCGCAGCGTCAGCTGGCTCGTGCTTGCCATGACCGCCGTCACCTGCCTCGTGGTAGTGCTGCGCTACGGCTTCTCCGTGGGCTCCATCGCGCTCCAGGAAAGCGTGATCTACCTGCACGGCCTCGTGTTCATGTTGGGCATCCCCTACGCCTTAAAGCACGACGCCCACGTCCGGGTGGACGTGCTCTACGGCCGCATGACCCCGCGCCAGCAGGCCCAGGTCAACATCCTCGGCCACTGCCTATTTCTGGTCCCCCTGGCGAGCTTCATCATCTACGTCAGCTGGAACTACACGGCCCGGGCCTGGCGCATCTTCGAAGGCTCGCCGGAGGTCGGGGGCATTCCCCTGGTGTTCCTGCTGAAAACCCTGATTCCCGTGCTCGGGGCCCTGCTGCTGCTCCAGGGGCTCGCTGAACTGGCCAAGCAAGTGAAAATCCTTCGGAGCCTGCGCGCATGATTGAGTGGATCCCCCTAATCATGTTCCTGGCGGTCTTCGCCTGCCTGCTCCTGGGCTATCCCGTGGCCCTTACCCTGTCCGGCGTCGCCCTGCTCTTTGGCTTCGGCGGGATGATCGGGGGCAGCTTCAATCCCAGCGATCTCGGCTTCCTTTCCGGGCGCATCTTCGGAACGATCACCAACCAAACCATGATCGCCGTGCCCCTGTTTGTTTTCATGGGGGTGGTGCTTGAAAAATCGAAGGTGGCGGAGAAGCTCCTCGACAGCTTCTCCGTGGTCTTCGGCCGCTTCCCCGGTGGTCTCGGTCTGTCCGTGACCTTCGTGGGCATGCTCATGGCCGCCAGCACGGGCATCGTCGGCGCCACCGTGGTCACCATGGGGCTCATGTCCCTGCCGACCATGCTGCGCCACGGCTACGATCCCAAGCTGGCCACGGGAGCCATCGCCGCCACGGGCACGCTCGGGCAAATCATTCCCCCCTCCATTGCCCTGGTGCTCCTTGGGGACGTGCTGTCCAGCGCCTATCAGCAAGCCCAGCTGAACATGGGGATCTTCTCGCCGGATACGGTGTCCGTCGGCGATCTCTTCGCCGGGGCCCTGTTCCCCGGGCTCGTGCTCGTCGCCATGTACATGGTCTACGTGGCCACCACCGCCCTCCTCCAGCCCGCCCGGGCGCCCCGGGTCGCTCCGGAGGCCCTCGGCGCTGGGGAGAGCGTCAGCCTCGGAAAAACCCTGGCCCAGGGGCTCTTTCCGCCCCTGCTCCTGATTATTGCGGTGCTGGGTTCCATCATGGGCGGCATTGCGACGCCCACGGAAGCTTCCGGCGTCGGCGCCCTGGGCGCCCTCCTCCTCGCCCTCGCCCAGGGCCAGCTCTCGAAGCAAACGCTCTGGGAAATCGTTGATAGCACCACGAAGACCACCGCCATGGTGTTCTTCATTCTTATTGGTGCGGCGGTCTTCAGCCTCGTGTTCCGCGGCTTCGGCGGCGATGAACTCGTGCAGGGGCTCTTCGAAGACATGCCCGGCGGAGTCGTCGGCGCCACCCTGGTGGTGATGCTGGTGATCTTCCTGCTGGGCTTTATTCTCGACTTCATCGAGATCACCTTCGTGGTGGTGCCCATCGTGGGTCCCGTGCTCCTGGCCATGGGGCTCGATCCCGTGTGGCTTGGGGTGATGATTGCGGTCAACCTGCAAACGAGCTTCCTGACGCCCCCCTTCGGCTTCGCCCTCTTCTATTTGCGCGGCGTGGCCCCAGACTCCGTGGCCACGGGGGACATCTACCGTGGGGTAGTGCCCTTCATCGTCATTCAGGTGCTACTCCTGGCGCTCCTAGCCCTTTGGCCCGAGCTAGCCACCTGGCTGCCGGAGCGCCTCTACGGCTAAGCCCCCCTCACCTTAAAAGGAGACCTCCCATGGCTGGCCTGCTCCCGATTTCTTGGAAACGCGTCAGCCTGGGAGCGATGCTCCTGCTCCTAGGCACCGCGGCCCTCGCCGCGCCCTTCGTCCCCGAGGATTTCGAAGTCCCGCTGCGCGTGGAGGCCGACGGCTTTGTGCTCGTTCCCCTGGGGCCCGCGGTGCTTGAGGTGGATTTCGAGGCATACATGAGCTCGATCGATCACCTGCAGCGCACCTTCACCCACAGCCGGGACTGGCCCCGGGCCGATCTCACCGCGGAAGACGCGGTGGCCGATATGGCTCAGGAAGCCGCGCTCTTTGAAAGCCGACGAGCCTTTGCCTATGCGGTGCTGACCCCCGATGGGACCCGGGAGCGAGGGTGCATTTACCTGCGCCCGAGCCTGAAGACGGGCTATGACGCGGTGGTACGCCTATGGGTCACGGAAGTGGAGTTTGATGCGGGCTTCGATGGGGCGCTGGAGCGCTGGACCCGACGCTGGGTGAACGATCGGTGGCCCTTTCAAACCGTGGCCTGGCCCGATCGGGGCATCCCCTGGGACCAGTGGCAGGGCCTACCGGACGCACCCTAGGACGGAGCGGGGCCGGGGCCCTTAAGCCCCAGCCCCTAAACGGGGTTAGTCCGTTGCGCGCCGGGCGTCGAGGTAGCCTTGCTCGGCGATGGCCGTCCAGGCCTTGACGTCCGCGGAGAAGGTCGTGAAGGAGGCATGGATGCGCTCGGCCATGGGCGAGGTCTGCCCCATCTCCACGAGCACATCGTTAGACACCTCCCGAAGCTTCGCCAGCACGTCCTCCGGGAAGGGGCGAACCTTCACGCCGTGCTTGTTCACCAGCTCCCGGAGGGCGGTGTTATTGCGCGCCGTGTACTCCGCCAGCATGTCTTCGTTTATGGCCCGGGTGGCCACTTCGATGATGGCTTGGAGATCATCGGGAAGCGCTTCAAAGGCCTCCTTATTCACCAGCGTTTCCATGACCGCGCCAGGCTCCTGCCAGCCGGGGTAGTAGTAGTACTCCGCCACCGTGTGCAGGCCGAAGGCCAGATCGTTGTAGGGCCCCACCCAGTCCGTGGCGTCGATGGTGCCCGTTTGCAACGCCGTATACATATCGCCCCCGGGCATGGCCACGGGTTCGCCGCCGGCGCGCTGGAATACCTCACCCCCGAGGCCAGGAATGCGCATGCGCAGCCCCTGCACGTCGGCCAGGGTTTTGATTTCCTTGTTGAACCAGCCGCCCATCTGCGTGCCCGTATTGCCGCCGGGGAAGGGGATGAGGCCGAAGGGCGCGTAGAGCTCCTGCCACAGTTCAAGCCCGCCGCCGTAGTAGAGCCAGCCGTTCATTTCCTGGGCCGTCAGCCCGAAGGGCACTGCGGTGAAGAAGGCGGCCTCGGGCACCTTGCCCCGCCAGTAGTAGGCGGCGCCGTGGCCCATCTCGGCATCCCCAGCGAGCACCGCGTCAAATACCTCGAAAGCGCCGACCAGTTCCCCCGCGCCGTAGACCTTAATCTTCAGGCGGCCGTTGGACATGCGCTCCACCATCTTCGCGAACTTTTCCGGCGCCGTCCCCAGGGCCGGCAAGTTCTTCGGCCAGGTGGTGATGAGCTTCCACTCATAGCGCTGGCTTTCCGCTGCCGCACCGGAAGCGCCCGGCTCATTGCCCCCGGCGCAGGCGCCGAGCAGCCCCGCGATCACCATCAGGGACAGCCAGCGCCCCATCCGCCCTCGTTTCTTCACAGATCCCTCCTCACAGGCTCAATCGGCCGGTTGTAATTCGGCGTAGGCTAGCATCAACCACTTTGGCCCCGCGTCGTCGAAATTCACGTGCACTCGAGTGCGGGCCCCGTCTCCCTCCACATCGAGTAGGGTCCCTTCCCCAAAGGCAGCGTGCCGCACCCGTCCCCCGAGCATCAACTCCGGGGTGGGGCCGGCGGAGGGCGCACTCACGGGGCGCGCGACGCTGCCCCCCAAGCGCACCTCTTCAAGGACCTCAGGCGGCAGCTCCCGCAGGAAGCGGGAGGGCCGGTTGTAGTTATCGGAGCCATGAAGCCGCCGGGCCTCCGCGTAGCTCAGCACCAGGTTTTCCATGGCCCGGGTGATGCCCACATAGCAAAGCCGGCGCTCTTCCTCGAGGCGCCCGGGCTCCTCGAGAGACATGCGGTGCGGGAAGAGCCCTTCCTCGAGGCCGGACAGGAACACGAGGGGGAACTCCAAGCCCTTCGCCGTATGCAGGGTCATGAGGTTCACGGCGTCGCCGTCCCCGTGCTGACTTTCCCCCGTTTCCAGGGCCGCCAGATCGAGAAAGGACTCCAGGGGCGGCGCCTCCGCGTGCTGCAGCTCCCCGCCTTCGTCCAGGGGAAGCAGGGGCTCGGGCACAAATTGCCGAGCGGCGGTGACGAGCTCGTCGAGGTTTTCCCGCCGGGCCACGCCCCGCTCACCCTTTTCCCGGCCGTGGAACTCATAGAGCCCGGACAGCTCCACCACATGCTGCACCGCTTCGTGGAGCGGCAGCTGGGCCACGGCTTCTGCCAAATCGTCGATCAGCGCGAGGAAGCCCGCGAGGGCCGAGGCTCCCCGGCCGCTGAAGGTGCCATCCCCGAGGGCTTGGCGCGCCGCCGCCCAAAGGGAGCAGCCCCGCTCCCGGGCCTGCTGGCGCAACTGTTCAAGGGTTTTCTCCCCGATGCCCCGGGTCGGCGTATTCACTACGCGCTCGAAGGCCGGGTCCGAGTCTCGGTTCAGCGTGAGGCGCAGATACGCCAGGGCGTTACGAATCTCCATGCGTTCGAAGAAGCGTAGGCCCCCATAGATTCGGTAGGGGATATCGCTTCGAAGCAGCGCTTCTTCCAAATTCCGGGACTGGGCGTTCGAGCGATAAAGAATAGCGATCTCGTCAGCCCGGCGACCTCCAGAAAGCCATTCGCTGATCCGGTCCGCGATAAAGCGCGCCTCATCCAGCTCGTTATAGGCCGCATAGAGGGCGATGGGATCGCCCGCTTCCCCGTCGGTCCAGAGATCCTTTCCGAGGCGATCGCCGTTGTGCCCGATCAGCGCATTGGCAGCGGTGAGAATATTCCCCGTGGAACGGTAGTTTTGCTCGAGGCGCACCAGTTGCACGTCGCCCAGATCCTGCTGGAGGCGATGGATGTTCTCGACCCGGGCCCCGCGCCAACCGTAGATGGACTGGTCATCGTCGCCCACGGCGGTGATGTGGGCGCTGCTGCCCGCGAGAACCCGGAGCCAGGCATATTGGATGGCGTTGGTATCCTGGAATTCGTCCACCAAAAGCTCGGAGAAGCGGCGCTGGTAGTGAGCCAGCAGGGCCGCGTCCTCGAGCCATAGCTCATGGCTACGCAGGAGGAGCTCGGCGAAATCCACAAGCCCCCCCTGAAAGCAGAGGGTTTCGTAGGCTTCGTAAACCTTTAGGAGCGTTTCCGTGAAGTGATCACCCCCCGGTTCCACGTGCCGGGCCCGGCGTCCTTCGTCCTTCTGCCCATTGATGAACCAAGCGACCTGCCGCGGCGGCCAGCGCTTTTCGTCGAGATCGAGGCTGCGAAGGATCCGCTTGATCAGGCGCTGCTGATCATCCGCGTCCAGAATCTGAAAGTTTTCCGGGAGCCGCGCTTCCTGCCAGTGGGTCCGAAGGAGGCGGTGAGCAAGGCCATGGAAGGTTCCCACCCATAGCTGCCGGGGGGGCACGGAAATGAGTTGCTCAAGCCGCGCCCGCATCTCGGCGGCGGCCTTATTGGTAAAGGTCACGGCCAGCAGGCTATGGGGCGAGAGGCCCTCGGCGTCCACCAACCAGGCCATGCGATGGGTGAGCACGCGGGTTTTCCCCGAGCCGGCCCCGGCCAGCACAAGCATATGCCCCCGGGGCGCGGTGACCGCCGCCCGCTGCGCATCGTTCAGACCATCGAGGAGGTGCGTAACATCCAAAGGGGTGAATTCCCTGACCCGCTAGCCGCCGTACCAGCGCCACATCCCAATGAGGCCTGCGGCGGCATAGAAGAATTGCAGGAGCAGTATGCCCCGATGAGCCCCCCGGTGGGCCCAAAGCCCAATGGCCAGGGAGGAAATAAAAAGGAGAACAAAGCCCAGGAACTCGAAGCCCGTATTGGAGGCGACAAGCAGAGAATAGGCAATGGCCGTAACCACCCCCAGCCATTCGAGCAGCAACTGGCTGCGGGACCCGGGGGCGGGAAGTTCGCTCATCGTGCGTTTCCTTTTCGCGTGGCCCGCCATACCCAGAGGGCCCGGGCCGCCATGCCCAGCATGACGGAAAGGATCATGCCCACGACCAGCTGGAGCCCATAACCTTGTAGGAATTCCGTGAGCATGCGGAGTTATTCCACGGTGACGGACTTGGCGAGATTTCGGGGCTGGTCCACATCCGTGCCCCGAAGCACGGCCACATAATAGGCCAGGAGCTGCAGCGGTAGGGTATGAATGATGGGCGCGAGGATAGGCGCGCAGCGCGGCACGGGGACCACTTCAACCCCGGGCTCAGGCTCAAAGGGCGTGTCT
>JAYOYG010000015.1:0-33453 GCA_038153445.1 Pseudomonadales bacterium
CCGGGGGTGCGGGGGCTGCGCATTACGCCAAATCTCTACACCACCTTGGAGGAGCTGGACACCTTCGTCGCCGTGATGAAGCGCCTTGCTGCTTGAGCCTTAGTGCTGGGCCCCTAGAGCTGGGGCCTTCGCGCAGGCAAAAAAAACGGCGCCATGAGGCGCCGTTTTTCGTTTCCCGAGAAGGCGAGGCGGTTTACTTGGCCGCCTTGCGCTCCTTGGTTTCCTTGATGACTTCTTCCGACACGTTCGCCGGGCAGGGCGCGTAGTGGGAGAACTCCATGGAGAACTGGCCACGACCGGAGGTCATGGTGCGCAGATCGCCGATGTAGCCGAACATCTCGGAGAGGGGGCAGTCGGCCTTCACGCGGACGCCCGTGGGGCCGGGCTCTTGGGCCTTGATCATGCCCCGGCGACGGTTGAGGTCGCCGATCACGTCACCGACGTGATCTTCCGGGGTGAACACGTCCACTTTCATCACCGGCTCGAGGAGCTGGGGCTTTGCCTTCGGCACGGACTGGCGGTAAGCCGCCTTGGCCGCAATTTCGTAGGCAATGGCAGAGGAGTCCACGGGGTGGAAGCCACCGTCGAGGAGCGTGACCTTCACGTCGAGGAGCGGGAAGCCTGCGAGCGTCCCCTCGTCCATGGAGACGCGGAAGCCCTTCTCCACGGCGGGCCAGAATTCCCGGGGTACGTTACCGCCGGTGACCTTGGACTCGAACACGTAGCCCGAACCCACTTCCCCAGGCTCCACGGAGTAGTCGATCTTCGCGAACTGCCCCGAGCCCCCGGTTTGCTTCTTGTGCGTATAGGAATCGGAAACCGGCATGGTGATGGTTTCCCGATAGGCCACCTGGGGCTTGCCGACGGTGACGTCCACGCCGTGGGTCCGGCGGAGGATATCCACCTTGATGTCGAGGTGAAGCTCACCCATGCCCTTGATGATCGTTTCCCCGGATTCTTCGTCCGTTTCCACCCGGAAGGAGGGGTCCTCGGCGATCATCTTCGATAGGGCCATGCCGAGCTTGTCCACGGCGGCCTTATCTTTCGGCGCAATCGCGATGGAGATCACGGGATCGGGGAACACCATGGGCTCGAGGGTCGCGGGCTTGTTGACGTCGCAGAGGGTATGACCCGTTTGCGTGGTCTTCATGCCGAGCAGGGCGACGATGTCCCCGGCCTGGGCCGATTCGCGCTCTTCCCGGGAGTCGGCGTGCATTTCCACGATCCGGCCGATGCGTTCGGTCTTGCCGGTGGCGGTGTTGAGGACCGTATCGCCTTTCTTGAGCTTCCCGGAGTAGATGCGGGTAAAGCACAGGGCGCCGTAGCGGTCGTCCATGATTTTGAAGGCGAGGGCGCGGAGGGGCTTCTCGGCGTCCACGGTGGCCACGGAGCCCGTTTCGTTGCCTTCCAGGTCCATCTCGGGCTGGGGCGGCACTTCCGTCGGGTTCGGGAGGTAGTCAACCACCGCGTCCAGCACGTTCTGCACGCCCTTGTTCTTGAAGGACGATCCGCAGAAGGTGGGGAACCAATCGAGCTTAATGGTGCCCAGGCGGATGCAGCGCTTGATGTCCTCGATGGAGGGCTCTTCCCCGGACTCGAGGTAGGCTTCCATGAGGTCGTCGTCCTGCTCGAGGGCCGATTCGATCAGCACTTCCCGATACTCAGCGGCCTTTTCGACCAGGTCTTCGGGGATATCGGTGATCTCGAAGTTTTCCGGCAGACCGCTGTCGTCCCAAATCCAGGCCTTCTGCGTCAGTACGTCAACGACGCCCTTGAAGTCATCTTCGATGCCGATGGGCAGGGTCATGACCAGGGGGCGAGCGCCCAGCACGTCCTCGACCTGCTTCACCACGCGGTAGAAGTCGGCGCCGATGCGGTCGAGCTTGTTGACGTAGATGATCCGAGATACGCGGGACTCGTTCGCGTAGCGCCAGTTCGTTTCGGACTGGGGCTCCACGCCGCCGGAGCCGCAGAATACGCCCACGCCGCCGTCGAGCACCTTGAGGGAGCGGTACACCTCGATGGTGAAGTCCACGTGCCCAGGGGTGTCGATGATGTTGAAGCGGTGATCCTTCCAGAAGCAGCTGGTGGCCGCGGACTGGATCGTGATCCCCCGCTCCTGCTCTTGCTCCATGAAGTCCGTGGTCGCGGCGCCGTCGTGCACCTCGCCAAGCTTGTGAATACGCCCCGTAAGCTTGAGGATACGTTCCGTGGTGGTGGTCTTGCCCGCGTCGACGTGGGCGAAGATCCCGATATTGCGATACAGCGACAGGTCAGCCATGGCTCTTCTCGGTCGGAAAGGTTGAGTTGAGAGCAGGCGCCCTGCCGTGCCCTCCCTTAGAGTTCCCGCGTGTTCCCAAAAGCTCGGCCCCGGAGCCCCCTGGGGGTGCCCCGAAGCGAATGTAACGCCTTGAAAAATAAGGTTTTTAAGGCTTGACTTGGGAATCGCGGGGCGCAGTTTAGCACGATCGGGCCCCGAAGCTCACGCCGTTTTTTGCCGGATTTTAGGCGCCGGTAAAGACCCCGTCCCGACGCTCAGCCACGGACCGAATGCCCTCCTGGGCGTCCGCCGTTTCCCGGAGCCACTGCTGTTCCCGCAGCTCCCGCTCCGTCGCCTGGGCAATCTCGTCAGCGAGGCCCGCCCGGAGCGTAGCGCGCACGGACACCACGGCGAGGGGCGCGCTCTTGGCTATGTCCTCGGCGAGCGTTTCCGCATCGCTGCGGAGGGTTTCGGCGCTGGCGAGGGCGTCGGCGAGGCCCCAGGCCACGGCCTGTTCCCCGGGGACCCGGGCGCCGGTGTAGAACATGTGGGTGGCGCGCTGCATGCCGATCAGGCGGGGTAGGGTGACCGTTAGGCCAAAGCCAGGGTGAATGCCCAGGCGGGCGAAGTTGGCGGCAAAGCGCGTTTCGGGCGTCGCGATGCGGAAATCCGGGACCAGGGCGACCCCGAGGCCGCCGCCGATGGCGCTGCCCTGAATGGCGCCCACCACGGGCTTCTTGCAGCGGAAAAGGCGCACCGCTTCCCGGTACAGCTTCCCCGTGGTGGTGCGGAAGCCCTCGGCGCTGAATTCATCATTGCCGTCGTCGGCCTTCCCGGAGCCAAAGTTGGCCCCGGCGCAGAAGTTCTTGCCCTGGGCGGCGAGGACGATGGCCCGGCAGCTCGGCGTATCGTCCAGGGCCTCGAAGGCATTGGCGATTTGCTCGATGAGCGCATAGTCGAAGAAATTGTGGGGAGGTCGCTGAATTTCCACCGTGGCCACGGGGCCAGCTTGGGTGACGGCAATGTCGGTGTAGGGGCCTTGGGGGGTCATGGTGCGTCTCCAAAAAAAACGGCGAAAACCTCAAGCAAAGGAGCATAGCATCGCGGAGCGCCTGATGAGGTAAACTGCGAAGGTGCAGCGTTTGGGGTCGCTGCGGGGAAGGCTTCGGGGCGAGGGCGCCGCCGGGGCGCGCAGCGGACAATCATCATGCAGGAACCACAGGAGGCTGACACAGCCGTTCGCCGGCCGTCCATCTGGGAGCTGGCCTGGCCCTCCATTACCACTAATTTGTTGTTCTCCATCATCGGCGTGGTGTCGATTAAGGTGGTGGCCGAGCTCGGCCCCTCGGCGGCGGCGGCGGTGACCGTGGGCAACCAGATCTTCTTTACCCTGCAGGCGGTCATGATGGCCGTGTCCGCAGGCACCACGGCCCTCGTGGCCCGGGCCTGGGGCGCGAAGGACACGGACGAGGCGGTGCGCGTGACCTTCACCAGCCTCGCCGTAGGCATGGCCCTGGGGTTCGTGCTCGCCGTGCCTTTTATGGTCTTCGCCGAACCCATCGCGTCCTCCTTTGGTCTCGGGCCTGAGGCCACGCGCCAGGCGGGCGATTTCATCTTTTGGCTCTCGGCGTTCAACGTGACCTTCGCGGTGAACTTCATCATGAGCGCAGCATTGCGGGCCGCTGGAGATGCCCGGACCCCCATGTGGATTGGGGTGGGCACGAATCTCGTGAGCCTCGCCGGGCTGTATGTTTTTGTGTTTGGCCACTTCGGCATGCCTGCCCTTGGAGTGAAGGGCGCGGCGGTGGCCAATGGCTTGGCCTTCGCGCTCGCGGGGCTGACCTTTCTCGGTCTCTGGGGCTTCGGGGCGCTCCGGCTCAGTTTTCGTCCGTCAGAGTGGCGGGGCGCCTTTGATGGCGCGCGCATCCGGCGGCTCATTCACATTGGCTATCCCGCGGCGCTGGAGCAGGGGGTCTTTCGCCTCGGCTTCTTCATCTTTCTCGGCATTATTGGCCATTACTACGGGACCGCGGCCTTTGCGGCCTACGGCATTGGGGTGAATATCCTGTCCCTCTGCTTCGTGGTGGGCTTTGGTTTTTCCGTGGCGGGGTCGACCCTGGTGGGGCAGGCGCTGGGCGCCGACGCCCAGGAGGAGGCCATGGGCAGTGGCTGGCGAGCCCTGCGTCTGGCCATGGGATCCATGACCGTTGTGGGGATCGCCATTATTCTGGCCGCTGAACCCATAGCAGCCTTTATGATCGACGACCCCGAGGTCATCGCCTATACCGTTTCCTTCGTTTATATCCTCGGCGCCGTGCAGCCGCTCATGGCCATCGAGTTTGCCCTGGGCGGGGCGCTCCGGGGGGCTGGGGATACGCGCTTCCCCCTCAAGGCCACCATGGCAGGGCTGCTGGGCATGCGCTGCTTGTTGGCGGTGATCTTCGCGGCCCTGGGGCTTTCCGTGGAATGGATCTATGCCGCGCTGGTGGGCGACTACGCCCTGAAGGGCTGGATGCTGACCCGTCGTTTCCGCTCGGGACGTTGGAGAAACCTTCAACTCGCGAATACACCCGCAGCCCAAGGCTTCTAATCGCACCAAAATGGTGCTTTTTCCCCTTAATTGAGAATGAATCAGTAAGTTACGGGTTTTTCTCGTGAAATATTCCCCTTGGGGGCGGGGGCTTGGGGTCCGCTTTCCGCATGTTTTGAACCAAAATAGTGCGCATTTTTCAGATTTTGCACAAATTTAGCGCTAAAGTTTTGGGTGATTCGGCCGATAGCGCTCTTGATGAGCCCCCTCAGTCCCCGCGGTGACGCGTTCCCCAAAGAAGCGCCACGGCTCCGCCACACTTCGTAACATATTGAAATGAGCGGGGCTCCGGCTTGGGTTTGCAGGCCGCCGCGCGGAAAAAGTTCCCGGAGCAGACCCTTTCTTCACTTTTCTTCCATAAGTGGCCTAATTTCTGCATTATACGAGGGTCACAACACCATTGTGGTGCTGTGCGTGGTATCGATGCGGGCCACACGCGCGGTGGCTGACCGCAATGATCATAGGACCTAACAGGCCTCGGTCTGAGCTAGGTCTACCCAGCTGGGAGTTAAAAGTATGCAAGCAGGCAAATTTAAGGTTCTGCCCCTTGCGGTTGCGATTGCAACGGCAGGCGCTGCCTTCTCCGTGCCGACCATCGCGTTGGCCGAAGAGGCCGTCGAAGAGGTGGTGGTCACCGGTCTCCGTGGTAAGCCGCGGACCGCAACGGATTCCCCCGTTCCGGTGGACGTGTTCAACGCTGAAGCCATCGAAGGGGCGTCCAACCCCGACATGGACGACCTCATGCAAACGCTGGTGCCGTCCTACAACGTGGCGCGTCAGCCCATCAGCGACGGTGCTTCCTTCATCCGTCCGGCAACCCTTCGCGGTCTGCCCTCGCACCACACCCTGGTGCTCGTGAACGGTAAGCGTCGTCACCGCGCCTCCCTGGTGCAGATCGGCGGTTCCGGTACGCAGGGCCCTGACCTTGCCACCATCCCCTCCACGGCCATCGCCAGCATCGAAGTGCTGCGGGACGGCGCCTCCTCCCAGTACGGGTCGGACGCCATCGCCGGGGTGATCAACTTCAACCTCAAGGAAAACCGCGAAGGCATCAGCCTCGTCTATGACACCGGTGAGTACTTCGAAGGTGACGGTGCGCAAAACCGCATCCAGGGCAACATCGGTCTGCCCCTGGGCGACAGTGGCTTCATCTCCATCTCCGGCGACTGGTTCGACCAGGAGTTCACGGAGCGCTCCGAGCAGTACTGCGAAAGCTGGTGGTGTAACGACGTCAACAGCCCGCGCTTCGATTCCAACGCTGGCTACGCCGATTGGGTTCTCGGTCGTGCAGCGGCCGCTGGCGCCGAAGGCGCAGCAGCCCTCACCGCTGGCTTCCCCGGCGGCATTTCCGCGGCTTCCGTGGAAGGCTCCGTGGTGCAGCCCTGGGGTATCCCGAACCAAGACGGCACCTCGCTGTTCTACAACGCCGGCTACGATCTCGCCAACGGCATGGAGCTCTACTCCTACGGTAACTACACCGAGAAGGAAGGCGACGGCAGCTTCTTCTATCGTTACCCGGGCAACGGCACCATTGAGAACCTGCGTCTCGCCGATGGATCCATCTATAGCCCGCTCGAGAAGTTTCCCGGTGGCTTCACCCCCCGTTTCGTGGGTGAGATCGAGGACTACTCCTTCGCAGCCGGTCTTCGTGGCGAAACCGCCGGTGGCCTGACCTACGATGTCAGCTTCCGTAATGGTCGTAACGAAATCGACTACACCCTCTTCAACACCATCAACCCGTCCATGGGCCCGGACTCTCCGACGTCCTTCCGCCCGGGTACGCTGGCTAACGAAGAGACCCAATACCAGGCCGACTTCTCCAAGGACTTCGACATGGGCCTCTTCAGCCCCATGACCGTCGCCTTCGGGATCTCCTACCTGGACGAGACCTACGAGATCACCCCGAGCTCGGACGTGAACTCCTACCAGGCAGGCCCCTTCTCCGGCGCTGACCCCTTCGACCTCTGTGATGGCGACAACCCCACCGCAGCGGGCGCAGCAGTCATCGCCAACGGCTCCAGCCTTGATTGCGCCAATGCCAGCGATCCGGTCTACCGGGTGGTGGGTGTGGGTTCCAACGGCTTCCCCGGCTACGATCCGAACTTCCTCTCTGGCGACTACGAGCGTGACTCCACCGCTGTCTACGTGGACCTCTCCGCAGACGTCACGGAAGATCTGTTCCTCCAGGGCGCCGTGCGCTACGAAGACTACTCCGACTTCGGCAACGAGACCGTGGGTAAGGTCGCTGCGCGCTACCGTCTGAGCGACAAGTTCGCGATCCGTGGCTCTCTCGGCACGGGCTTCCGGGCACCGACCCCGGGTCAGCAGGGTACGACCAACGTGTCCACCCGTCTGCCCAACGGTTTCCCCGTGGCCACCGGTCTGTTCCCGGCGGGCGGTCCCATCGCGCAAGCGCTGGGTGCTTCTCCGCTGAAGGCTGAGACCTCCACGAACATCACCTTCGGCTTCACCGCCGACCTCGAGGACATCTCCCTGACGGTGGACTTCTACCGCATCGAGATCGAAGACCGCTTCAACGCGATCTCCACTCGGGACGTGAGCAGCACCGCAGCCGCCGGCTCCGATGCCCGTAACAACTTCGATGCCCTTCAGGCGGCTGGGGTTGTGGGCGCCGAGTCCATCGGTGGGGTGTTCTACTTCACTAACGCCTTCGATACCGAGACCACCGGTATGGATATCGTGGCCACCATGCCCGTCGAGTGGGACAACGGCATGAACACGAACCTCACGGCGTCCGTGAACTACAACACGGAGAACATCCAGGGCGATGCCTCGGCGTTCTTCAACATCGAAGACGTGTACGACTTTGAAAACGCTCAGCCGAACTGGCGCGGTGTGTTCACGGCGAACCACGACTTCAACAACGCTCTGTCCATGATGGTCCGCGCTAGCTACTACGGCGAAGAGACCAACTCCGACCAAGGCGGCGGCCGCTTCACCGGCTTCCAGACCTTCAAGCCGGTCGTGTTCTGGGATCTCGAAGGCACCTACCGCATCAACGAGAACTTCGCGCTCTCGCTGGGTGGTCGGAACATCTTCGACGAGTACCCCGATGAGCTCGACAAAGTCGCCACGGACAACGACCAGTGCTGCGGTCGGGTCTACTCTTCCGGGACCTTCGTGCCCTGGCAGGGTGGCTACTACTACGCGCGTCTCCGCGCGGAGTTCTAAGACCGCTCCGGGGCGCACCCTGCGCCCCATCGGTTGGAACGCAAAGGGCTGCCTTCGGGCAGCCCTTTTTTTTCGTTCATGGCGTCGCGTTGGGAAACTTAGGGGCGAAGGCGCCCAGTTAGCTTCGGAGGCGGAGTGCCGTGGATGAGAGGTCCTGGCGGAATTCGCCTTCGCTCACTCCGTCGCATAGGGCCCGCAGGGCTTCCGGTAGGGCGAGGTCGTCTAAGGTTTCGAAGCGATCTTCCAGCAGCCGTCCGAAGACCAGAAAGCGCACTTCCCGCTCCGCCAGGCGAGCGAGCGCCGCATCCCGGGCACCTTGGCTATCGCCGTAGTAGCGCACGTTCCCCACGCGAAGGATCGTATCGGCCCCGACCACGAAGGTACGGCCGGGAAAGAGCTCGGCCTTGTCCGTAAAGCGGGGGGCGTGGGTGAGGAGCACGGAGGCCTCGGCGGGAAACGCGCTGAGGCGATCCCTAAGGTCCGCGTAGTTGAGGGGCGGCTTGTCCACGTTAAACACGGAGAGCTCGTAGCTCACGGGGCATTGCAGTCTCTTGGCTGCGACTTCGGCCATGGCGCGATGGCCCTCGTGTAGGGGATTAAACGCGCCGGGGAGGAGCGCAGCGCTTCGGCTGGCCCGAGCGCCCTGGGGTACGGAAACTGCGGAGCCTAGAATAAGCCCCTGCCAGGCTGGCTCTCCCAGTACGTGATCGCTCACTAACGTATCTCCAGCGCCAAGGGGCAGGACCGGTTCCTCCTGATGAAGGCGCTTGGCAATAAACAGCGCATGGAGGATCAGCTGTTCGCAAAGCGCTTCCTCTGCCTCTCGAGAGCGACGTCCTTTGTCGAAGGTGAGGCTCCACAGATAGGAGGTGCCCGGCGTTTGGAGCGCGACGTGGATGCGATGGTCCCCCGCCTTCTCCCGGTTCGTTGCTAGGGCTGCGGTGGCGCCGAGGCCGAAGTTGGCCTCGACGTCGAGGCGTCGCGCCTGCTGGAAGGCCACCATGGCAAGGGCCCGGGCCGTGGTTGCGGAGGTCGCCTGGTCCGGCGCGCGGCCGAGCGTTTCCGATAGCGCGCCAAGGCTGTAGGGAATCCGGGCATCGAGCACCGTGCGCGAGGCGCCGGGCACCGCAAGCAAACGGCCCAGGGCGCCAGCGCCGCCGCCGGTAATGGTGAGCACCCCCCGGCCATTGGCCCGGTGGAGCGCGTCAAGATTCATGATCCCACCCGCTGCTGTAGAAAGGTGATGGCTTCGCTCTCGATGTCGCGGTTCAGGATAAACACGCCCATGTGGCCGCCGGGGACCGTGCGAAGCTGGCTTTCAACGCCCGCTGCCCGCAGGGCCTCGTGCACCCGCTCCGCATGGCGCGGGACGACCAGCGTGTCCTCCGTGCCGTGATAGAGGAAGGTGGGCGCAGCGCCGGTGCGCACAAAGTTCAGGGGCGAGGCGTCGGCCCAGCGCTCCGGGGCCTCGTCTCGGGATGCCCCTAGGAACTGGCGCAGGATGGGGCTTTGCGGATCAAACAGGGTGAAATCCCCGGGGGTTCCCCCGGCCACCACGGCGCGAAGCTCAAGAGCATCGGTGGTGAGGGCCGTTTTCAGCGCCAGCTGGGCCCCCGCGGAGTAGCCCCAGAGCGCTAGGCGATCAGCGTCCACATCTTCCCGCGCCGCGAGCCAGCGTAGCGCTTTCCCGATGTCTGCCTCCTGTGCCGGATGCTGGTGGTCGGGGCTTAAGCGATAGGCCGTTGCGAAGGCCAGAAAGCCCGCCTTGGCCAGGGCCTTGCCAATGGGCGCCATGTGCCAGGGCCCGCCGCTGCGCCAACCGCCTCCGTGAATCAGAAGCACCGCGGGGTAGGGGCCGGCGCTAGCCGGCCGGTAGAGCTGCCCCTCCGGAAGCCCCGGGGGCGTCACGGGCGTCACGGTCACCCCGGGGGTGGGGAGGGGCAAAAAGGCACAGCTGGCCAAAAAGGCGCTCAGGCTTAGGGCCCCCACCACGCGCTTCATAACGGGCTGCCGTCGCCGAGGAAAGGCTCGACGTGGTTCATGAAGACCTCGAGCTGATCGTGGTGCACCCAGTGGCCGGCGTCGGGAACGTTGATGACCCGGGCATTGTTGAAGGCCTTGGCTCGGCCGTCCGCTTCCGGGTCCGAGGCCCAGCTTTCCATGCCCCGCATGAGCAGGGTCGGGCAGGTGATCCGGCCGTAAAGTCCCCGGGACTCCTCTGCGCTCAGGTAGACGGGATTGAAGGCCCGAACGTAGTTGTCGAACTTCCAGCTGTAGGTGCCATCTTCGTTCTGGGCCACGCCGTGGACGGTCAGGTGCCGGGCCTGGGGCTCGGACAAATGGGGGTTTTCTTCGCGCATGCGCGCGAGCGCGTCATCAATGGAGGGGTATTTCCGCGGCGCACGCGCCGATAGGCCCCGCAGCGTTTCGATCCACTGCCCAATGCGCGTTTCCGGCGGCGTGGCCAGACGCTTCTCCAGCATGGCGGGGCTGGGGCCCAGGCCTTCGATGGCCACGAGCTTAGCGACGGTGTCGGGGAAGAGCCCGGCGTAGTGGAGGGCGATATTGCCCCCCAGGGAGTGGGCAATGATGTTCACCGGGGCGAGCTTTTTCTGCCGAATGAGCTGCGCGATATCAGCCACGAACTCGAGAAGGCCATAGCTGCTGCCCAGGGCCCAGGCGGAATCGCCGTGGCCCCGGAGGTCCGGGGCAATGATGTGAAAGCGGTCCCGGAGGCGTTCGGCAACCCAATCCCAGTTTCGGCAGTGGTCCCGGCCCCCGTGGATTAGGAGGAGGGGCGGGGCCCCTTCGTTACCCCAGTCGACGTAATGAAGGCGCAGACGCTGGCTGATGTAGGTTTGGGAGCTGGGTCCGGTGCCGCTCGAAAGCATGGCCGATCCTTTTGTGTCATTGCGGAAAGCCCCGAAGTATAGCGCGCCGCGCCTGTCCCCCTCACGGGCTTGCTGGCATCATCAAAGGGCGCGCTGCGGAGGGGTCAAAGCTATGCAGGGAATACTTTTAGGCGCCCACGGGCTTTTCGTGATTCTGTCTCTCGTGGCCTTTGGCTTTAGGGCCCACGCCCATGTCAGTGAGGCGCCCTGGGCCGGTCACCCGAGGATCCGTCTCTTGGGCCATGGCTTGGACGGAGGGCTACTGCTATCGGCCCTGGCCCTATGCGGCAGCTTCGGGCTGTGGCCTTTCCAGGCCGGGTGGCTCACGGCCAAGCTCATGGCCCTGGTGGTCTATGGGCTCTGCGGCGTCTTGGCCTTTCGCGTGTTGAAGGACCCCATGGCCAAGCTCGGGGCCGTCGCCGTGGGCCTCCTGGCCTTTGCCTATAGCGCAGCCGTCGCCCAGGCCCACGCGGTTGTGCCGCTTTAGGGACGCGCCCTTACTCGACGCGTCGCAGGCGGATCGGCCCCCGGGCCCGGGACGGGTCCACCACCTTGCCCTTTTGTAGGATCTCGATTGTTCCGGCGGCTTCGAGGCGGCAGGCGGCCTCCCGCACCGGGCCCATCATCTCGCGCCAGTGTTCAAAACGGGCGCGCACCACCTCGGAGGGGCACAGCGTCCCGCCCCGGGCGCGCTTATCCAAATCCTCCAGGATGGCGGCCTCCAGGCCCTGGGGGTCCTGCGCTTCCGATCGGCGGCGCCGGCATCCGTCGCTGCAGTACTTCACCTCGTCCCAGTGCTTCGCCCACTTTTTTCGCCAGGTCATGGTGCGACCGCAGGTCGCACAGCGTTTGCTTTCGCGAGGGGTCAAAACAGTGAACCTTGGTTGGCCTGGGCCCGAGGGCTAACCGGAGTGCTCGGCGCCGGGCTTCGAGCCAGGGCCCAGGCGATGAGGCGCCCGGCCGCTGCGCGGCCGCCGAGGTAGGCGGCCTCCACCCCCTCGGCGGTGGTGTCCTCGAGGGCGTAGCCATCCCCCGCCAGCGCGAGGCCCAGAGCCGGATGCCAGGGCGCACAAGGCGCGGGCGCAGCGAAGCGCGCGTAGCGCCAGCGATGGGCCGTGATGGCGTCTGCCGTGACAGGCTGGCCCAGAGCCTCGGCGAGGCGCGGCGCCCAGGCGGCAATCATCGTTTCCGGGGTGTCTTCCAAGCTTGCCCCTTCCATGCTCTCAGGCAGAAGGGCGGTGAGCGCTCGCTTACCCTCTTTTTCAGGCTCAGAAAGGCGCAGGGTGCCGGGCCAAGCGCCTGGAGTCAGGGCCTCCGGTTCCCGTTCCAGCGCAATCATGAACGCCCAGGCGCCTTCCGCCGTCGCTTCCGCAGCGCTCTGCGCCAGGGTCTCAAGTTCCGGCAGGGCGCTGGCGGCGATCAGTTCCGCGAGCTGCGCCGGGGGGAGGGTGAGTACGAGGGCCTCGAAGGGTCCGAAGCGCTGTCCCGATTCGGCCTCCAACCACCACTGCGCCGCCTCCCGCTGTAGGCAAACGATGCGTGTCCGGCAATGGATGGCGAGCCCGTCCGCTAGGGCTTCCGGAAGGCTGGCGGCCCGGGGGGCGAGGGTCCAAAGGCCCGCCTGAGCGGTGGGCGCTACCCAATCGCTTTCCGCCCATTGTGTGAGCCGTTCCCGAAAGCGCGGATCCCGCACCTCGAACTCCAGCGCGCCATGATTGAACGCCAGGGCGTGGTGCCGGCTTTCCCGGGTAGCAAGGCGCCCGCCGGGGCGGCGCCCCTTATCGAACAGGGTCGGGTGCCAACCCTGCTCGACGAGGGCCTGGGCGCAGCTGAGGCCGGCGAGCCCGGCGCCAAGGATGGCCACGGAGGGGGGCGCTTCAGGATTCGGCGCCGCGCAGGCCTCGGCGAAGGCCGTCGGGTCTAGCCGATCGCGATGGCTTTCCGTGCTCCGGGGTCGAATCGTGCCGAAGCCGGGCGTCGGCGGGGTAAAGGGGCGATCGAAGGCGCCGAGGCACCACAGCAAACCGCCATAGCTGCTTGGGTCCCGGCCATCGAGGGCATAGCGGTGGTTCAGGTCAATGAGCCGGGCCAGCGCTTCTTCCCCATCGAGGCTCCAGGGGAGGATCTGCTTGCCCCAGCTCATGCGAAGGTTGTTGTGCAGCATGCCCTGGCGGAGGAGGGCTCGTTGGGCGCTGTCCCAGAGCGGTTCGCCGCTCCGGGCGCTGCGCAGGGCTTCATAGCTTTTGAGCGATTCTGCCGTGGGCTGGGGGCGCTCCGCCAAGGTTTCCCGGGCCCAGGGGGGAATCGCCGCGAGGGTTTCGTGGCGCGGCTCGTGGTAGCAAAAGGCCCAGGCGAGCTCCCGCCAGATCAGCAGCTCATCGAGGTACTTTTCCGCGCCGGCGCCCCCGAGGGCGGCGGCTTCCCGGGCCAGGCGGAAGGGGGAGATTTGCCCGTAGTGAAGATAGGGCGACAGGCCGCTAACCCCGCCCACCTCTAAGGGGTTATTCCGCCGCCGGTGGTAGGCCCGCAGCCCTGCGGCCTTAAAGCCTTCCCACCGTGCGTAGCCCGCGGTCGAGCCACCAGGATAGGCCGCTACCGGGGCGACGCCGTGGTCGATGGCGCACTGGGCGATCAGCGCGTCGAGGTCGGCGTTTTGAAAGCTCACGGGCTCAAAGGGGAGCGGCCCCTCGGGCCCGTCCTGGGGCTCGGGCGAGGGCCAGGGGCTTAGTAGGGCTTCTTCCCGCCGGGTGGCGTAGCGGTCCCGGAAGCGGAAGGCGCGCTGCGTATCTTGGGCGCGGGTTTGGGGCATGGGCACCAGGCAGGCGCTGTCCACGGCGAGGACCGGCCCCGGGCAACCCTGCGCCAGCTGCTCGGTCCAGCGGGTGATGGGGCGCCAGGGAAAGAGTTCCGTGACCACGACGCAGGCGTCCTTCGCCAGGTCCTGCAGCACGGGGCCGCGATGGCCTCGCCGCGCCAAATGAAAAACGTAGCGTAGGCCGAGGGCTTGGGCCTCCGCTTCTACGGCCCGGGCCCCTTCCAGAATAAAGCGGTGGTGCCGGTCCGAGGCGTAGGGGTAGCGCTCATCAAGCCCTTGATAAATCAGCAAGGGCTGGCCGAGGGCGGTAGCCAAGGCCTCGGCGGCCAGGAGCGCGGGATTATCGTGGAGCCGCTGGGTCACCCGCAGCCAATAGAGCACGTAGCGCCCCTGGGGGGCGGCCTCTCCGGCCTTAAGCCAGCGCGTCCGTTCGGCGAGTTCCGGGGGAAGGAGCGAATCGAGTGCCACAGGCGTGCCTCACCGTAGTGTGTTGCCCTCGCCCGAGGCCGCGGAGTGTACCGAGGGCTAGGCTAGGGCGCGAGGGCTAGGGCGCGAGGGCTCGGGGTCGAAGGGCCCGATAGGCCACCACCGCCGTTTCCATGGCAAAGCCGGCGAGGAGGGTCCAGGCGGCGGTGCTAGGGGTAAGCAGCCCCGCCGGCGCAAGTCCCTGAGCTAGGCCGGCAATAGCGAGGACGCGAAGCACGCTGCCCAGGGCCATGCCGCCGGTGCGCTCTTCCACCATGAGAATCCCGTGAAATAGATTGCGGATGATGATGAGGAGAGGCAGAAGGGTCATGACCTGCAAGGCCGCCAGGGCGCGGACCGTGACCGCCGACTCCGCACCGATGCCCTGGGCGATCAGCAAGGGGCCCAGGGGCGTAAAGGCCGTTCCCGCCATGGCCAGGGTGAGCCCGAGGGCGACGCGAAACATGAAGCGGCGCTTCTCTGCCAGGGCGTCGAGGCCGAAGGTGACGAAGAAGTGGCGGAACTGATTCGCTGCCTGCTGAAAGAAAAAGGTGAAGTCGAAGGCAATGCGCAGGGCGGCGATGGTCAAGATGCCATCCCCGGTGCCGCCGATGGCGGCATAAAGGATCGGTCGGCTCAGCGCAAACATGACACCCGTGAGCACCACAGGGCCAAAAAAGGCCCGAAGCCTTTGGTAGCTGGGGACGGCTTCGGATTCCGCTTCGGACGCTGCTTCGGGAGCCCCGGGGCGGAGGGCAGCGATGGCCAGGGCTGCATGCACGAGCCCGGCGAGGGCTTGGGCGCCCACCAGGGTGGGTACGGGGCCCAAGTGTAGGGCGAGGCCAGCGGCCAGGGCGACGATCAGCACCGTGAGGTGGACGCCGTTGAGCACCGTTACTCGCCCGGTGCGCGCCTGCTGGATCAGGCGCCCGATCAGATAAAAGCGTAGACCGTTCAGCCAGACCAGGGGCGCGAGGGCGAGAAGAAAGGCGAAGGTTTGGGCCTGCAGGGCAGGGCTGAGGGAAAAGCTTGCGATGATAAGAGGCTGGCCGAAGGTGGCGAGGAGCGCGACTAGACCGGCAAGGGCAGCGCTGATCCCGAGAATAAAGCCCCGCACCCGGGCCGTGGCCTTCGCGCCTCGGGCGAAGCGAGTGGTGAGCTGGGGGGCGAAGGCTTGGGCTGCGTTGAAGAGGCTGAGCACCGCCTGGGCCACGGCGTAGGCGGCCAGAATCGCTGCCGCGTCTTCCATGCGGGCGAGGACGCCATTTTGAATTTGCGTCCCCAGTACGGTTACGGCCCCGGTCAGAGCCAGAGGCCAGTAGAAGGCCCAGTACCGCGCCTGGGCCGTCCTAGAGGGTGTCACGGGAGCTTAAAGCCCCCGGGCGATGAGCACCTTCATGATTTCGTTGGTGCCCCCGTAGATGCGCTGTACCCGAGCATCCGCGTACATCTCGGCGATGGGGTACTCGTTCATGTAGCCCGCGCCGCCGTGAAGCTGAAGGCACTCGTCGATGATTTCGCACTGCGTATCCGTGCACCAGTACTTGGCCATGGAGGCCGTTTCCGCGTCGAGCTTGCCCTCCAGGTGCCAGAGCACGCAGTTGTCCACGAAGGTGCGCGCCACCCGGGCCTTGGTTTTGCACTCGGCCAGCTTGAACTGGGTGTTTTGAAAGTCGAGCACGCGCTGGCCGAAGGCCTTGCGCTCCTTGACGAAGTCGAGGGTCACCTCAATGGCTCGTTCCATGGCGACCACGGCGGCCTGAGCGATATTGAGCCGTTCCTGGGGCAGCTGCTCCATGAGCATGAAGAAGCCCTTCCCTTCCTCTTCCCCGATGAGGTTGCTCTGGGGAATGCGCACGTCGTCGAAGAACAGCTCCGAGGTGTCCGCGGAATGCTGGCCGATTTTGTCGAGGTTCCGACCTCGGCGGAAGCCCGCCCGGGGGCTGCCGTCTTCCTCCGGATCTACCACCAGAAGGGAGATGCCTCGGGCCCCGAGGGTGGTGTCGGTCTTGGCCACCACGATGATGAGGTCGGCGTTCTGGCCGTTTGAGATGTAGGTTTTCGAGCCGTTGATGACGTACTCGTTGCCGTCCTTCTTGGCCGTGGTGCGCACGGCCTGGAGGTCCGAGCCGGTGTTCGGTTCGGTCATAGCAATGGCCGCCACCCACTCGCCGCTGGCGAGCTTTGGTAGCCAGCGCTGGCGCTGCTCTTCCGTGCCGTAGCGGAGAATGTAGGGCGCCACGATGGTGGAGTGCACCTGGTTACCAAAGCCCCCGAGCCCCGCTTCCAGCTGCGCTTCCATGATGACCGTTTCATGGCGGTAGTCCCCGCCGCCCCCGCCGTAGGCCTCGGGCATCTCCGCGCAGAGCAGCCCCGCCTCTCCGGCCTTTCGCCATGCCGCCTTATCGACCACCCCCTCCGCGTTCCAGCGGGCGGCTTCCGGGACGAATTCCTGCTCGAAGAACTTCTTCGCCGCGTCCTTCAGGATGCGCAGCTCGTCATTCATCCAGGGGGCTTCGTATTGCATAGCGGGCTCCTAGTCGTTGTCCGTGGGCCGTAGGCCAAGGCGTTGGGCAAGGGCGAGGGTGGCCTCGGCGCGCGCAAGATGCGGCGCATCGACCATCTCCCCCTCGAAAGCGAAAGCCATCTTGCCCGCCTTTTGCGCCGCTCGGAAGGCCTCGAGCAGGCCCTCGGCCGCGGCGATACGGGCTTCGCTCGGGGTAAAGGCGGCATTGATGATGGGGATTTGGTCCGGGTGGAGGGACATCTTTCCCCGAAAGCCCACGGCGGCGGCCTCGGCGCACTCGGCTGCCAGGCCTTCCCCGTCGCGAATCTGGGTGTAGACCCCGTCGATGGGCAGGCAGCCCGCGGCGGAGGCGGACAGCAGGGTCATGAGGCGGCAATGGGCAAAGACGGGCCAGTAACGCCCCGTCTCATCCCGCGTGCTTGTGGCGCCGAGCACCGCGGAGAGATCCTCCGCCCCCCAGGTAACGGCGCTGACCCGGGGCGCCCGGGCCGTGGCCGGGAGGTTTAGGGCCCCGGCGGCGGTTTCCGTGGCCACGAGCATGAGATTCACCGGGGTACAGGGGCTGCTGCGTTGGGCTTCCAAGGCCTCGAGGCGCTGAACCAGGGCCGTGACGTCGTTCGGGCTGGAGACCTTGGGTACGAGCAGGCTATGGGGCGGCACGGGGGCGAGCACCAGCGCTTCCAGGTCCGCCGCCCCCCAGGGAGTGTCCAGGGGGTTGGCCCGCACCATGCGTTCCTGGGGGCGATCGGCTAGGGCTTCGAGCCATCCCAGCACCTCCTGCCGAGCCTCGGCTTTCCGCTCCGGCGTCACCGCATCCTCGAGATCGAGAATCAAGGTGTCGGCGTCCAGGGCCAGGGCTTTTTCGAACATGCGGCTTTGGCCGCCGGGAACGAAGTGCAGGCTGCGGCGGGGGAACGGCTGGTCCATGGGCGGGCTCCGTGCGGGCGATGGCCCTACGGTGACCCAGCCTTGGAAGGGTGGCAAGGTGACGCCTTCATCGCTGACATCGGGAGGGGCCGCCATGGCCGGTTTGTGGTTTGAGGAGTTTTACCTGGGGCAGACCTTCACCCACGCCATTCGGCGGACCGTGACGGAGACGGACAACCTGCTGTTCTCCACCCTGACCCACAATCCGGCGGCGCTCCATCTGGACGCGGAGGCCATGAAGGCCTCCGAGTACGGACGGCCCATCGTCAACAGCGTCTTTACCTTGGGGCTCATGGTGGGCGTCTCCGTGGGGGATACGACCCTAGGCACCACCATCGCGAACCTGGGCTGGGACGAGGTGCGCTTTCCCGCCCCGGTATTCGTGGGGGATACGCTGGCCTGTGAAAGCGAGGTGCTGGAGATCCGGCCCTCGAAGTCCCGCCCCGAGGCCGGCATCGTCACCTTCCGGCACAGTGCCCATAATCAGGACGGGGTGCTCGTGGGCACCTGCAAGCGCAGCGGCCTGATGCGCCGCCGCCCGGCCTAGGGCTTAGACATTAGACCCTGGACCTTAGGGTAAGCCCGCCCGGGGGTAGGGCGCGGGGGCGGCCTCGATGCACCCGGTGCCCGCGGGCGCTGAGGGGTCGCTGTCCGCTGCCGTGAGCACATAAAGGGTTTGCTCCCCAGGGCCCCCAAGCATGCAGGCATAGGCGCCCTGGCTTACGGTTACCCGATGGGTGACCTGGCCCCCGGCTTCAAGGCGCAGGCACTCGTTCCCCGTAGGAGACGCGGCCCACACTCCCCCCGCGGTGTCCAGGCAAATGCCGTCCGGCAGGCGCCCTTCCGGGAACTCAGCGAATACGCGGCGCTCCTTGAGTACCCCCGGGGCGGCGATGGTGAAGGCCGTGAGGCGGCGTCCCATGCTTTCACCAATAATGAGGGTTTTGCCGTCAGGGGTAATCACGGTGCCATTGGGGAAGGCCAGGTCTTCGGCGGCAACCCCTGCACGCCCCCCCTCGGGCGGGACATAGCAGAGTACGGTGCTGGCGGGCGCGCCGCCTCCGTGGAGGTCAAAGCCGAAGTTCCCCACGTAGGCGCCGCCGGCGGCATCGACCACCATGTCGTTGCAGCGCTCCGGCACGAGGGCGGACAGATCCGCGTGCACCGCAAAGCCCCCGGCCCCGTCGCTGCGCAGCACCTGCTTCTCCAGCATGGACACCACAAGCAGCGTCCCATCGGGCTGCCAGCCGAGGCCGGACACGGGCCCCGGGAAGGTGGCCACCGTCTCTACGGCTTCTCCCTCCCGCCATCGACAGACCTTTCGGGCGTGCATGTCGGAGAAGTAGAGGGCGCCGTCGTGCCACCGGGGCCCTTCACCGAAGTGAAGGCCGCGGGCCTGAATCGTTGCGGTGCTGATGGTCATGAAGAGTCCCCTCGCGTTTGCCCCAGTCCCTAGAGCATGCCATAGGCCGCTAGGGCGAAGGGGGCTCGGGAGGGGGAGCGCTTCGTCGCACAGGGGATGGGCGGCGCCGGGGGGCGCCCTCCCGGCAGAGCTCTGCCGCTAGCGCGCGTAGCTCGCCCAGGTCGCGCTTGCTGAAGCGGGTTCCTGCTTGCCGTTCTAGGGTCGCCAGGGGAAGGCTGCCCGTTTCCTCTTCGATGGCAGCCAGCACCTTCTTTAGGAGTGCGCGGTAACCCATGGGCAAGCCTCAAGTTATCAAGTTAGGGCAAGCGAGAGGCTAGCGGCCGCGTATGAAGCGAGCGTGGCAATTGTGTGACGAAGCGCCTTTAGGTCCTAAAAACCTAGGGGTTTTTGCTCCTAGATTTGTCATGGAAGGTTCACGGAAATGAAGCGCTTTGTCATCGGTGAGTCATACGCCCTGCCTAAAGTGCGCGCCTGAACGGCTCGAGTCCGCGGTTCCCTTGGGGGCAACGGTCTTGGTCACAGGTAGAAACCGACCCCTGGGGGCTCATCATGATTCGTAAGTACGCCTTTATCGCGTCCACGTCGCTGGCGGTCCTCGCTGGCTGCGGCGGCAGCGGTGACATCAACATCACCCCGTCCACCGTCGACAACTCCGTGTCGAACAGCAACAACACGACCACGACCACGGCGCCGCAGGAAACGGTGAATCCTTGTGCTTCCTACACCATCGCCGGGGGCCAGACGCGCCAGGGCACCTACGGGGACGACGGCAACTGCACCTACAGCTCGGCCTTCGCTGACGCCGGCAACAACATCACCGTCGACATCGACTTCGCCGCCCTGCCGAATGGCGGCGCGCACGTCTTCCAGGGCAGCCTGTTCATTGGCAACGCTTACAACAGCGACGCCGAACTGGCCGCAGCGGGTATCAGCGAAGGGGGGGATGGCCCCACCATGACCGTGGAAGCCGGCGCCACCTTGGCTTGGCAGTCCAACGCCAACTTCATGGTGATTAATCGCGGCTCCCAGCTCTTCGCCGTAGGCACGGCCGATGCCCCCATCACCTTTACCTCCCTCTCGGACGTCAATGGCACGGTGGGCCCGGAGGACGTCCAGCAGTGGGGCGGCATGGTCATCGACGGCTTTGGCGTGACGAACAAGTGCGCCTACACCGGCACCCGGGGCGTGGATCTGGCGCTGGCCGGAGAGTGCCACGTGGCGTCTGAGGGCTCTGCGGGCCTCGATGAAAACTACTACGGCGGCGTGAACGACGCCGATAGCTCTGGTCGCATGGAATACGTGGTGGTTAAGCACACCGGTGCCACCGTGGGGAACGGCGACGAGCTAAACGGCATCACCTTCGGCGCTGTGGGTAGCAACACCATCGTCCGTAACCTGGAAGTCTATTCCGTGTTCGATGACGGCATTGAGTTCTTTGGCGGCGCGGTGAACGTCACCAACTACGCTGCGGTTTACGTCAACGACGACTCTATCGACATCGACGAGGGTTGGAACGGCACGGTGGATACGGCCCTGGTTATCCAGTCCGCCACCGATGGCAACCACTGCGTGGAAGCTGATGGCATTGGCTCCTACAGCGGCTTCGCCGAAGCAGAGATCAGCGACTTCATCGCCCGGGGGCTGCACAGCCAGGCGAATCTGATCAACCTGACCTGCATCGTGTCCCCCAACGGCGCTAACGATGCCACCCACGATCCCGGTGCAGGCCTGCGCCTCCGGGAGGGCCTCGAGTCCAACATCACGGACCTGCTGGTGATCTCGAGCTTCCTGGACGATGACGCCGACAGCGACGGCACGCCGCGGCCGGAAGATGACGACGGCAATTACTGCTTCCGTCCCCAGGACTTCGGCACCCAGACCACGGTTTCCGGCGGCATCTTCGCCTGCGAAGACCCGGTTAAGGATAACGGCGCTGCCGTCGCGGCGGCCAACGACATCCAGTTCGCCACCATCACCGGCGCAACCGATCCCACGGCCAACGCGGACACCAATCTGGTGCTGCTTGAGGGCACGACGCCGGTCTTCTCCGTCGCCTTCGCCACCATGGTGGTGGATGACGCAGCGCCCACGGTCACGCTCACCGGCGACCAAATCGGTGCGGTGAGCCAGGCCGTAACCAACCCCTTCGCCGGCTGGACCTACGGCATTTTCGACGGCAACCGTGCCCAGGCCCTCTACTTCGAGTGAGCCTGGCCTAGCACGGGGCGGTAAGCGCGCCGGGATGGGGCATGCCTTGTCCCGGCGCGGTCGATTCAGAACCTATCGAGGGTAGAACCATGGTCAGCATTTCCCAAGGACGCGCATTGCTTGGGCTCTCCATCGCCCTGCTGTCCGCCGCCGGCGCCGCTCGCGCTGCGGAAAGCAGCGCGGCGCCTGCGATGGATCTCGCCATCGAGGAGGTGGTCGTCACGGCGCGGCAGTACAACGCGGCGGCGCAGCTGACCGACGAGCGCATCATGGATGACGCCGTTTCCGATCTGCTCGGGGCGGATTCCATCAGCCGCGTCGGGGATTCCAACGTGGCGATCGCCCTGCAGCGGGTGCCGGGCCTGTCCTTGGTGAATGGCCAGTTTGTCTACGTGCGGGGTCTCGGGGAGCGCTATTCCCAAACCACCGTGAACGGCGCGTCCGTCCCTTCCGTGGATTTGTCCCGAAACGTGGTGCCCCTCGATCTGTTCCCGAGCTTTATCGTGGATTCCCTGTCGGTGCAGAAATCCTATAGCGCCGATCGCCAGGCGTCCTTTGGGGGCGGCGCCATCGACATTCGCACCAAGCGCATTCCCAACGGCTTCGTGGGCGGGCTTCAGCTGGGCAGCGCCTTCAATGATGCCAACGACGACGAAGTCATCACCTATGCGGGGGGTGGGCAGGATAACGAAGGCCAGGATGATGGCACCCGCGCCCTGTCCCCGCGGCTCCAGGACGCCCTGATTCAATATCAGGGGAACGTAAGCGTCCAAAACATTCTGTCGCGGCTCCGCGGTACGACCCAGCCCAACGCTACCTTGGCCGACGCCCAGGCGGTCAATCGCCAGCTTGGCAGCTATCTCTACCGCGATCTTTCCGTCCTCGAGAAGGACACCCCCTTCGATCGCAATATTCGGGGCTACCTCGGTAACAGTATTTTTCTGACCGACGACTTTGAGCTGGGGGCGCTGGCGGCTGGGGGCTATTCCAACCAGTGGCGCGAGACGACCCGTCTCAATCGGAGCTTCGCCTTCCCGGAGCAGCGCACGGACGAGCGACTCGAGGCCACGCAACAGGTCAACATGACCGGCAACGCGGCGGTAGGGTTCCGTTACCTCGACGAGCATGAAGTTTCGGCCACCGCGATCTATCTGCGGAACACGGAAGACGATACCTACCAGCGCACCTTCTTTAACGAGAACCGGCAGCGGGAGTCGGGCAATGGCTTCCAGGACGTGGGTTTTCGCTTCGAAGAGCGGGATGTGCTGATTACCCAATACCAAGGGAATCACAGCATCGGCTATAACACGAAGCAGGTGCTGAAGGATCGCTTCGGTGATTTGCTGCCTGCGTCCCTCATCGACTTCATTCCCGAAGGGCTCGAGTACAACTGGTTCTACTCCGATTCGAAGGCGGAAACCTCCATCCCGAGCGAGGTGAACATTTCCCTCCAGGGGGCCACGGACGAGAACTTCCAGATCCCCAATCCTCAGGTGGTGCAAAGTTCCGAGGCGGCCAACTTCCGCTTCACGGAGCTCGACGACGACGTGCTGAACCATGGCTGGGAAGTGAAGGCGCCGTTCTATACGAAGCGCCTCACCCTGGAAGTCTCCGGCGGCTATAACCACCGCC
Organism: Pseudomonadales bacterium; assembly: GCA_038153445.1. GTDB lineage: Bacteria > Pseudomonadota > Gammaproteobacteria > Pseudomonadales > Azotimanducaceae > Salivita. The sequence continues at coordinate 22,931 of JAYOYG010000015.1, forward strand.
GGCAGGATCGGGTGTACGTCCAATCCCAGTTCAACCTCGGGCCCCTCGACGTGGCAAGCCTGTCCACCCTGCGCGGGCCCTTGGGCGAGGTCTTTTCCACGGCGAACGTGAATAGCTCGGTCAACAATTTCGTGTTCAACCGCGTGGGTTCCAATAACCAGAGCTACATCGCGGCCACCATGACCGACGCCTATTTCGGGCAGTTTGACCTCACCTTGGACGACACCTGGCGGATCGCTGCGGGGCTGCGGTGGGAGAAGTATCGGCAGGTGGGCCTCGACTACGACCCCTATGGCTTCTCGGCCACCACCCCGGTGGTGACCACGGACCCGGAGCGCCTAGCGAGTAATGTCTTCCAGGATGACGATCTCTATCCGTCCCTGTCCCTGACCTACATGCGGCCGTTCTGGGCCGACACCTTCCAGCTTCGGGGGACCTATTCGGAGACCGTGGTGCGCCCAGATCTTCGGGAAATCACTGACGCCTCCTATATCGATCCTCTGACGGAGGACCTCGTGTTCGGTAATTCCGGGGTGATTCCCGCTACCCTAACCAACTACGACCTCCGGGCCGAGTGGTTCTGGAATAGCGGCGATTCCCTCACCGTGTCGATGTTCTACAAGGACATCGAGAACCCTATCGAGTTCTTCGAAACCACGGCCTCCGATACCACCGTGGCGCGGGAAATCGTCAACGCGGCCTCTGCTGAGGTCTATGGGGTGGAGCTTGAAGTGCTGAAGGATCTCGGCTCCGTGGCCAGCTTCCTGTCCCCCTTCTTCCTCCAGGGCAATATCACTCTGCAGGACTCGGAAATCGTCGCTGGGGGCCGGGCTGACGCACCCACCAACGACACCCGGGAGCTGACAAACGCGTCGCCCTGGATCGTCAACATGATCGTTGGCTACGACTCCATGGACGCTCGGCATTCCGCAACGATTGCTTACAACGCCTTCGACGATCGCCTCTTTGTGGCGGGCCGGAACGGCGCCCCCGATGGTTTCGAGCAAACGCGCCACTCCATCAACGCCACTTACTTCTTCTACCCGACGGATAACCTGACGGTGCAGCTGAAGGCCTCGAACCTCCTCGACGATCCCATCTCCATCGAGCGGGAAGGGGTTGAGACGTTGAATGAGAAGGTCGGCCGGACCTTCTCCCTCTCGGTGCAGTGGGAGCTTTACTAAATCATCACCGCTTAACTGCGGAACAGGGGCTGCTTCGGCAGCCCTTTTTTTTGACGACGCCCGGCCTCCAGCGCCTCCACCATGCCTCCATGATCTCGGAGGCTCGTGAGGTGCGAGGCGGGGAGCATTGCAGTACCATGCGCCGACCCCGGTGGGAAGCGCCGGATCACGTGGCATAAGGGGAGAAACCATGAGCCGTGATGTTGTAATCGTAGATAGTGTCCGTACGGGCCTGGCGAAGTCCTTTCGGGGCAGCTTCAACCTAACCCGCTCCGACGACATGCTCGCGCACTGCATTGATGCGATTCTCGAGCGTAACCCGTCCCTCGACCCCGCAGAGGTCGAAGACGTGATCGTGGGCGCAGCGAACCATGAGGGTGAGCAGGGCGGCAACATCGCGCGCCTGGGCGTCATCCTTTCTAAGCTGCCGGTGACCACCGCGGCCCAATCTATCAACCGTTTCTGCTCCTCGGGCCTCCAGTCCATTGCCATTGCGGCCACGCAAATTGCCAGCGGCCAGACGGAAGTCGCCATGGCTGGCGGCGTGGACTCCATCTCCATGGGCGCTCGCCAGCAGGGTGCAAAGGCTGAGAAGAACCCGATCCTGGTGGAGCAGAAGCCGGAAATCTTCATGGCCATGGGCAACACCGCCGAAGTGGTGGCCCGTCGCTATCAGGTGACCCGGGAAGCCCAGGACCAGTTCGCGCTGATGAGCCAGCAGCGCTACGCCGCCGCGGCCGCAAATGGTGCCATCGGCGAAGAAATCGTCCCCATGGCCGTCAAGATGAAGAAGGTCAACAAGGAGACGGGCGAAGAGAGCATTGTCGACGCCATCGTGGACCGGGACGAGTGCAACCGCCCCGACACCACCATCGAAGGCTTGGCCAAGCTGCCCCCGGCTTTCGAAGAGAACGGTTCCGTGACCGCCGGGAACGCCTCCCAGCTGTCCGACGGGGCGTCCATGACCCTGCTCATGTCCGCAGAGCGCGCCGCTCAGCTGGGCCTCGAGCCCATCGGTATCTTCCGCGGCTTCACCGTCGCGGGCTGCGAGCCTGATGAAATGGGCATTGGCCCCGTGTTCGCCATCCCCCGCCTCCTCGAGCGCGCGGGCCTGGGCATCAACGACATCGACCTGTGGGAGCTCAACGAAGCCTTCGCAAGCCAGTGTCTCTACTGCCGCGATCACCTCGGCATCGACCCGGCGAAGTACAACGTCAACGGCGGCTCCATTGCCATTGGCCACCCCTTCGGCATGACCGGCTCCCGTTTGACGGGCACGGTGCTGCGCGAACTCAAGCGCCGCAATCAGAAGTACGGCGTGGTCACCATGTGCATCGGTGGCGGCCAAGGGGCGGCGGGCCTCTTCGAAGCCTGCTAAGTCCCTGCTTAGACCAGCGGGCGCTCGCCCGCTGGTCTAACAGCTTGTTTTTGAAACAACTTGTTACAACCTGGGGCGAGTCCTAGGTCTTGCGTCCCCCGTTCTACCCCTCTAAGCTTTTCCCCTGTTTCCTGACAGAGGGCTCGCGCTGATGCCCTTCGCTTCTCCGATACGACGTCGACCGCTTCGTCGCGCCCCGTGGGTGCGGGCGGCGGCTGCCCTGTGCCTTTTGGCCGGCGGCGCGAGCGTGCGTGCGGAAGAGGCGGCGGCCACTGCGCTGGAAGCCCCGGAAGGCCTTCGGTCTAAGCTGGCCAACTGGTCCGAGCTGTCCGTAGACGAGCGCCGTACGGTGCTCACGGCCCTGCACCGCCGCATGGCGGAGGCTGGTCGGGAAGGCAAGCTTCAGGTGCGCTCCGAGCGTCGCTTTGGCTATCGCGTGGAGCGTCCTGACGGTACGGTGGTGCGCATCGAGCGGCGTCAGGCCGTGGTGCAGTTCCGCGATGCGGAGGGGCAAAGCTTTGGCGTGGGCTTCGAGCAGCGCTTGGCCCGGCCCGAGCAAAACCGGCCGCGTTCCGAGCAGGCGAGCTTTGAAGCCGCTCCAAACCCCGCTGGCTGGGTGGCCCTGCCGCAGGAAGACCGCCTCGAAGATCTCCCCGTTGCCCTAGGCCAAGGGGATACGCACCAGCCGTGACCTCCCCCGTACTGCTTGTGGTCGACGACGACCCAGAACTTCGTGAACTCACCGCCACCTACCTCGGCCAGCAGGGCTTTACGGTGCACACCGTGGGCGATGGGCGGGAGATGGACGAAGCGCTCCAAACCCTCACCCCCGATCTCCTGGTTCTAGATCTCATGCTGCCCGGGGAGGACGGCCTCTCCATCGCGAAGCGGCTTAAAGCCGACCGGGACCTGCCCATTGTGATCCTGTCGGCCCAGGGGGAGGACATCGACCGTATCGTGGGCCTCGAGGTGGGTGCCGATGACTATCTCGCGAAGCCCTTCAACCCCCGGGAACTGCTCGCTCGGGTGCGCGCGGTGCTACGGCGCGCCCAATCCATGCCCGTGGGCTTTGAGGAAACGCGGCGTCAGTACCGTTTCGGCGCTTACCTGCTCGACGTAGAAGCCCACCGCCTCGCCCGGGACGGGGGGGAGGAGGTGCCGCTCACCAGCGGCGAGTTCGATCTGCTGGTGGTGCTGGCTCAGCATCCCAATCGGGTGCTCGATCGGGATCAGCTTCTGGACCTGCTGACCGGCGCGGAGCGGGCCCCCTTTGATCGCTCCATCGATGTCCGGGTGACGCGCCTGCGCAGTAAGATCGAGGCCGACCCCACCCATCCGGCCTTCATTAAGACGGTCTGGGGCAAGGGCTACATGTTCTGCCCCGATAGCGCTGCCTAGGCTCTTGCTTTCCCGGCCTCGGCTCAGGCCCGCCTCCCTGCTGTTTCGCACCAGCCTCACCCTGGGGGTGAGCGCGCTGGCCATCGCGGTCATTTCCATCTGGGCCTTAAGTCAGTTTGTGATCGCGCCCATCGCCGAGCAGTCGGCGGAGGATGAAGCGGCGCTCCTCGTGCTGTCCGCCCAAACCTGGGTGGAGCTGCCGCCCCCGGCCCGGCCCTATTACGAGCTGGAGCTCTTTGAGAGCCACGAATTGGTTCTGTCCCCGGAGCGTCGGCCCCTTGAGCCCGTCGTCGATCCCGGCGGTAGCCTAGGGCTGCTTCAAAACGCCCTCAGCGATCGGCTGCGCGAGCCTATTGGCCTTTTCGAAGGGGACGACCTCACCTGGGCGGAGATCCCCATGGGGGGCGTCATGCTGCAGCTGGGCTTTGCCCCGGACCGCGGCGAAGCGGCCCCCTGGTCCGTGGTGCTGGTGATCTTCGCGGCGGGGGCTGTCATCGTCTTCTTCGCCTCTCTCCTGATCGTGCGGCGCATTGTCCGGCCCCTGGAAGCCGTGGCCCAGTCGGCCCAGGGCTTCCGCGGCGGCGCCGAGTTCGAACGGCTACCGGAAACGGGCCCCCAGGAGCTCGTCGCGCTCACCCGCAGCTTCAACACCATGGCTGAGGAGATCTCCACCCTCTTGGCCAATCGCACCACGCTCCTCGCCGGGGTGTCCCACGATCTGCGGACGCCCCTGGCGCGCATGCGCCTGGTGCTGGAGCTCATGGGGGACGGGGTGGATGGGGATCTGAAGGCGCGCATGGTTCGTAACCTGGATGCCATGGAAGCGCTGCTGTCGAAGGGGCTCAAGTTTGCCCGGGGCCTGGCCGAGGGCCAGGCCCGGAAGATTGAGCTGGGGGCGCACCTTGAGGCCTTGGTGGAGACCCAGGCCCAGCCACTCCTGAGCTTTGAGAATCGACTGCGGGAGCCTCGGACCGTGAAGGTGGCCGTGGAAGCCTTGGACCGCGTGCTCGAGAACCTCATGAACAACGCGCTCGCCTATAGCGAGGCCCCGGTAGTGCTTCGCCTAAAGGGAAGCGCCAAGGGGCTAAAGGTGCAGGTGCTCGATCGGGGCCCGGGGATTCCGGAAGGGGAGCGGCAGCGCGTGTTCCAGCCCTTCTATCGCCTTGAGCAGTCCCGTTCCGTGGCCACCGGAGGGAGCGGTTTAGGCCTCGCCATTGTGAAGCAGCTTTGCGATGCCCAGGGCTGGAGCATCGAAGTGACGGAGCACGGCGGGGGCGGCGGGTCCGTCTTTACCGTGACCCTGCCGCCCTCGGTGCAAGAGCCCTAGCCTAGGGCGCAGCGCCGGTGCGGAGCGGCTCGGAGAAATGGGCCAGGGGAAGGCCCGCCGCATCGAGGGTGGCCTTGATGCGCGCGTTCATATCGTAGGTGGTGGGCCAGAGCTGATCCGCGGCCACCCATCCCCGCACCAAATACTGCACCCCGAGCTCCGTGAAGCCCGCCATCGCCACGAGGGGCGGGGGCTCCGTAACGATGCGACTCTCTCCCTCCACCAGGGCCCGAAGGTGCGCGAGCACCGTTTCCCCATCGGCCGTGGGGTCCACGGTGAACAGCCATTCCGCTCGACGTAAGGGCTCCAGGGAGAGGTTGATCACGGGATTATTGGCCAGTTGCCCATTGGGAATGATGGCCGTGCGACCGTCGAAGGTTCTGAGATGGGTGTTTAACACGCCGATCTCCGTCACCGTGCCGAGCGTGGTCCCGCTGTCGATGACGTGACCCACGCGGAAGGGCTTGAAGAGGAGCACAAGCACGCCACCGGCAAAATTCGCCAAGCTGCCCTGAAGGGCCAGGCCCACGGCGAGGCCGGCGGCGCCGAGCACGGCAATAAAGGAGGTGGTTTCCACCCCCAGCATGCCCGCCACGGAGACCAGGAGCAGGGTTTTCAGGGAAAGCCCCGAGAGGCTTAAGAGAAACCCGCTGAGGGACGGCTCGATCTTGCGGAGGTCCATGAGCCGGCGGCTTAGGCGCATGCCCCGGTTGATCAGCCAAAAACCCAGGATCAAGGTCAGGAGAGCGAAGACTAACCGGGGCAATAGGGCACCAAGCGTGTGTAAGGCCCAGGGTAGGAAGCTGGCCGGGTCCGTCAGCATGGAAAGTTCGAGAACAGGGGCGTCGGCCATGGCGCTAGGGTCCGAGGCAAAGGGAAGCACATTATTGATCGTGAGGGCTGCCCCGGGCTAGCCTGCCGCTCCCATTGCTAAGGAGACCTCCGCCATGTCCGCGACCTTCGAAAACGTCCTTTATGAAGTGCGGGGTCCCCTGGCCTTGATCACCTTGAATCGCCCGTCGAAGCGTAATGCCATTTCCCTAGGCACGCTCGAGGAGCTGCATCAGGCCGTGACCCTCGCGGAGCATGACGACGCCGTTCGCGTGCTGGCCTTCACCGGCGCGGGGGACAAAGCCTTCGCCTCGGGCTCGGACCTGGCCGAGGTGGAGCATCGAGATCTCAAGAAAGCCCTCGAGCCGATCGTCCAAGGTCTCGCGGAGCGCCTAGAGCGCCTGCCCAAGCCCACCATCGCGGCCATCAACGGCCTCTGCTATGGCGGGGGCCTCGAGGTGGCCCTGGGCTGCGATGTGCGCGTGGCCAGCGAAACGGCGGCCTTCGCCACCCCGGAAGGCAAGCTCGGCATTATCCCCGGCGGTGGCGCGACCCAGCGCCTGCCCCGGATCGTGGGCCGGGGCTGGGGCATGCACATGCTGCTCATGGGCGAACCCATCGACGCCCAGCAGGCCCTGTCCATCGGTCTCGTCACCAAGCTGACGGCGCCGGAGGCGCTCCTCGATGAGGTGCAGGCCATGGCCGAGCACCTGGCGACCTTCGCGCCCTTCGTGCCGCGCTTCATGAAGGCCATGGTGCACTCAGGCATGGAAGCGAGCCTCGTGGCGGGGCTTGCGCTGGAAAAATTCGCCCAGGGCGCCCTGTGCGAGACGGAAGACAAGAAGGAGGGGCTTCGGGCCTTCCTCGAAAAGCGCCCGCCCCAGTGGCAGGGGCGCTAGTCGCTGGCGCTCGACCGGCGCCTGCGCCATGATCAAGTCTGTCTTGAGGGAGGAGAAGCCTAATGGCCGTTGATCGTTTTCCCGTGGAATACAGCCACATCATGATGTTCGCCCGCTCCGTGGGTGACCCCAACCCGATCTACCACGATCCTGAGGCCGCCAAGGCCACGGAGCCCGGGGCGGTCATTGCCCCCCCGACCTTCGTGCAGTCCTCGGCCCAGTTTGACCCCGACTATGTGCTGCGCCCAAAGATCGGCGCGCCCTGGTTTGGATCTGGCAAGAACCCCACGGGGGTTCAGCCGGGCTCCGGCGGTGGTGGTAACGGCGGCGGGCTCCACGCGGAGCAGCACTATGAGTATCACCGCCATCCCCAGGCCGGGGACGTGCTGTCGGCCACCGTTAAGCCCGGCAAGAGCTGGGAGAAGCAGGGGCGTCGGGGCGGCAAGCTGCTGTTCCAGGAGACCATTACGGAATACCGGGATCAGAACGGCGACTTGGTGGTGACGGCTCGGGGAATCGGGGTTCGCACCGAACGTCCGGCCACGGCGGAAGCATAGGGGGGAGATCTCATGGCCTTAAAAGCAAGCGAATTGAAGGTGGGCGACAGCTTCTCCTGCACCCTGGTGGAGGATTTGAAGCGCACGCAGATCGTCCAGTACGCCGGTGCCTCTGGGGACTACAACCCCCTGCACACCGATGAGATCTTCACCAAGGAAGTCGCGGGCTACCCGAGCGTCTTCGCCCACGGGATGCTCACCATGGGTATGACCGGCCGCCTATTGACCGACACGGTGGGGGATGGGCGCCTCACGCGCTACGGGGTGCGTTTCACGGCCCAGGTCTGGCCCGGGGATGATCTCTCCGCCACGGCCACGGTGACGGCTATTGAAACGGTGGATGGCACGCCCATCGCCGAATTCTCCGTGGAAACGAAGAACCAGGACGGCGTGGTGGTGCTCAGCGGTTCCGCCGCGGCGCGGCTCGACCCGTAAGTCCTCGCCAGGGCCCGGCCGCTCGGCCGGGCCTCTGGTTCCTTAGAGCCTTCTTAGGCTTCCGTCCCCTTCCCTAGCCAGCGCCCCGTGAGCACGCCAGCGGTCATGGAGCCGTTGACGTTCAGAGCCGTGCGCGCCATATCGATCAGCGGTTCCACGGAGATGAGCACTGCCGCCACGGTGACGGGGAAGCCCATGGCCGGGAGCACCACCAGCGCGGCGAAGGTCGCGCCACCGCCCACCCCGGCAATACCGAAGGAGCTGATGGCTACAATGGCGACCAGGGGCAGGATGAAGTCGAAGCTCATGGGATCGATGCCCATGGACGGGGCGATCATCACCGCAAGCATGGCGGGGTAGATGCCGGCGCAGCCGTTCTGCCCGATGGTGGCGCCGAAGGTCGCCGACAGGTTGGCAATGGGTTCCGGTACCTTCAGCTCATCCACCTGCGTTTCCACGTTCAGGGGAATGGTGGCGGCGGAGCTCCGGGAGGTGAAGGCAAAGGTCAGTACGGGCCAGACCGTTTTGAAGTAGGTGCGCACGTTCACCCCGGCGAGTCTCAGGAGGAGGCCGTGTATGACAAACATGATGGCGATGGCCACGTAGGAGGCGCCCACGAACTCCACGAGGTTCCAAAGGTCCTGGGCGTTGGAGCCCGCCACCACCCGGGTCATGAGGGCGAGGATCCCGTAGGGGGTCAGGGCCATGATCATTTGCACCAGGCGCATGACCACGGCCTGCAGGGTCAGCACCGCTTCCCGAATTTTGTCCCCCCGGGCCGGGTCTTCCTTCGCTACCCCAAGAGCCGCTAAGCCGAAGAGAATGCCGAAGATCACCACGGCGATGATGGAGGTGGGACGGGCGCCCGTGAGGTCCGAGAAAATGTTGCTGGGAATAAAGCGCACCAGCATGTCCGCGAGGCCCAGATTGGCCACGTTCTCATAGCGCGAGGTGAGAGAGGCGGCCCGTTCGAGTTCCCGCGCCCCCTGGGTAATCGCGTCGGCGCTGAGGCCAAAGAGGTTGCTCACGAAGATGCCCACGAGCGCAGCCACGGCGGTGGTGCCCACGAGAATACCCACTACGCTTCCGCCAATGCGTCCAAGGTCCGCGACTTCGCGCATGCGGACCACGGCGGCGATCATCATCACCAGCACGAGGGGCATGATGACCATCTTCAGCAGGCTGATGTAGCCCGTGGCCACCACGTTGGTCCAGGTGAGGGTCTCCTTCACGGCGGCATCGCCGCTGCCGTAGAGGAACTGCAGCGCAAGGCCGTAGCCCGCCCCCAGGAGCAGGCCCAAAAGAATCTGCCGGCCCAGGGTTAAGCGCGGCTTCCGGAAATTGAACAGCACCCCCGCAAGGAGGACAAACACCACCAGGTTGGCAATCGCTGCAAAGGACATAGGTGATCTCCCTTCCCAAGTCGGCGAACCCTAGCACCGGCCTCGCCCGGTGCGAAGGGAATAAATGCGCTAACAGTCTTTTCTTTTAGTTATAAGCAAAGGCCTAGCCTAACCCAGGATGGGTGGCGAGGGCCTCGATAGCTTCCGGGGCCTCGAGGGCGCCTAGGTTCTTCGGGGCGCGGCCCCGCAGCCGATCTCGCACAGCCAGCTCTACCCGCTTCCCGGAGCGGGTTCGGGGAATGGCCGTGACGGGCAAGATGCGGTCCGGGCTGTGCCGGGGGCTCGCCCGGGACCGCAGGGTGGTGCGGATCTCCTGCTCAAGAGCGGCATCGAAGATCACCCCGGGGGCGGGGACCACAAAAAGAATCAGCTCCAGGTCATCCCCCGCCGGCCGATCCACGATCAGGCAGTCGGCGAGGGACGGCAGGGCTTCCAGGGGCCCGTAGAACTCCGCCGTGCCCATGCGCACGCCGCCCCGGTTTAGGACCGCGTCCGCTCGGCCGAGGAGCACTACGCCCCCGGTCTCGGTCCAGTAGCCGTAGTCCCCGTGGCGCCAGGTGTTGGGATCGTCCGGGAAGTAGGTGGCCCGGAGCCGATCCCCCGTGGGGTCGTCGATGAGGCCCAGGGGCTGGGAGGGGAAGGGCGCTCGGCACACGAGCTCCCCCGCTGTGCCGTCATCGTCCCCGTGGTCGAAGTCCATGGCCATGGCAAGCCCTCGTCCCTGCAGGGCGCCCGCTTCCATGGGGCGCTCGGGGTGGCCCAGGGCAAAGCAGCCGAGGAGGTCTGTGCCTCCAGAGATGGAGCAGAGGGGCACGTCTCCGAAGCGCTTTTTCGCAAAGGCCCAGGCCCAGTCCGGGAGGGGCGCGCCGGTGGACAGGAGCACGCGGAGCGCCGGTAGGGGATCCCCATCGCCCAGCTGGGCAAGGCGCGTGAGATAGGCGGGGGAGGTACCGAGGTGGGTAAAGGCGCCCTCCCGGGCAAAGCTCAGGAAGGCGTCCTCTTCCCCCGTCCCGGGTGCGTCCGGGGCGCCGTCGTAAAGGCCGATAGTCGCACCGCTCGCGAGGGCCGAGACGAGCCAGTTCCACATCATCCAGCCGCAGGTGGTGTAGTA
>JAYOYG010000016.1:0-16536 GCA_038153445.1 Pseudomonadales bacterium
GCAGCGCGGCACGGGGACCACTTCAACCCCGGGCTCAGGCTCAAAGGGCGTGTCTTCGTCGGCAAAGACATAAAGCTGCCCGCCCCGGGCCCGCACTTCCTGAAGGTTGGACTCCAGTTTCTCGAGGAGCTCATCGTTGGGTGCCACGGCCACCACGGGCATGTGCTCATCCACCAGGGCCAGGGGGCCATGCTTGAGCTCCCCGGCGGGGTACCCTTCCGCATGGATATAGCTGATTTCCTTGAGTTTTAGGGCCCCCTCGAGGGCAATGGGGTACATCTCGCCCCGGCCCAGAAACAGCGCATTGCTGTGCGGCACAAAGGCCTGGGCCAGGGCTCGCACGGGCTGCTCAAGCACCTCTAGGGCGTGCTTGATCTGAGCCGGAAGGCCGTGGAGGGCCTCCACAATGGCCCGCTCCTCCTCCGCGGGCAGGCCCTTTCGACGCCCAAGGCACAGGGCCAGCAAAAGCAGATCGATGAGCATGGCCGTAAAAGCTTTGGTGGAAGCCACCCCCACCTCCGTGCCCGCTTCCAGCATGAGAGCCAAGTCCGCCTCCCGCACCATGGTGCTGGTGGGCACGTTACAGAGGGTGAGAAGGGCCAGATAGCCCCGCTCCTTCGCCAAACGGAGCGCAGCCAGCGTGTCCGCCGTTTCCCCCGATTGGGACAGGGTCACAAAGAGCGTCTTCGGCGCGACGGCCACCTTGCGATAGCGAAATTCGCTGGCAATCTCCACGGAGCAGGGAAGGCCGGCCAGCGCCTCAATCCAGTAACGGGCCACGGAGGCCGCGTAGAAGCTGGTGCCGCAGGCCACCAGGGTGACGGCCTGCGCCTCATCGAAGATCGCCTTCGCGCCCACCCCGAAGGCCCCTTCCAGGACCTGATCCTTGGAAATCCGCCCCTCCAGCGTCGCCGTCGCCACCTTCGGCTGCTGGTGGATTTCCTTCAGCATGTGGTGAGCGTAGCCGCGCTTGTCCGTGTCTTCCTCGGCCATCTCGATGCGCACCGTCGCCCGCACCTGGGTTTCATCGTCGACGCTGAAGACCTCAAAGCCCTCCCGGCGCACCACCACCAGGTCCCCTTCTTCCATGAAAACGAAGCGGTCCGTGACCGGGCGCAGGGCCAGAGGGTCGGACGCGAGGTACATCTCGCCGATGCCTACCCCCACCACCAGGGGGCTGCCCTGGCGCGCGGCGATCAGCTCATCGGGGTGATCCTGGTGCAGCACCACGAGCCCATAGGCCCCTTCAAGCCGTTGCACCGCCTGGCGCACCGCCTCCCGGAGATCGCCGCAGGCGGCGTAGGTGTGGTGAATCAGGTGGACCACCGTTTCCGTGTCCGTTTCCGATTCAAAGACATAGCCCAGGGCCTGCAGCTCTCGGCGCAGGGCTTCGTGGTTCTCGATAATCCCGTTGTGAACGAGGGCAAGGCCGTCCCCGGACATGTGCGGGTGGGCGTTCTTTTCACTGGGGACGCCATGGGTGGCCCAGCGGGTGTGGGCAATGCCGATGCGCCCGGCCGTGGGGGCCTCCGTGAGCGCCTCCCGGAGCGCAGCGACCTTGCCGAGACGGCGCGTGCGATGGACCGATCCGTTTTCTAGGGTGGCGACCCCTGCCGAGTCGTAGCCACGATACTCAAGGCGCTCGAGGCCCGTGAGCAGTATTTCCTGGACTTCACGAGCGCCAACGACGCCAACGATGCCGCACATAGCCTAGTCCTCTTCCTTGATCTGCTGGGCACGGGCCTTGGGCGACTGCCAACCCGCAATGCTGCGTTGCCGACCCCGGCCCACGGCGAGGGTTTCCGCGTCGACGTCCTTGGTGATGGTGGAGCCGGCCCCGAGGAAAGCGCCGTCGCCCACGGTGAGGGGAGCGACGAGGGTGCTGTTTGAACCCACGAAGACATCATTGCCCAACACCGTGGGGTGCTTGCCGATGCCATCGTAATTGCAGGTGATGGTGCCAGCGCCCACGTTCACGCGCTCGCCCAGGGTGGCGTCTCCGAGGTAGGCCAGATGATTGGCCTTGCTGTAATCCCCCAGGGTCGCCTTTTTTGTTTCGACGAAGTTGCCAATGCGCGTGCCCCGGCCGAGCACGGTCCCCTCGCGAAGGCGCGCGAAGGGCCCCAGCTGCGCCTCTGGGCCGACGACGGCGCCCTCGATATGGGTGAGCGGCGCGACCTGGGCGCCGTCTTGAAGCTCGGCGTTTTTGATAACGCAGTGAGCGCCCACTTTCACATTCTCACCAAGAACGACATTCCCTTCGAAGACACAGCCCGCATCAATGATGCAATCCTGCCCAGCCTGAAGGGTGCCGCGAATCATGACCGTCTCCGGGGCCCGAAGCGTTACCCCAGCGGCCATGAGCACCGCCCGGCGCCGGTGCTGAAGGGTAGCCTCAAGCTCCGCAAGCTGAGCCCGCGTATTGGCGCCGCGGAGGCTCTCCGCGTCAGCCTCGTGCTGAGCCAGGCAGGGCACGCCATCGGCCCGGGCGAGGGCAATCAGATCGGTAAGGTAGAACTCCCCCTGGGCATTATCCGCCGTCAGGGCGTCCAGCCACCGGGGGAGGGGGCCCGCAGGAAAGCAGTAAACCCCTGCATTGATTTCCTGGACGGCGCGCTGAGCTTCCGTCGCATCCTTTTCTTCGACGATGCTCGCGACAGCCCCCGAATCATCCCGCAGCATGCGGCCAAAGCCCGTGGGATCAGCGAGGGTGGTGGTCATCACGCCCACGGCGTCTACGGGCACGGCAGCAAGGAAGGCTTCAAGGGCCGGTGCTTCGAGCAGCGGAACATCGCCGGAGAGCACTAGAACCCGCTCCGTGCCCTCGGGCAGGGGCAGGGCAGCGCGCACCGCATCCCCCGTGCCGCGCTGGCTGTGCTGGCACGCTAAGGACGCCCCGGCGGCCTCCCCCAAAGCCGTCACGCTTGGCATATCGGGCCCGTGGATCACGCGCACGGCACTGGCAACGGCCCCCGCCGCCGCAAGCACGTGGGCCAGCATGGGCGCGCCGCCCAAATCCAACATCACCTTGGGCTGAGCCGAGCGCATCCGCGTTCCCTTACCGGCAGCCAAAATCAGGGCGAGGGTGTGGGAAGAAGGGGCGGCCATGGGAAAAGCTCCAATTTGGTTAGCGCTGCCCACTTTACCGGGGCCAGCAACAAAAAAGGCAGCTTCCGCTGCCTTTTTTCAAGGCCTCGCCGATAGCAAGGCCTGCGATCGTCCGAGGGCTTAGGCGCCCCGGCGCTTGTGCATCCGAAGCACCCGCAGCTGAGCCGCCGCTTCCGCGAGCTGGGCTGCCGCCACGGAGAACTCGAAGTCTCCGGAGCGGTCGGCCATGGCACGCTCCGCGTCTTCCATAGCCTTTTGCGCCGCCGCTTCGTCGATGTCCGCGGCCCGCGCGGCCGTGTCGGCGAGGACGGTTACGACCCCGGGCTGCACCTCAAGAAAGCCCCCGGAGGCGTAGATCGTCTCTTCCTCACCGCCGGCGAGAATGAGGCGCACGGGACCGGGCTTCAGCTTGGTCAGCAGCGGGGCGTGACCCGGCATGATGCCCAGTTCCCCAAGCACGCCGGTGGCCGCAACCATCTCTACGCGCCCGGAGAAGAGCTCCGCTTCGGCACTCACCACATCACAGTGGATCGTCATTGCCATGGGACGTCTCCCTTAACCCTTAAGCTTCGCCGCCTTTTCGCGCGCGTCTTCGATGGTGCCGACCATGTAGAAGGCCTGCTCGGGCAGATCGTCTGCCTCGCCGTCGAGGATCGCCTTGAAGCTGCGCACCGTGTCCTTGAGGCTTACGTACTGGCCCGGGTTACCGGTGAAAACTTCTGCCACGAAGAAGGACTGGGAGAAGAACTGCTGGATTTTCCGAGCCCGGAACACCGTCTGCTTGTCTTCTTCGGAGAGCTCGTCCATCCCGAGAATAGCGATGATGTCCTTGAGCTCCTTGTACTTCTGAAGCACCTGCTGGCACCCGCGAGCGACTTCGTAGTGTTCCTGACCCACCACCTGGGGATCGAGCTGGCGGCTGGTGGAATCGAGCGGATCCACAGCGGGGTAGATCCCGAGGTCCGTGATGGCCCGGGACAGGGTAACGGTCGCATCCAAGTGGGCGAAGGTCGTCGCCGGGGAGGGGTCCGTGAGGTCGTCCGCCGGCACGTAAACGGCCTGGATGGAAGTAATGGACCCGGTCTTGGTGGTGGTGATCCGCTCCTGGAGCACGCCCATCTCTTCCGCGAGGGTAGGCTGGTAACCCACGGCGGAAGGCATCCGGCCGAGGAGGGCCGACACTTCCGTCCCCGCGAGGGTGTAACGATAGATGTTATCCACGAAGAGGAGCACGTCCCGGCCTTCGTCCCGGAACTTCTCGGCGAGCGTCAGACCCGTGAGCGCCACGCGGAGACGGTTGCCCGGGGGCTCGTTCATCTGGCCGAAGACCAGGGAGATCTTGTCGAGAACGTTGGAGTCCTGCATTTCGTGGTAGAAGTCGTTCCCTTCCCGGGTCCGCTCTCCTACGCCCGCGAATACGGACAGGCCGGAGTGCTCGATAGCGATGTTCCGGATCAGCTCAAGCATGGTCACGGTCTTACCCACCCCGGCACCGCCGAAGAGGCCAACCTTACCGCCCTTCGCGAAGGGGCAGACCAGGTCGATGACCTTGATGCCCGTTTCGAGGATTTCCACGGCCCCGGACTGATCTTCGTAGGTGGGGGCAGACCGGTGAATGGGCATGCTGTCCGCCGCGTTCACCGGGCCCTTCTCGTCGATGGGCTCGCCGAGCACGTTCATGATCCGGCCGAGGGTCTCCTGTCCCACGGGGATGGTGATCGGTGCGCCGGTGTTCTCCACGGCCAGGCCGCGGGAGAGACCTTCGGAAGCCCCCATGGCAATGGCCCGAACCACGCCGTCCCCAAGCTGCTGCTGCACCTCAAGGGTGAGCTCGGCGTCGGTAACCCGCAGGGCGTCATACACCTTGGGCACTTCGTTGCGCTCGAACTCGACGTCGACGACGGCGCCAATGACCTGAACGATTCGTCCGCTGCTCATGATGCTCGTTTCCTCTCTAACGATTCTGTTATGCAGGCGTGATTAAACGGCCTGCGCGCCGCCAACAATTTCCGCAATTTCCTGCGTAATCGCCGCCTGTCGTGCGTTGTTGTAGCTGAGCTGGAGATCGTCGATGAGCTTTCCGGCGTTCTCCGTTGCATTCTTCATGGCGATCATCTTGGCCGCCTGTTCGCACGCCGCATTCTCCACGACGGCTTGATACACCTGGGCTTCCAGGTAGCGCCGAATCAGCCCTTCGATGAGCTCTGCGGCGTCCGGCTCGTAGAGATAATCCCAGGCGTGGCTGTACTCATCGCTTTCCATCGGCGGCAGGGGCGCCAGCTGACGGATCGTCGGCGCCTGCGTCATGGTGTTCACGAAGGTGTTAAACACCACGTAAAGCCGATCGATGGTGCCGGCCTCGTAGGCATTGAGCATGACCGTAATGCCACCGATGAGCTCTTCGACCTGCGGTTGCTCACCCACCCCATCAATGCTGGCGACCACGTTGCCCCCAAAGCTCCGGAAGAAGCTTTGGGCTTTACGGCCGATCAGCGCGAGGTCGATCTCTACGCCGTTGTCCGCATGGCCCTTCATGTCCCTCACCAGGGCCCGGAACTCGTTGACGTTCAAACCGCCGCAGAGGCCCTTCTCCGTGGACACCACGATGTAGCCCACCCGCTTTACGGGCCGGGACTGCATGTACACGGACCGGTGCTCCGGGTTGGCGTTGGCCAAATGGCCCACGACCTGGAGCACCTTATCCGCGTAGGGGCGGCTTTCCGCCATACGGTCTTGGGTGCGGCGCATCTTGGACGCCGCCACCATTTCCATCGCACTGGTGATCTTCTGCGTGTTTTGAACGCTTTTGATCTGGGTGCGTATTTCCTTTCCTACGGCCATGGCTGTGCTCGCTCGCCGGGGGTTACCAGGTACGCGTTTCCTTGAAGCGCGCGATAGCAGAACGCATGGTTTCAACGATTTCGTCGTTGTATGCGCCGCTTTCGTCGATCTGCTTCATGAAATCGCCGTGCACCTCGTGCATGTACTCCAGAAGCGCCGCCTCGAAGGCCAACACCTTGTCCACCTCGACGTCTCCCAGGAAGCCCTGGGTCGCTGCGAAGAGGCTGACGCCCATTTCGGAAACGGACATGGGCGCGTACTGACGCTGCTTCATGAGTTCCGTGACGCGTCGGCCGTGCTCGAGCTGCTTCCGGGTCGTCTCGTCGAGGTCGGAGGCGAACTGGGAGAAGGCCGCGAGTTCACGGTACTGCGCCAGCGCGAGCTTAATCCCGCCGGAAATCTTCTTGATAAAGGACGTCTGCGCCGAGCCCCCCACCCGAGACACGGAAATCCCGGGGCTCATGGACGGGCGGATACCGGAGTTGAACAGATCGGTCTCGAGGAAGATCTGGCCATCGGTAATGGAAATCACGTTCGTCGGAACGAAGGCGGATACGTCCCCGGCCTGGGTCTCGATCACCGGGAGCGCCGTGAGCGAACCGGTCTTGCCCTTCACCGCGCCGTTGGTGAACGCCTCAACGTACTCCTCATTCACGCGGGAGGCGCGCTCAAGCAGACGGGAGTGCAGGTAGAAAACGTCCCCGGGGTAAGCTTCCCGGCCCGGCGGGCGCTTGAGCAGCAGAGAAATCTGGCGATAGGCCACCGCTTGCTTAGAGAGGTCATCGTAGATGATGAGCGCGTCTTCGCCGTGATCCCGGAACCACTCCCCCATGGTGCAGCCCGCGTAGGGCGCGAGGAACTGCATGGACGCCGGGGTCGAGGCGGAGGCAGCGACTACGATGGTGTGATCCAGCGCGCCGTGCTCCTCAAGCTTCCGCACCACGTTGGCGATGGTGGACATCTTCTGTCCAATCGCCACGTAGATGCAGGTCATGTTCTTGCCTTTCTGGTTGATGATCGTATCAACCGCGATGGCCGTCTTACCGATCTGACGGTCACCGATGATGAGCTCCCGCTGGCCCCGGCCCACGGGGACCATGGCGTCGATGCACTTCAGACCCGTTTGCACGGGCTGGTCCACGGACTTCCGCGCGATAACGCCCGGGGCCACCTTTTCGATAGCGTCCGATTCCGTCGTGCCCAGATCACCGCGGCCGTCGATGGGGTTACCCAGCGCATCGACCACCCGGCCCACCAGCTCTCGGCCCACGGGCACTTCGAGAATGCGGCCCGTGCATCGTGCCGTTTGGCCTTCTGCGAGGTGCTGGTAGTCGCCCAGCACCACAGCGCCCACGGAGTCACGCTCGAGGTTCAGGGCGAGACCAAAGCCACCGGCGGAGAATTCGATCATCTCCCCGTAGCGGGCTTCGGCCATGCCGTGAATCCGGATAATGCCGTCGGACACGCTGACGATCGTGCCTTCGTTGCGCGCTTCGGTCTGGAGATCCATCGACGCGATGCGCTGCTTAATAATGTCGCTGATCTCGGAAGGGTTCAGTTGCTGCATCGGTCCATCCTCAGAATGCGTTCGAATCCGGGGGCCCCGGACCTCGGTTAGACGCGTAGGGCGTCGGCCAAGCGGCCGAGGCGGCCGCGTACGGAACCATCAATGAGCGTGTCACCCGCGCGAATCACGGCACCGCCCAAGAGGGCGGGGTCGATGCGATGGGTAAGCACGATGTCTTTCTTGAAACGGGCTTTTAGCGCGGCCTTGAGGGCCTCCAGGGCCGCATCGTCAGCGGGCTGAGCCAGCACCACTTCCACGTCAAGGCTCTGCTCTAGGGCATCGCGCGCCACGGCGTACTGCGTCGCGATTTCCGGCAGAAGCGCCAGGCGTTTGTTTTCCGCCAGCACCGTCAGCAGGGCCCGAAGCCCTTCAGGAGCCCCTTCCGGAAGAAAGGCCGCGAGCTCCTGAGCCTTCACCGCAGGGCCGGGGCGAGGGGCCGCCAGCATGGCGGCCACCTCGGGCGCCGAAGCCGCTGCGCCCAGGAGCGTGAGCCCCTGGCCGAAGGCATCTACGGCGCCGCTGTCCTGAGCCACGGCGAAGACCGCGCGGGCGTAGGGGCGTGCAAGGGTCGCAAGCTCTGCCATGCCGGCCTCCGCGCCTTAAAGCTGCTTGGCGAGGTCGTCGAGGAGCGCCGCGTGGGCCCCCGCATCGACGGCCTGCCCGAGGACTTTTTCCGCACCCGCTACGGCCAGGACGGCGACGTCCTTGCGGAGCGTTTCCCGGGCCCGGTTCACTTCGCGCTCGATGTCAGCCCGCGCGGCTTCCAGGAGCTTTGCCCCTTCCGCCCGAGCGTCTTCCTTCGCTTCGTCAACCATCTGCGCAGCGCGCTGGCGAGCTTCCTCGACCAGGGCAGCGGCTTCCGCCTTGGCGTCCTTGAGCTCGTCCGTGGCGCGCTTCTGCGCCAGTTCGAGATCCAAGGAGGCCCGCTCAGCGGCGGCGAGGCCGTCAGCAATCTGCTTCTGCCGGGCAGCCATGGCTTCGGTGATCGGCGGCCAGATGGCCTTCATGCAAATCCACACGAAGACGAAAAAGGCGATCGATTGACCGATGAGTGTGAGGGTAATGCTCATGTCGCGTTGTCCTCCGCTGCGCGTTTGCGAGGCCGCTTAGGAAGCGGCCGAGGGCGTAATTAGCCGCCTGCCACCGCGAAGAGAAGGTACAGAGCGATACCCACAGCGATCATCGGGACGGCGTCCACGAGGCCGAGCACGATGAAGAGCTGGGTCCGAAGGGTCGGCAGTTGCTCAGGCTGGCGAGCCACGCCTTCGATGAACTTACCGCCAAGCACGGCCACGCCGATGGAGGCGCCCAGAGCCCCAAGGCCCATGAGAACCGCAGCTGCAATGTAGATGTACTCCATGACTGCTCCCGAGTGTTGTCGCGAAAAAAATAGGTTCCGCTGTGTGCGTAAGAATCCCGTTCGCCCGAGGGCGGCGGGGCCTTAGTGCTCTTCCATCACGTCGTGGGCCTGGTTCAGGTACACGACGGACAAAACCATGAAAATGAAGGCCTGCAAGGTGATCACGAGCACGTGGAAAAGGGCCCAGGCAAGCTGAAGCACGCCGCCCGCCACGCTCATCACCAAACCGCCGTACATCAGTGCGATCAGGATGAAGATCATTTCCCCTGCATAGAGGTTGCCGAAGAGTCGCAGACCCAGGGAAACGGGCTTAGCGATGAGGTTCACGCCCTCAAGAATCAGATTGACGGGGAACATCCACTTCGGGAACGGATGGAAGGCGAGCTCGGAGAAGAAGCCCCAGGCGCCTTTCTTAAGAATGCTGTAGTACACGATGAGCATGAACACCCCAAAGGCCATGCCCAGGGTGATGTTCGGATCCGTGCTCGGCACGACCTTCATGAACGGGATGTGCAGGTAGTGCTCGGCCACAAAGGGGATCCAATCCACGGGGATCAAATCCATGAGGTTCATGAAGAACACCCACACAAAAATGGTCAGCGCCATGGGGGCCACGAGGGCATTCCCGGAGTGCTGGAAGGTGCTGCGGACGAGATCATCGATGAAGTCGACGATGGTCTCGACGAAATTGAGAAGGCCGGAGGGCACGCCGGTGGTGGCTTGCTTTGCCGCCCGCCCAAAAATAAAGAGGAAGATCAGCCCGAGCACCAGGGACCAACCCATGGTGTCGACGTTAATGGCCATAAAGCCCATCTGGGACGCTTCTTCCGCCGTTTGCGCGAAACCCCAATCGCCCACGGCCACACAGTGCTCCTCGCAGCCGGCCTGAGCGCGCACGTGCCCCTCGTTGAATTGGCCGTAGACCAGATTCGTCAAGTGGTGCTGGATATAACCTTCCGCGGT
The DNA here is from genome assembly GCA_038153445.1 of Pseudomonadales bacterium. Taxonomy (GTDB): domain Bacteria; phylum Pseudomonadota; class Gammaproteobacteria; order Pseudomonadales; family Azotimanducaceae; genus Salivita. The sequence continues at coordinate 9,840 of JAYOYG010000016.1, forward strand.
GAGGGGGCCGCCAGATGCCATATGTGGCTCCAATTGGGTCGATTTTTTCGTCGCGTTCCCGCGAACCTTAAGCCGGCGCCAGCACTGCCCCCACCCGGTGGGCGAGGTGCACGGCAATGAAGCCGACGAAAAAGGCAACGCCCTGTCCTTCCGGGAGTTGCCTAAGGGCCAAGGCAAGCAGGCCCACTGCGATCAGCAGCTTTACAATCATGGCTCCAAAGAGCCCCCCGGCCGCCACTAGCGGCCTGGGGTTTTCCCCCGCGCGGTGAACGCGCCGGGCCATCCAAAGATTCGGCGCCAGGGCCACGAGGCCTCCGATAAGCGCCTGTCGTTCGCTGCCCAGCTGGAGGAGCCAAACCCCCAGGGCCGCAAGGCCAAGGGCTGCAAGCTGCGTCCCTACGATCCGCCGCACGACCGCTTCCTCCGCCTCAGGGTCATCTCCGACGCCTGCACCTGCGGGCCTATTTGGCCCCGCCAGCCGCGCTCGTTTCCATGACCCCAAGGGAAAAGCGCGCGAATTATAGGCACACCCTTGCCCCGGGGCAAGGCGCCCCAGCGCCTCCTTTTAGGTCAAGCATCACCGCAGGTGGGCGAGGACACCATCGAGCTCATCGAGGGAGCTGTAGCGAATCACGATACGGCCACCCTTCTTCCCGTGCTCAATGCGCACCGGGGCCCCGAGTCGCTCCGACAGGGACCGCTCCAGGTGGCGCGTTTCCCGGGAAGCGTCGGTGGCTTCACTGGTCGTCCCGTCCTTTGGCGGCGCAAGCGCCCGCTGCACCTGACGCTCCATCTCTCGAACGGTCCAGCCCCGCTGCACGGCCTCCCGGGCGAGGGTTCCTTGCTGGGGATCATCGAGAGCAAGCAGGGCCCGAGCGTGCCCCATGGTCAGATCGCCCCGCTCCAGGAGACGCCGTGCCTCACTGCCAAGGCGAAGCAACCGGAGAAGATTGGCGACCGTCGCGCGCTGCTTACCCACCGCCTCCGCCGCCTGGCTCTGGGTCAGGGAGAAGGTGGTCATGAGGCGCTCAAGCGCAGCGGCCTCTTCCAGAGGGCTTAAATCCTCCCGCTGAACGTTTTCAATCAGCGCCAGGGCCAGCGCGCTCTGATCGTCTAGGGACCGCACCAGAGCCGGGACCCGATCGAGGCCCGCGCGCTGCGCCGCCCGCCAGCGCCGCTCCCCGGCAATAATCTCAAAGCGTTGATCGCCCAAGGGGCGAACCACCAGGGGCTGCATGAGGCCCTGGCTGCGGATGGAGGCGGCGAGCTCCTCAAGGGCCTCCTCATCAAAGTGCTGCCGAGGTTGGAAAGCCCCTCGATCGAGCTGTTCGATGGGGAGCGCTCGAAGCACCGCGCCATCCACCGCTGGGGGCTCCTGGGGCTCAGGATTTGCCGCTGAGGAGGCTTCCGGCGTCGGTCTAACCGGCGCCGGCGCCGCGCCGAGCAAGGATTCTAGGCCCCGGCCAAGGCCCCGTTTCTTTGTGCTCATGGGTGCGCAGGCTCCTCAGCTGGACGAGATTGGCGGCGGCGAAGCTCCTGGGCCAGGGCCTCGTAGGCCACCGCCCCGCGGGAGAGGCGGTCATAAGCCACCGCGGGAAGACCGTGGCTCGGGGCCTCCGCTAGGCGGATATTCCTCGGAATCACCGTGCGGAACACGCGGTCGCCGAAGTGGGTCAACAGTTGCCGGGAAACATCCCGGGTGAGGCCATTTCGAGGGTCGTACATGGTGCGAAGGAGCCCCAGAATTTCTAACGATGGATTGCTGTGTTCCCGAACCCCCTCGAGGGTTTCGAGGAGGGCGGAAAGCCCTTCGAGGGCGTAGAACTCGCACTGCATGGGAATCAGCACACCCGTCGACGCCACGAGGGCATTAACGGTCAGAAGGGAGAGCGCCGGCGGGCAGTCAATAATCACCCACGAGTAGGGCTTGGAGGCGTTTTGAAGTACACGCTTCAGCTGCTGCTCCCGGCCCCCGCGCTCAAGCAGGCCCACCTCCGCGGCTACCAAATCCCCGTTGGCCGGGAGGAGATCGTACCCCCCCTGGGTCGACTGGACGATGGCCTCAAAGGATAGCTCGGGATCAAGCAGCGCATCGCAAAGGGTGTACTCGAGGGTGCGCTTTTCCACTCCCGAACCGGTGGTGGCGTTGCCCTGAGGGTCTAGGTCGACCAGCAGCACCGGGTCCCCTAGCCCTGCCAGGGCGGCGGCCAAATTGATGCTGGTGGTGGTTTTCCCCACCCCCCCTTTTTGATTGGTAATGGCGACGACCTGGCCCGTCATGCTGCGTCCTTGGATCGAACCTTGAGGAGCACCCGCTCGTGATCATAGCTGGGCACCCGATAAGCATAGCGCGCTTCCAGGGTGAAGCGGTCGTCGAGGGGTGCCCATTCCTGCTCCCATTGAGCGCCCTTCATGGCCAGAAGCCGACCCCCTGCCGCAAGGGGCGCCTGGAGGAGGGCGCAGAGGCGCTCGAGGGGGGCGACGGCCCGGACCAGAATGCCCGCAGCCCCGGGATCAAAGCTCACCTGTTCGGCGCGCTGTTCAAGAACGGTGACCTGGGGCAGGGCCAGGGTGACGATGGCCTGCTCGAGAAAGCGCACGCGCTTCCCCAGCGATTCCACCAGCACGAAGGGGCGCTCGGGAGCCAGGGCGGCCAAAATGAGTCCCGGTAGGCCCGCGCCCGTGCCGACGTCGTAGAGCACCCCCGGTTCGCTCAAGGCCGGCAGCACCGCTGCACAGTCGAGAAGGTGGCCCTCCACAAGGGTTTCCGAGTCCTGCGTCCCCGTGAGATTGAACGCCCGGGACCAGCGCTCGTGAAGCTCGAGCCATTGCCACAGGCGATCGATAGCACAGCCATCGTGGGGCACCGCCAGCTCCGCTAGCCCCGCTTCCAAGCGGGCCTTCAGCGGGCCTTCCGCCGCTAGCACGCGGCGGACCGAAGGCTTTGCTTCTTTAAGTGAATCGCGAGCTGCGCTACCGCCGCCGGGGTGACGCCGGGAATGCGGGCCGCCCGTTCAAGGCTGTCGGGGCGCGCATCGCTTAATTTTTGGCAAACCTCGTGGGAAAGGCCTGCGACGGTGGTGTAGTCAAGGTCATGAGGGAGGGCCGTGGCACCCTGCCCCTTGAGCCGCTCCACCTCGGCGCGCTGGCGAGCAATATAGCCGTCATATTTGATCTGCACCGCCACCTGCTCGGCCTCGGCCTCCCCGAGGGGCGCCCAGCCGAGGGCCGCCTCCACATCCTCCCACTGCACTTCCGGGCGCCGAAGGGCCTGGGCAAGAGAGCCTTCCTTATCAAAGGCCACCTGGCACCGGCCCTCCAGGGCTTGGGCGAGAGGGCTCCCGGGGATCAAGGGGGTGCGCTGAAGTTTTTCGATGGTGTCGTCTACGGTGCGGCGCTTTGCTTCAAAGGCGGCCCACTGTTCATCGCCTACAAGCCCTAGGGCTCGACCCTTGGGGGTGAGACGAAGATCGGCGTTGTCCTGGCGGAGCAGCAGGCGGTATTCCGCACGGCTGGTGAACATGCGGTAGGGCTCCTGGGTGCCCAGGCGAATCAAATCATCAACCAGCACCCCGAGGTAGGCTTCGTCCCGCTCCGGAAGTAGGGGCGCGGCCCCCGCCACCTGCAGCGCTGCGTTCGTTCCCGCCAGCAGGCCCTGGGCCGCAGCCTCCTCGTAGCCCGTGGTGCCGTTGATCTGCCCAGCGAAATAAAGCCCTTCGACGCAATGGGTTTCAAGGGTGGGCTTAAGATCCCGGGGATCAAAGAAGTCGTACTCAATGGCGTAGCCCGGACGTGTGATATGCGCCCTCTCAAAACCCGGGATGGTGCGCAGGAAGGCCTGCTGAAGCTCGAAGGGCAGGCTCGTAGAGATCCCGTTGGGGTAAAGCTCATGGGTGCTGAGCCCTTCGGGCTCCACGAAAATCTGATGGGAGTCCTTGTCTTCGAAGCGCACCACCTTGTCTTCCACGGAGGGGCAGTAGCGCGGTCCCACCCCCTCTATTCGCCCCGCATACATGGGGGAGCGATCGAGTCCGCTCCGGATCAACGCGTGAGTGGCTTCATTGGTGCGCGTAATCCAGCAGGGGACCTGGCGGGGATGCACACTCCGGTCGCTGCGGAAGGACAGCGTCGGCCGCGGCTCATCCCCGGGCTGGGGCGTCATCACGGAGAAATCGACGGTGCGCCCATCAATTCGCGGCGGCGTTCCGGTCTTCAGGCGCCCCACGCGAAAGGGAAGGGCCCGAAGACGCTGGGCCAGCGCATTCGCCGGCGCATCCCCGGCCCGGCCGCCTTCGTGCTGCGCTTCTCCGACATGAATTTTGCCGCCGAGGAAGGTCCCCGTGGTGAGCACGACGGTGGCCGCCCGGAAAGTCAGTCCGAGCTGCGTGACTACGCCCGTCACCCGATCCCCTTCCACGACCAGATCCACCACGTTTTGCTGGAAGAGGGAGAGGCCGGGCTGATTCTCAACAAATTCTCGGATAGCCGCCCGGTACAGCGCGCGATCAGCCTGAGCCCGGGTGGCTCGCACCGCGGGGCCCTTCCGCGCGTTCAAGGTACGAAACTGGATGCCCGCTCGATCGCCAGCTAGGGCCATCACGCCCCCTAGGGCATCGATTTCCCGAACCAGGTGGGTTTTTCCGATGCCGCCGATGGCCGGGTTGCAGGACATCTGGCCAATGGTTTCGATGCTTTGCGTCAGCAGTAGGGTGTCCGCCCCCAGGCGCGCCGCCGCCAGGGCCGCTTCCGTCCCTGCATGGCCGCCACCGATGACGATCACGTCATAGCGTTTCTCGAAGTCCACCTGCCTGCCCTCCGGGGTTTGGGGCGCGGAAGTATAAAGAAGGCTCTGCCGTCGCCATAGGGCCTCCTCATTGCCTTCCCGGGCGCCGCCTAGGGCACCCCGAGGCGATAGCAACGCACCGCCGTATCGTGGAAGAGGGCCCCCCGCTCCGCTCTAGACCCGTCAGCCACAAGCTTTTTAAAGGCATTCCAGAGCACGGGGTAGGACACGCTCGCCTTATCCACGGGGAAGTTTGATTCAAACATGCAGCGCTCGGCGCCAAAGCAGGCCAGCGCCTCCCGATAAAAGGGTTCCGTGGCCGCAAGGATTTCATCCGACGTGGGGGGCAGGGCAGCGTAATGGAAGCCAAAACCGTTGATGGGCATCACGAGCCCTCCAAGCTTGGCCACCACGTTTGGACAGCTCGCCAGCTCCGCGAGGTCCCTTCGCCACTGCGCGAAGATCGCCTCGCGCTGCCCCGCGTAGGGCCCGATGCCCAGGGGCCCACTGAAATGATTAAGAATAATGGTGGTGTCGGGGAAAGCCCGAGCCAACGCCGTCACCTCAGGAAGCTGGTGATGGTATTGCCAAGCCTCGAAGGACAGGCCCCGGGGGGCGAGCAGGCGAAAGCCCGCGCGGAAGTCCTCGCGGCCATAGAGACCCGGGGGTGGGTTGGTGTGGGCGTTACGCACCTCGGGGCTGGGATCGAAGCTGGCTGCGTGGCGAATGCCCCGAAAGCGCGACGACGCTGCGAGATGAGCATCAAGCACGGGGCCGACCCCTTCCCCAAGGCAAAGATCGGCAAAGCCTACGATCCCCGCCGCGACCTCCGTTTCCCCGAAGTCGCCACTGGCGCTCATGGCGGCAATGCCATTGACGAACTCCGTTTCCCCGACGGGGCGCAGCGCCTCCGGTCCCCGGGCTCGATACATGCTTGCACACTCTATGTGGACCGTACTGACAATCCGGTGGCCCGACTGAATGTCCGCGAGGAGTTCGTGAAGCAGATAGCGGTAGCCGTTTCTATCCCATAGGTGGTGATGCGGGTCGCAGATCGGAAGGTCGGGGTCAATGATCGGTTCCGAAACCTCTCGAAGCCACGCTTCGTGTTCCGCCGTGCCCGGGTGCCTTTTTTCCATGATTTTCCCCTCCCCCTGGGGCCCCTAGCCCCGCTTGCGGCTGTGCATTGCCAGGTAGATAGGAAAGTACCGATTCAGGGGGCTGGCGTCATCGTCCCAGTCGTCCTCAAAGAAGCCTTCCAGGGCCAGGCCCACCTCGAGCTGACCGGCAATGAGATCCGTGAGGCTGTGGCTGAACTCGATGGCCCGAGCACTGACATCGGCGCCCTCTAAAAGGTCGTTGGTGGGCAGGGCATAGCGAACCTCGGGGCGCTGCTCCGGCGCCAAGGGATCGTGATCGAAGAGAAAAAAGGCGGGATTCATTACGCCGGTCAAAAAGCGCCCACCCGGTTTGAGTACCCGAGCCACTTCCCTCCAAACGGGGCGCACCTCGGGAACGAAGACCGTGCTCACCGGGTTAATGACCCAATCAAAAAGGTCCGAAGGAAAGGCCCCAAGATCAGCCATATCCCCGACCACGCAGTGCACGCGATGGCCCGCGCGGGCCGCGGTTGCCTGATCAAGGAGAAGCTGCTCGAGGGAGGCATCCAAGCTCCACACCTCGGCGCCCGCGGCGGCGAGCAGTGGGGCCTGCTGTCCGCCGCCGGAAGCGAGGGCCAGCACCCGGGACCCGGCGAGGGAATCAAGCCAGGGTGCGGGGACCGGTCGGTTGGGGGTCAGAAAAATCTCCGGGCGCCCGGCCCGGGCCCCGTTCAACGCCGCTTCGGAGACCGGCGTGGACCAGCGCTCCCCGGCCCGCGCTTCCCGGTTCCAAGCGTCCTGGTTATGTCGAAAA